>NZ_JAMZIK010000051.1 GCF_024178315.1 Siccirubricoccus soli | reverse complement strand
GGACGGCAATCTGCGCCCGCAGCCGCAGATGGTCGAGGCCTGGGAGGAGGACGGCCTGACCTGGCGCTTCCGCCTGCGGGAGGGGCTGAAATTCCACGATGGCGAGCCGGTGCGCGGCCGCGACTGCATCGCCTCGATCAAGCGCTGGGCGCAGCGGGACGCGCTGGGCCAGGCCCTCATCTCCCGCACCGAGGCGATGACGGCGCCGGACGACCGCAGCTTCGAGATCCGCCTCAGCCGGCGTTTCGGCCCGATGCTGGAGACGCTTTCCAAGATCGGCCCCTCCGCCCTGTTCATCAGGCCGGAGCGGATCGCCTCGGTGGACGCGAACACCCAGATCCGCGAGACCATCGGCAGCGGCCCCTTCCGCTTCAAGGCGGATGAGCGGGTGGTGGGCGCCCGCGTGGTCTATGAGCGCAACCCGGACTACGTGCCTCGGCCGGACGGAGAGACAAGCTGGGCGGCCGGGCCGAAGCGCGTCTTTTTCGACCGCGTCGAATGGATGGTGATGCCGGATTCCGGCACCGCCGCCGCGGCGCTGCGCAATGGCGAGGTGGATTGGTGGGAGAATCCGCCGAACGACCTCGGCCCGGCGCTCCGCCGCTCCCGCGAGGTGCTGCTCAAGCGGGCCTCGCCGCTCGGCACCATCGGCACCGGCGTGTTCAACCACCTGCACCCGCCCTTCGACAAGGCGGCGGTGCGGCGGGTGGTGCTGCGGGCGACCAACCAGGCGGATTTCATGGCCGCGGCGGCGGGCGCCGACCCCTCGCTCTGGCGCGCCGATATGGGCGTCTTCACCCCGGACACGCCGCTGGCCAACACCGCCGATATCGAGGTGATCACCGGCCCCCGGGACATGGAGGCGCTGAAGCGCGAGCTGGTGGCGGCCGGCTACAGGGGGGAGACGGTGGTGCTGCTGTCGCCCACCGACCAGCCGGCGCTGGCCGCGCTTGGCGAGGTCGCGCATGACCAGCTCAAGCGGCTGGGCATGAACGTGGATTTCCGCGTCTCCGACTGGGGCACGCTGGTGCAGCGCCGGGCGAGCAGGGAGCCGCCGGAGAAGGGCGGCTGGAGCATGTTCCACACCACCTGGAACGGGCTGGACGGGCTGAACCCGGGCGTCATGCAGTATCTCCGGGCGAATGGCGAGCGCGCCTGGTTCGGCTGGCCGAACATCCCGAAGCTCGACGAGCTGCGGCTGAGCTGGTTCGACGCGCCGAATCTCGAGGCGCAGAAGAGCGTCGCCGAGGAGATCCAGCGCCTGGCCTTCCAGGAGGTGCCCTACCTGCCGACCGGCCAGTATTTCGGCTCCACCGCCTATCGGCGGACGCTCACCGAGCCGATTTCCGAGGTCTATGCCTTCTGGGGCGTGCAGCGGGTGAGCTGACGGTCCCGGCGCCGGACGCTCCCCGCAACACCGGTGCGCGGCTTTGCGGGAGCAGGAGCCGGGCGCTTCCGAGATTTCGCGCGGCCTGAAGCGGCCAGGCCGCGGCAGGTCGGCCGGCGGCGCCGGCTTCCGGCAGGCGCGGTCAGAACGCCGCGTAGCTGGCGATCAGGTCGAGCCCGGCCGCTGCCGGTCCGAAGGCGCTGACATCCACCGCCTCGGGCAGCGGCGCCGCGGCCTCGACGACGCCCAGCAGGTCGCACCGCCCCGGCCCGGCCTGCTGCACCAGGCTGCGGAGCTGGCGCAGCTCGGCGCGTCCCTCATGGAGCCGGCGCAGCCCGGCGGTGGCCGCCTCCGCCTGCTCCGGCGCCAGGTTGCGGAAGCGCAGCACCAGCAGCCGGGCGGCGGGGCCGGTGACGGCGTCGCCCGGCCAGGCCTGCTCCCCGGCGAAGCGCTGCACCCGGGCGCGGGCGGTGACCCGCTTGGTCCAGGGGCTGGAATTGCCGTGTGCGACGCGGAGATAGGCCGGCGAGTCCATGACCGCGGCACTCTCCAGATCATAAAGGGCGAGGTAGCGCGGCGTGCCGCCGCTGGCATGCATGTAGCGCAGCCCGGTGAGGAAGCCCGGCACCGCCAGCCGCTCCGGGATGTGCTCCGTGTCGTACCAGGCGTTGAACTCCTCCTCGAAACCCGGCGGCGGATGCATGAAGACGAGGAGGAAGCCCTTCTTGGCCATGGCCCGTTGCCCTTGCGCGGGAGGGGAGGGGCAGGGCGCGTCCCGCGGCCGCGCCACTCGCCTTGGTAGCCGGCATCCCCCCCGCCGGCCAGTCGGGCTTTCCACACGGCGCCGTCGCGGATATGCGCAATCACCGCTTCGGAGCATCGGCATGCCGCCCCCCATCGCGCTTGGCATCATCGGTTTCGGCATCATGGGCGAGCGCCTGCTGCGCGCGGCCCTGGCTCATGCGGCGGAGAGCGTGACGCCGGTCGCGGTCTTCGACCCGGCGCCGGAGGCGGCGGCGCGGCTGGCGGCGATCGCGCCCGACGTGCGGATGCTGGGCTCGGCCGAGGCGGTGATCGCGGCTTGCGAGTGCCTGTATGTGGCGACGCCGCCCCGCCTGCACATCCCCTTGGCGCGGGCCGCGCTGGCGGCGGGACGGGCGGTGT
This sequence comes from Siccirubricoccus soli, assembly GCF_024178315.1. Classification (GTDB taxonomy): domain Bacteria; phylum Pseudomonadota; class Alphaproteobacteria; order Acetobacterales; family Acetobacteraceae; genus Siccirubricoccus; species Siccirubricoccus soli. Next base: position 92,182 of record NZ_JAMZIK010000051.1, on the reverse strand, counting down.
TCCTGGAGAAGCCGCTGGCGACCGACCTCGAGGAGGCGCGGGGCTTCGTCGCTGAGGCCGAGGCGGCGGGCGCCCGGGCGGCGGTGAATTTCCCCATGGCCTCCTCGCCGGCCGTGGCGCTGCTGGCGGAATGGCAGACGGCGCTGGTGCCGGAGCGGCTGGAGATCGGGGTTGGCTTCGCCACATGGCCCCGCGGCTGGCAGCAGGGCGCCGCGGGTTGGTTGGCACGCCGGGCGGAGGGCGGCTTCACGCGGGAGGTCGTCTCCCACTTCCTGTTCCTGACGCGGCGGCGCCTCGGCCCCCTGGCGCTGCAGGAGGCAAAGGCAACCTATCCCGCCGGCGATGGCGCGGAGACGGCGCTGCGGGCGCGGCTGACGGCGGGCGGCGTGCCGGTGACGCTGACCGGCGGCGTCGGCACCACGGCGAAGGACGACCACAACACCTGGGTGCTGAACGGCGCCATCCGGTTACGGGACTGGTCCTTCGCGGAGAAGCTGGGCGCGGATGGCGCCTGGGCGGCGCCGCCGGATGCCATGCCGAACGAGAAGATGCGGCCCCTGGTGCTGCAACGGCAATTGGCCGGCGTTGCGGCGATGACGCGGGGCGAGGCGCATCACCTGGCGACGCTGCGGGAAGCATTGGAGGTGCAGGAGATGGTGGAGGCGATGCTTGCGACCGCTTGACGTGCCGGAAGGCTATGAACTCGCCCAGCATGGCGGGCCCTATGCGCGGGAACTCGGTCCGCTCTGGGTGAAGCGGGAGCCAGGGCGCATCACCCTGGCGATGCGGGTGGAGGAAAGGCACTGCAATTCGGCCGGTGCGGCGCATGGCGGATGCATTGCCTCCCTGGCCGATCTCGGACTGGTGCACACGGCCTCGGCGCTGCGGGAGCAGCAGGGGCTGCCGAAGCAATTCCTGGTGACGGTTTCCATGAACATCGAGTTCCTGGCGCCGGCGCCGGAGGGGAGCTGGCTGGAACTGGTGGGGGAGGCGTCGCGGATCGGGCGGACGCTCTGCTTCACCGATGCCGTCATATGGGCCGATGGGAAGAAGGCGGCGCGGTGTTCCGGGGTGTTTGCGCTGGGGGCGGCCCGCCCGGCCAGCTGAGCGCCGGGCCGTGCGCGGTGGCGGTCAAACCCGCCGCGCGCCGCCTGCCGCGCAGCCTCGACCGGCACCAGCCGTGACCTGCGCGGAATTCAGGCCGGGACGGGGAAGCGGCCGTTCCAGCCGAACGGGGAAACGGCTGGCTTGCGCCGGGGCAGCAGACCTAAGGGTTCAAAGGGCCCTTCGGCCCTTTGCGGGATGGAGCTTGAGGAAGGGCAGCGCCCTTCCTCAGCCAGCGGCCTCGAGCATCGCATAGGCCAGGGTTTCGGCGCCTGCGATGAAGTCCGCCTTCTCCATCGCCTCCTGCGGATTGTGGCTGCCGTGCTGGTTGCGCACCATCAGCATGGCGCCGGGGATGCCGGAGAGACAATACATGGCCGTGTCATGCCCCACCGTGGGCAGGCGGCGCGTGCCATGGCCGAGCCTGGCGGCGCTGGCTTCCAGCTTCGCCATCAGCCCGGCATCCAGCGCCACGGGCGGCGTGCCCGCCTCCGGCCCCAGCTCGAAGCGCACGCCACGGCGTGCCTCGATCCCGGCGATGGTGCGGAGCAGCAGCTCGCGCGCCGCGGCGATCACCGTCGCGTCCGTGCCGCCGCAATTGAAGCTGAAGCGAACCTCACCCGGTACCTTGGTCATGGCGTGCTGCGCTGGGTCGGTGCCGACGATGCCGATGGTGAAGACGAAATTGTCGTCGCCCTTGGCGAGGCGCCCTTCCCAGAAGCGATCGAATTCCAGCACCAGCTCGGACAGGGCGATGACCGCATCGCGCCGATGGGCGCGCGGCACGGCGGAGGCATGGCCGTATTCGCCAAGGATCCGTGCCTCCGGGAAGCGCAGATTGCCGCGGATGCCGGTGGCGATGCCGAGCGGCAGGCCCGCGCCCTCCAGCAGCGGCCCCTGCTCGATATGCAGCTCGAAGAAGCAGGCCAGATCCTTGGGGCCGAGCACCGCGCCCTCGGCGCCGGGGAGGTCCAGCGCCACCATGTGCTCCCGCAGCGTCCTGCCGCTGTCGAAGCGCCGCAGGCCGCCGATCTCCGCCAGGGTGGAGCGGCCGAGCATCAGCCGCGCGCCGAGATAGGCGGTGGCGAACCAGGGGCTTTCCTCGCCGCGCATGGCGATGGCGTGCAGCCCGCGCCGCGGCCGCGTGCCGCTGGCCTTCGCCGCCGCCAGCACCGCCAGCGCCGCGACCGTGCCGGCAAGGCCATCATAATTCCCGCCCTGCGGCACGGAATCGAGATGCGAGCCGGCACCGACCGCAGGCAGGGACGGGTCCTGGCCCGGCCAGCGGACATGCAGGTTGCCGTAGGGATCGGCGGCAGCTGGCAGCCCGCGTTCCTCCAGCCAGGCGGTCACCGCCCGGGCCGCCTTCTGCTCGCCCTCGCCGAAGGCCGCACGGGTGATGCCGGGGCCTTCGCGCGTGGCATCGCCGATCGCTTCCATCAGCGCCCAGGCCGCCTCGGCCTCCGCCCGGATCGCCGCCGCAAAACGCGTCACGCCTCGCATCCCTCCTCGCCCTGGCGGAAGGGCGACAGGGTCGCCAGCGCCGCCATCTCCCGCTCCATGGCCGGCCTCTCCCGCGCCAGGAAATCATCCACCGCGCGCCGCAGCCCCTGATGCGCGATCCAGTGCGCGGAATAGGTGGGGGAGGGGAGGTAGCCGCGCTGGATCTTGTGCTCGCCCTGCGCCCCGGCCTCGACGCGCAGCAGCTTGTGCTCGATGGCGAAGTCGATGGCGCGGTAGTAGCAGAGCTCGAAATGCAGGAAGGGCACGTCCACAATGGCGCCCCAGTTGCGGCCGTAGAGCGCCTCCGCCCCCAGCAGGTTCAGCGCGCCCGCCACCGGCTCTCCATCCCGCTCCGCCACCATCAGCACGACCTTGTCGTCCAGCGCCTCGCCGAGCATCGGCCAGAAGCGCGAGGTGAGATAGGCGCTGCGGCCCCATTTCTTGTCCGTGGTGGATTTGTAGAAGCGGTGGAAGGCCTGCCAGTGGCGCGGCGTGATCTCATGCCCGCGCAGCGTCTTCAGGGTGAAGCCGCTGGCCGCCGCATCGCGCCGTTCCCGCTTCACCGCCTTGCGCTTGCGGCTGTTCAGCGCGCCGAGGAATTCCTCGAAGCTCGCATAGCCGCGATTGTGCCAGTGGAACTGCGTCCCCAGCCGGCGCAGCCAGCCTGCCTCGCCCAGTGCGCGCCACTCCGCTTCCTGGCAGAAGGTGACGTGGACGGAGGAAAGGCCGAGTTCGCCGCAGGCCTGCACCAGCGCCTGGCCCAGCGCCTCCGGCCCCAGGCCACTGCCTGGCCGCGCCAGCAGCCGGGGGCCCGGCACGGGGCTGAACGGGGCGCAGACCTGCAGCTTCGGGTAGTAGCTGCCGCCCGCCCGCTCGAAGGCATCGGCCCAGGACCAGTCGAAGACGTATTCGCCCTGGCTGTGGCTCTTCGCATAGCAGGGCGCGCAGGCGAGGAGCCGGCCGCCCGGGTCGCGCAGCGCCAGGTGCTGCGGCAGCCAGCCGCGCTCCCCGGTGGCGCTGCCGCTGGCTTCCAGCGCGGCCAGGAAGGCATGGCTGACGAAGGGGTTGCCGCCACCGGCGCAGGCGTCCCAATCCGCCGCCGGAACGTCGGTGATGCGCGGATGCAGGGAGAGGGTGAGGTCTGGGGCGCTATCGGGCATCGCCCGCAGCATGTGCACCGCAGCATGGGGAGGGCAAGGGCGCAGAATGCGCCCCGCCGCTCAGGCGAATTCGAACATTCCCTCGACCTCGACGGTCGCATCCCCGGGCAGGGAGGGCACGCCGATCGTGGTGCGGGCATGCCGGCCGACATCGCCGAAGATGGCGACGGCGAGGTCCGAGGCGCCGTTCATCACCTGGGCGTGCTGGGTGAATTCCGGCCCCGCGGCAATGAAGCCGCCGAGCCGGACCACCTTCGTCACCCGGTCCAGATCGCCGACTGCCGCCTGGAGCTGGGCGGCGAGGTTGACGAAACAAAGCCTCGCCGCCTGCTGCGCCGTCTCGATGGAGACGCCCGCCCCGACCTTGCCGGTGAAGACGATCTTCCTGTCCTGCAGCGGGATCTGGCCGGAGATGACGACGAGGTTCCCGGTGACGTTGTAGGCCACGTAATTGGCGATCGGCGCCGCGGGGGTGGGAAGGGTGATGCCGAGAGCGGCGAGCTTCGCCGCAACCTTGCCTGCCATGTTCCGCCTTCCTTCAGCTCACCAGCCGCAGCGTCCGCCGCCGGCCGCGTGGGCTGGCGGCCGGCAGCTCCGGCAGGTCCAGCGGCAGCAGCGGCGCCTGCTGCGCGGCGCTGCCCACCGTATCCCCCAGGCAATCCTCCTCGCTCGGCTGCGGCAGGTCGTGCCGGCCGAGATAGTCCAGCGCCAGCCGGCGGAAGGCCCAGTCCAGCACCGAGGTGGCGCGGGGGATGGCCGGGTCGCCCTCCACCACGCCGCAGGGGCCGAAGCGAGTATAGGCAAAGGCTTCCACATACTCCGCCAGCGGCACGCCCTGCTGCAGGCCAAGCGAGACGGAATGGGCGAAGGCATCCATCAGGCTGCGGAAGGCAGCGCCTTCCTTCGAGAGGCTGAAGGCCACCTCCAGCAGCCGGCCCTGCTCGTCCTCGGCGGTTCGCAACGCCACGCGATGGCCGCCGACCGAGACATGCAGGGTGGTGCCGGCGTGGCGGCGCAGCGGGGCCTGGGACTTCGGCGCCGGACGGGCAGGGGCGGGCAGGGCGACCGGCGCCGGCGGCACGGCGTGCAGGAAGGGCGCCACCGCCTGCCGCATCGCGTCGCGCGCGGTCTCGGAGACCGGCGCCAGCAGCGCCCCGGCGCGGTCCGGGTGCAGGCGGGTGGCCAGCATGGCGGCGCGGGTCGGCACCTCGGCCCATTCCCCGGCCTCGGTCAGCACCGGGCGGGTGGAGCCGGGGGCGGGGGCGATGCCACCGGTCTCGGCGCCCAGCAGCGCCTCCACCGCATCCGGCATCGCCAGGGCCACCAGCGCCTGGTGGCGCAGCCCCGGCGAGGCCGCGGCGGCATCCAGCGCGGCGCGGGCGGCGGCGGCCAAGCCCGGCACCGGGGTTGCCGCCGGCGGCACCGGCCAGAGAAGCGCCACCGGCTCCCGCGCCCCGAGTCGCGCCGCGATCCGGCCGCTCTCGGCCTCCGCCGCGCCGCGGGTCAGGGCGGCGATGCCGGCGGCGGTCGCCCGCGCCTCGCCACTGTCATAAGGCAGGCCCAGCCCGGCCAGCAGCCCGGCCAGATCGGCGAAGCCGAGTCGCAGCCGCGGCACCCGGCTGCCGGAGAGCGCATCCAGCGTCCGCACGCCAAGGGCGCAGGCGGCGGCATAGCCCTCCAGGTCGAAGCCGCCCGCGGGCTCCAGGAAGGCCGGCAGGTTGAGGAGGAAACGGGTCTCCCGCCCGCCGGCCCAGGCCTCGGCGCCCACGCTGCCGCGGCGGGACAGCAGCAGGGCGCGCAGCCCTTCGGCCAGCTCGGCCGCGCCGGCCTCGTCCAGCAGGCCGGATTTCCGCCCCGCGGCGGCGGCGCGGCGGATCCAGGCCTCGGCCGCGGCGGGCAGGCTGGCCGGCCGGCTGGTGGGGGCCAGGGCGGCGAGGGCGGCGGCCGCCTCGCCTTCCCAGTCCGGCGGCAAGGCGACCGGCCGCGGATCGCTGTCCGGATCCGCCGCCGCGCGTTGGCGCCGCAGCGCCAGACCATCCCAGAGAGTGCCCTGATAGCGTCGCATGGCGGGGATGCTAGGACCTTCGCCGCGCTGCATCTAGGGGATAGATGCATCCTCGACCGCAATATCCTGTGGATGGCGCGTGATGGGACTCGGCAGGCCCCCGGGGTCGCGCCGCCCGGCTTTTCCGCGCCACGGCGGCACCCTGCTTTGCGCCCGGCGCCGCCGCGTGCAATACCGCCGCACTCAGCCCCTGCCGAGGAGCTCCATGTCCTTCCTGCTGCGCCTCACCTCCAGGCTGACCGGCCGACAGGTCGGCACCGACCGCTTCGGCAACGTCTATTTCGAAAGCCGCCGGTTACAGCCCATTTATAACCGCCCCCGCCGCTGGGCGATCTACGCCCGTGGCGGGCGGGAGCCGACGGTGGTGCCGCCGGAGTGGCATGCTTGGCTGCACCATACCGTCGCGGAGCCCCTGCCGGAGCAGAAGCGCTACCCCTGGCAGCAGGAGCACCGGCCGAACCTGACCGGCACGCCGGAGAGCTACCGCCCCGCCGGGCATGACTATGTCGGCGGCACCCGCCGCGTGACCGGCGGCGACTACGAAGCCTGGACCCCGGGCGCCTGACCCGCATGCAAGGGCGTAGCCTGGCGGAGGTGCTCACCGGGGCCGTGGTGCTGCTGGTGGCCGCCGCCTTCCTGGCCTATGCGGTGCTGCACAGCGGCCGCGGCACGGTGGTGGCGGAGGGGATGCAACTCCGGGCGCGGTTCGACCGCATCGACGGCCTGTCCAACGGCGCCGATGTCCGGATCGCCGGCGTCAAGGTCGGCACGGTCACCGACAGCCGGATCGACCCGCAGACCTTCGGCGCCGACCTGACGCTGCGCATCGATCGCAGCCTGCGCCTGCCGGACGACACCTCGGCCGAGATCACCTCGGAGGGGTTGCTGGGCGGGAAGTATGTTTCCCTGGTGCCGGGGGGCAGCGAGAAGATCCTGGCCGATGGCGGGCGGATCACGGAAACGCAGGGCTCGGTCAGCCTTGAATCCCTGCTCGGCCGCTTCATCTTCTCCGTCACCCAGATGAACAGCGCCAACTCCCAACAGCAGCAGCAACAGGGCACGCCGGCGACGGGCTCCGGCGGCGGCGCGCCGCGATGAGCATGGCGGCCCCCGCCACCTGGCCGGGCGCCGACGGCGCGCCCATCTCCTGCCGGGAGAAGCTGAAGGTGCTGGCGGAGAACCACCGCGAGCTGGCGCAGGTGATGCAGGACGCCTTCGAGGATGCGTTGCTGATGGGCGTGGACGAGGCCGCGATGCGCGACATCCTCACCCGGCTGGTCGCCGAGCTGCCCAGCCCGAAGCGGCGCGGCTGATGCGCGGCCTGCTGCTGGCGGTGGCGTTGCTGGCCGCGATGCCGGCGGCGGCGCAGGATGCCGAGGAATGGCAGCCGAAGCGGACCGCCGAGCTGCAATTGCTGGACAAGGTGACGGCCCGGATTTCCGTCGTGCAGGCCACGGTGGGGCAGCCGGCCAATTTCGGCACCCTCTCCATCAACGTCGCCGCCTGCAATGCGAGGCCGCCGGATGAGGTGCCGGACGCCGCCGCCTGGATGGAGGTGCGGGACAGCCGCCGCCAGCCCGAGGCGCAGCTCGTCTTCCGCGGCTGGATGTTCGCCAACAACCCAGCGGTCTCGATGCTGGAGCACCCGGTCTACGACCTGCGGATCCTCGGGTGCAAGTGACGCCCGCCACGCCCCGCCATGCGGGGCGGGGGCGGGCCGAGGTGCGACGGCCGGGCGCCCTGCGCCGCAGCCGCCTTTGCGCCGCGCGCTGCCGGCCCCTTGGGCGCAGCGCGCCCGGCGCCCGCCGGGCGGGGAGGGGAGGGCGATGACCTTTCCCGTCTCCGACCATTGCGACGGGAGGCGGTTCCACAACGTCCATGACCGCACAGTGAAGACGCTGCGCGATGTCTGGCGCTGGCGCCGCACCTCCCAGCCCATCCCCTGGCCGCGCCGGGTGGACGACCCGCCGCAGCCGCCGCCGCGGCGCCTGAACGCCGGGCGGATCGCCGCCACCTTCATCGGCCATGCCAGCTTCCTTGTGCAACTCGGGGGGCGCTGCGTGCTGCTGGACCCGATCTGGTCGCCGCGCTGCAGCCCGCTGCGCTTCGCCGGGCCGCTGCGGGTGCGGGTGCCGGGCCAGGCGCTGGAGACGCTGCCGGGCTGCGACCTGCTGCTGGTCAGCCACAACCACTACGACCATATGGACCTGCCGACCCTGCGCCGGGTGCGGCAGCGCTGGCAGCCGCCCGCCGTCACCGGCCTCGGCAATGCCCGGCACCTGCGCAAGGCCGGCATCCAGGGGGCGCGGGAGCTGGATTGGTGGCAGAGCGTGGAGGTCGCCGGCCTCCGCGTCACCTATGTCCCGGCCCAGCATTTCTCCGCCCGCACCCCCTGGGACCGCAATCGCAGCCTCTGGGGCGGCTTCGTGCTGGAAGCGCCGGGGGCCTGCCTCTACTTCGCCGGGGATAGCGGCTGGTGCCCGCATTTCGCCGAGATCGCGGCGCGCTTCCCGCGCATCGATCTCGCCCTGCTGCCGATCGGCGCCTATGAGCCGCGCTTCTTCATGCGCACCCAGCACATGGACCCGGAGGAGGCGGTGGCGGCGCACCGGATCCTGCGGCCGCGCCGGAGCATCGGCATGCATTTCGGCACCTTCGCCGGCCTGACCGACGAGGCGATCGAGGCGCCGGAGGCCTGGCTGGCGGCGGCATGCGCCCGGCAGGGGGTTGCGGCGGAAGAATTCCGCACAATTCCCTTCGGGGCCACGCTGGAGATCGCGGCGGGCGGCTGACCGCTGGCGGCCCTTGTCCTTTCGCCCCGCTGCGGCGTTGGACAGGGAGCAGCTGGAGACCCTCGCATGGACGAACTACCCAAGGGCGGCCGGGAACGGATGAACACCGCCGATCCGACATCGAAGACGACGGCCGCAGAGGTGCAACAGGGCGGAACGACACAGAACCCGAAGGCCAAGGTGCCGTCCGACCTGTACCCGGATCCGCCCGGCGTGACCGATCAAAGCAAGGGCGGGCCCGACGATTGAGGGAATCGCGGCGGGCGCGCTGCCTTCGCGGCCTCGCCGCGCAGGAGCCTGCGCCACGCTGGAGCCTTGATCAAGGTTGGCATCCGGACAGCTCGCGGTTCTGTGTCATGCATGGGTCTGACCGTGCGACGCCTCCCCGGCGGGGGCGACGGGTTCGGTGGCCGAGGCTAGGCCGGCCCCATGGCGGCTCAGTGCCACTCGGCGAGTTCGACAGTGACCCCCTCTGGCCCGTCGATGAAGACCAGCGTCAAGACCAGCGTCCTCGAGTGGAATCCATGACCTGATTGCGGGTCTTGAAGCCATGTGCCTCGAGCTTCGCGGCCTCTTCCTCGACATCGTCGACCGCGAAGCAGACGTGATTCATGCCGATCTTGTTCAGGTGTCGGATCTGCGCGTCCGGCAAGGGATCCGGTGCTGGTACCGCAGGAGCTGGATCTCCGTCCGCGGCGATACATTCTCCAGAACGAGCGTCACGTGATCCGTCTTGATACGCACACGCCCATGTAAGTCGCGAACGGCTCCCCGGCGATGATCACCGACATGGCCTCCTTGAAGCCCAGAACGGCGAAGAATGCTTTCGCCTGCTCCAGATCCCGCACCACGATCCCCAGACGGGCAAAGTGCCTCGGCATGATTCGACCTCCTTGCTCAATCGCCCGCTCGTTTTCGTTCCGCGGCAGCGCTGCGGGCATGCCGTCGCGCTCCTCCGTTTTTGTTTCTATTTCGTACGAATGGCGTGGCCGGCGCCGATGCCGAGGGGGCGCCGCACCTGGAGCGTGATCGTCCCAGCCGGAGACATCGGGCGCGTCGATCACGTGGCAGGACAATAGGCTGGAGCGGCGGCGGTGAGCGAAGGCAAACCGGTCCCGCTTCAGCCGACTGCCAGCCCTCCCGGAAGCCGAGACGGGTCGACCACCTTCATCTTCCACCGACCGGCGTTAAGCCCCCGCCTTCTTGGCCGGCGACCGGCGGATGGTCGGCCAGAGGTCTGCACCTGCTCGACCGCCAGCTTCGCGATCCGCCGCGCCACCGTCGGCGCCTCTGCCAGAGGCCGGGCCCGCCCCGCGCAGCGCCTGCGCGGCCTCCAGCACCCCAGCGGGCAGGAGGCATGTCCGCATGCCGCTGCTCCGCTCGCGCTTCAGCCACGCGACTTATCGGAAATCCTGATCCCGCGCCTTTCCACGGCGTTCCTGCCCGGCAAGGGAGGGTGCGATGAGCAGCCAAGCACGGTTCCAGGAAGCGGTCATGGCCGGCGATGCGGCCTCGGTCCGGGCGATGCTGGCGGCGGAGCCCCATCTCGCCGCCCCCCGCCGCGGCGACGGCACGGACCCGGTGGTGCTGGCCGCCCGGCATGGCAGGGTGGAGGTGCTGCGCCTGCTGCTGCAGGCCGGTGGCGTCGCCCAGGCGGAAGGCGACCCGGATGGCCCGCCCACCGCCCTGATGGCGGCAGCGGAGGCGGGGCAGGAGGAGGCCGTGGCGCTGCTGCTGGAATACGGCGCCGACCCGGCGCTCCGCGACCGGCAGGGCCGCACCGCCGCCGACCTCGCGGAGGCGGCCGGCCACCATGCCCTGCGCCGCCGCCTCGCCACCCCGGCCGAGGCCGAACGGGTCGTGTGGTCAGGACCGTCGCAGTAACGCGGCGCTGAAGGCATCGCCCCGCTGCCTCGCGCGTAAGAGGAGCAACCGCGAAGGAGGCAGCCCATGGCCCGCGTGCTGGTGCTCTATTATTCCATGTATGGTCATATGGAGATCATGGCCAACGCCATTGCCGAGGGCGTCCGCGAGGCGGGCGCCGAGGCGGTGGTCAAGCGCGTGGCCGAGCTCGTGCCGCAGGAGGTGCTGGAGAAGTCCGGCGCCAAGCTCAACCAGGCCGCGCCCCTGGCCTCGCCGCAGGAGATCGACCAGTACGACGCCATCATCGTCGGCGCGCCGACGCGCTATGGCCGCATGGCGGCGCAGATGGCGCAGTTCTGGGACCAGACCGGCGGCCTCTGGGCCCGCGGCGCGCTGATCGGCAAGGTCGGCAGCGCCTTCAGCTCCACCGCCAGCCAGCATGGCGGGCAGGAGACGACGCTGATGGCGGTGCATACCATGCTGCTGCACCACGGCATGGTCATCGTCGGCCTGCCCTACAGCGCCCAGGGGCTGACGAAGCTGGACGAGGTCTCGGGCGGCACGCCCTATGGCGCCACCACCATCGCGGGCGGCAAGGGGGAGCGGCAACCGAGCGAGAATGAGCTGGAGCTGGCGCGCTTCCAGGGGAAGCATGTGGCGCAGATCACCATGAAGCTGTTCGGATGAAGGGCGGGGCTCCGCCCCGAGCCCCGGCAGGGGGCGCTGCCCCCTGCCCCCCCCCGCCGGGGCCAGGACCTCGCCCCGGACCCCGGTACGAGTCAGGGCAGCGCCGCAATCTCCCGCGCCTCGCCCGTGACCTCCAGGATGTGGACGCCGGTGTTGGCGCGGTCGACGATGTAGATCAGGCCGCGCTCGTCGGTTTCCACATTGTTGGTCTGGATCGCCCGTTTGCAGCGCGACTGGCCATCCACCGGCACGCAGCGCTCCGCGGTACGGTCGGTGATGGCCGGGATGTAGAAGCCCACCTCACGCGGCTGGTAGGGGTTGCGGATGTCGAGCGTCCGGACGCCGGCATTGAAGAAGGCGATGAAGGCCAGCTTCCGGTGGAAGACTGGCGCCGTGCTCTCATTCGAGGAATGCGCGCCGAAGCGGCCGCCGCGCGAGCAGAAATGCCCTGAGGCCTCCGGCACCGTCCAGTTGGCGACGACCATGGGGTGGCTCTCGACGGTGATGTCGGCGAACCAGACCATCTGCCGTGCCTCGTCCCGGCACTCGTTGCGCAGCGCCTCATTCACGATCATCACGAAGTCCCGCACCGCGCCGCGACCGTCATGGGCGAATTCCGCGACGGGCATGCGCAGCAACGGGTAGGCGGTGTGGGCGCCGACCCAGGGCATCATCGCCAGCCGCCCCACCTCCGGCGCGCGGAGATTCTCGTCGGTCGGTGCCGCTGGGCCCTCGATCAGCTTCTGCCGGTCAACGATCTGCACCAGCCCGCCGCTGTTCGTGCCGTAGCCGAAGTAGATCCGGTTGCCCTCGGGCCCGGTGGAGATGCCGCCATGCAACTCGGTCGGGATGGCCCCGTGCTCGCCATGCTGCTGGGTGGCCGCCTGTCCCTCTGGCACCTGCTGCCCGGGCAGGCCGAAATCGCGGATGTGGCGCGGCTTGGCCGGGTCGCTCAGGTCGAAGACCTGGGTCATCCGCCGCACCCGCCAGGGCGGCTGGTTGCCGGAGACGAGGAAGGCGATGCCGGTGTCGCATTCCCACCAGTTCTTGTGCGTGTGCCCGGCCGGGATGCGCGCCAGCAGCCGCGGCTGCGCCGGGTCCGTCACGTCGAAGAGCTGGTGGCCGGCATTGCCCTGGGTCCGCAGCATGGTGAAGCCCGCCGGGTTGGCGGCGCCGCGGAGCTGGCGGTTGTCGCAGACCCGCACCATCTGCGCCCCCCCTTCCTCGTCCAGCCCTTCCTCGCCCGGGATATGCGCCAAGTAGCGAGGATTCGCCGGGTCGGTGACGTCGAGGATGGAGGTGCCGTTGAACTCCCGCTGTCCGGTCATCGGGTTGAGCGGCTTCGGCTCCGCCGCGTTGCCGCCATGGTGGCCGACATAGAGGATCCAGCGATCCCCCTGGCGGTGGACGGTCGGCTGGTAGGCGCTGCGGCCCTGCAGGTCGTGGTGGCCGAGCAGCCGCATGTTCCGGCTCTCGGCAGCCGGCTGGCTCGGCTGCTGGCTTTGGGCCAGGGCCGGCGCGGCCGCCAGGAGAGCGGCCAGCACCGAGGCTGGCAGGCGATGACCCATGGTGCTTTCCTCCCCGCCCGGTCGCCGGGCGTGGCGGCCAGGGTAGCGCCGGCGGCAGCGGCGCTGCGCGCCGATCCGCCTGCGTATCCTTGCCCCGCAGCCGGGACGGACGCGGCGGCGCGACCCGGCGCTGGCCCCGTTGCCCCCATTTTCCCCGACTTCGCGCTTGCAAATCGCCGCCGGAGGGGGCATCTGCACGCCCGATACCACTCCGACGAGTCAGACCGTTCGGCGGGCGGCACCGGTGCTGGGGAAGGTCCTTTCGGGACCGGCCCTGGGAGGACCGGATGGCCGGGCCCGCCTTCGCCTATGGAGGCCCATCGTGGCGCGTACCCCGCTCGACCGCATCCGCAACATCGGCATCACGGCGCATATCGACGCCGGCAAGACGACGACGACCGAGCGGATCCTCTACTACACCGGCAAGTCCCACAAGATCGGTGAGGTCCACGAGGGCAACACCACCACCGACTACATGGCGCAGGAGCGTGAGCGGGGCATCACCATCACCTCCGCCGCCGTGACGGCGGAGTGGAAGGGTCACCGGATCAACGTCATCGACACGCCCGGCCACATCGACTTCAACATCGAGGTGAACCGGTCGCTGCGCGTGCTGGACGGCGCGGTCTTCGTCATCGAGGGCGTGGCCGGCGTGCAGCCGCAGTCCGAGACCAATTGGCGCCTGGCGGACCGCTACAACGTCCCGCGCATCATCTACATCAACAAGCTGGACCGCACCGGCGCCGACTTCTTCCGCGCGGCCGACACCCTGACCGAGAAGCTCGGCATCAACTGGGTGACGCTGCAGCTGCCGATCGGCATCGAGGACACCCTGAAGGGCATCGTCGACCTGGTCGAGATGAAGGCGCTGATCTGGGAAGGCGACGAGCTGGGCGCGAAGTACCATGAGGCGCCGATCCCGGACGACCTGAAGGACAAGGCCGCCGAATACCGCGCGAAGCTGCTCGACACCGTCGTCGGCGTCGATGAGGCGGCGATGGAGGAGTATTTCGACAAGGGGGATGTCGGCGTCGAGACGCTGAAGCGTTGCATCAAGAAGGGCACCATCTCCGGCGAGTTCCGCCCGGTGGTCTGCGGCTCCTCCTTCAAGAACAAGGGCGTGCAGCCGCTGCTCGACGCGGTGGTGGACTACCTGCCGAGCCCGGTGGACATCGAGGGCATCAAGGTCGCCCCCGAGGAAGGCCAGAGCGAGGAGAGCGAGCGCCGCATCATCGAGGTGAGCGAGGACGGGCCCTTCGCCGGCCTGGCCTTCAAGATCATCAACGACAAGTACGGCAACCTCACCTTCGTCCGCGTCTATCGCGGCGTGCTGCGCTCCGGTGACCAGGTGCTGAACAGCACCAAGGGCCACAAGGAGCGCGTCGGGCGCATGTTCCAGATGCACGCCGACAAGCGCGAGGAGATCAAGGAGGTCTTCGCCGGCGACATCGCGGCCTTCGTCGGGTTGAAGGACACCGGCACGGGTGACACCCTGGCGGCGCAGGAGGATCCGGTGGTCCTCGAGCGCATGGCCTTCCCGGTCCCGGTCATCGACATCTCCGTCGAGCCGAAGACCAAGGAGGGCATCGAGAAGATGACCCTCGGCCTGCAGAAGCTGGCGGGCGAGGATCCCAGCCTGCGCCTGCGCACGGACCAGGAGACCGGCCAGACCATCCTCTCCGGCATGGGCGAGCTGCATCTCGAGATCATCATCGACCGCCTGAAGCGCGAATACGGCGTGGACGCCAATATCGGCGCGCCGCAGGTGGCCTATCGTGAGACCATCACCAAGTCCCACACCGAGACCTACACCCACAAGAAGCAGTCGGGTGGCTCGGGCCAGTACGCCGAGGTGAAGATCACCTTCGAGCCGCTGGAGCGGAACCAGGGGATCGAGTTCGTCAACGCCGTGGTCGGCGGCTCGGTGCCGAAGGAATACATCCCGGCGGTCGACAAGGGCATCAAGGTGCAGGCCGATACCGGCGTGCTGGCCGGCTTTCCGACGGTGGACTTCAAGTTCACCCTGGTGGATGGCAAGTACCACGACGTCGACTCGAGCGCCCTGGCCTTCGAGATCGCCGCCAAGGCCTGCTTCCGCGAGGGCATGAAGAAGGCCGGCCCGGTGATCCTGGAGCCGATCATGGATGTGGAGGTGACCACCCCGCAGGACCATGTCGGCGACGTGGTGGGCGACCTGAACCGCCGCCGCGGCGTGATCCAGAGCCAGGACATGGCCGGCACCTCGGTCATCGTCCGGGCGCATGTGCCGCTGAAGGAGATGTTCGGCTACATCTCCAACCTGCGGGGCATGACCAAGGGTCGCGCCTCCTTCTCCATGCAGTTCCACCACTACGATCCGGTGCCGCGCAATGTGGCGGATGAGATCATGAAGAACTCCGCCTGATTCGGCAGGCCGGACGGTCCAGGCACGGCGCGGCGGGGCAACCCGCCGCGCCGTTTGCTTTTCCAGGGGGCGGGGCGCTATGCCGCGCTCATGCTCGATTTCAGCGCCCTCCGCATCCTCGTCCTCGGCGACGTCATGTTGGACCGCTTCCTCTACGGGGAGGTGGAGCGGATCTCGCCCGAGGCGCCCGTGCCCGTGCTGCGGCAGCGCCGGGCCCGCGCCATGCCGGGCGGGGCGGGCAATGTGGCGCGGAACATCTCGGCGCTGGGCGGCCAGGCGGTGCTGGTCGGGCTGGTCGGCCAGGATGCCGCGGCGGCGGAATGCCGCGCCCTGCTGGCGGAGGATGCCCGCATCGCCGATGCGCTGGTCGCCAGCTCCTCCCGCCCCACCGTGTGTAAGATGCGCGTCATTGCCGGCACCCAGCAGGTCGTGCGCATCGATGACGAGGTGACGGGCCCGGCCGATGCCGCCGAGGCCGCCGCGCTGGTCGCGGCGGTGGAGGCGGCGCTGCCCGGCTGCGGCGCGCTGATCCTCTCGGACTATGCCAAGGGCGTGCTGGCGCCCGGCACCGTCGCCGCCGCCATCGCCGCCGCCAAGGCACGCGGCGTGCCGGTCTTCGCCGACCCGAAGAGCGAGGATTTCGGCCTCTACCGCGGCGCCGACTGCCTGACCCCCAATGCCCGCGAGCTCGCCCGCGCCGCCCGCGCCCCCGCTGGGACGGAGGCGGAGGTCGAGGCGGCCGCCCGCCGGGTGATGGCCGGAGCCGGCCTGCCCGCCCTGCTGTGCACGCGGGCGGAGAAGGGGATGATGCTGGTCCGCGCCGACGGCCCCGCCACCGGCGTCCCGGCCGAGGCGCGGGAGGTCTTCGACGTCTCCGGCGCCGGGGATACGGTCATCGCCACCCTGGCCCTCGCCCATGCCGCCGGCAAGCCGCTGGAGGAGGCGATGGGCATCGCCAATACGGCGGCCGGCATCGTGGTCGGCAAGCTGGGCACGGCGACGGTCAGCGCGGATGAGCTGGCCCATGCCCTCCGCGCCGGCAGTGGCTCCGCCCCGGGGGAGGAGGCGCTGCTGGACTGGGCGGCGGCGCGGCGCCTGGTGGCGGAATGGAAGGCCCATGGCCTCCGCGTCGGCTTCACCAATGGCTGTTTCGACATCCTCCATGCCGGCCATGTGGCGCTGCTGCGCGCTGCCCGCCGGCGCTGCGACCGGCTGGTGGTGGGGCTGAACACGGATGCCAGCGTGGCCCGGCTGAAGGGGCCGGAAAGGCCGGTGAACAGCCTGGCGGACCGGGCGGCGGTGATCTCGGCGCTGGCCTCGGTGGATGCGGTGGTCGGCTTCGGGCAGGACACGCCGCTGGAGCTGATCCGGCTGCTGCTGCCGGACGTGCTGGTGAAGGGCGCGGATTACAGCATCGAGCAGGTGGTGGGCGCCGATGTGGTGCAGGCCGCCGGCGGCGAGGTGGCGCTGATCGAGCTGGTGCCGGGGCGCTCCACGACGAACACCATCGCCAGGCTCAGGCGGTAGGGGCACCTTGCGGGCGCCCGGCTGAAACAGGGACAGGGATCGAGGTCTTGCCCGTTGGCGGCGGTGCCGCCAACCCCCACCGGGGACCGGTCCCCGGACCCTGGTGTAAGCTCGGATCCGTGGGCTGAGCCGGCAGGACCCCGGAGCCCCCCGTTTCCCATTTCCGATAGCCTGCTAAGCTCTTTCCCAACCCCGGTTCGGGGAAGGGGAGGAGGCCTGCATGGCGCAGCCCGGCTACGAGGCCATCATCATCGGCGCCGGCATCGCCGGCATGTATCAGCTCTACCGGCTGCGGGAGCTCGGCATGCGCGTCCGCGTCTTCGAGGCCGGCAGCGATGTCGGCGGCACTTGGTACTGGAACCGCTACCCCGGCGCCCGCTTCGATTCCGAAAGCTGGTCCTATGGCTATTCCTTCAGCCAGGAGCTGCTGCAGGAATGGGAATGGCCGGAGCATTTCGCCGCGCAGCCGGACACGCTGCGCTACCTGAACCACGTCGCCGACAAATTCGACCTGCGGCGGGACATGCAGTTCCACAGCCGCGTCACCGCCGCGACCTGGGACGAGGCGGCGACGCGCTGGACCATCACCCTGGAAAGCGGCGAGCAGGCGAGCGCGCCCCTGCTCATCACCGCCCTCGGGCCGCTTTCCGCCTATACCCTGCCGAACATCCCCGGGCGGGACGATTTCGCCGGCCCCGCCTTCCACACCGCCCGCTGGCCGCGGGAAGGCGTCGATCTCCGCGGCAAGCGCGTCGGCATCATCGGCACCGGCGCGACGGCCATCCAGACCATCCAGACCATCGCCAAGGAGGTCGGGCACCTCACGGTATTCCAGCGCACGCCGAACTGGGCGGCGCCGCTGCACAACCGCCCGATCACGCCGGAGGAGCAGGCGCAGATCAAGGCGAGCTATGCCGAGATCTTCGAGCGCTGCCGCCAGACCGATACCTGCTTCATCCACCAGGCCGATCCGCGCCGCGCGCTGGATGTCTCGCCTGAAGAGCGCGAGGCCTTCTGGGAGAAGCTCTATGCCGAGCCGGGCTTCGGCATCTGGGTCGGCAATTTCCGCGACGTGCTGGTGGACCCGGCGGCGAATGCCCTGATGACGGAATGGGCCAAGAAGAAGATCCGCGAGCGGGTGAAGGACCCCGTCACGGCGGAGAAGCTGATCCCGAAGAACCACGGCTTCGGCACCCGCCGCCTGCCGCTCGAGAGCGGCTATTACGAGGTGTACAACCAGCCCAATGTCGAGCTGGTGGACATCAACGAGACGCCGATCGAGCGCATCACCCCCCGCGGCATCCGGACCAGCGAGCGGGAGCATGAATTCGACATCCTGATCTACGCCACCGGCTTCGACGGCGTGACCGGCCCCTATGACCGCATCGCCATCACCGGCCCGGGCGGGCGCAGCCTCCGGGAGGATTGGCGGGGCACCCCGCGCACCTTCCTCGGCGTGCTAGCGGAGGGCTTCCCGAACATGCTGATGGTCCTCGGCCCCCACACCGCCCGCGGCAACATCCCGCGCAACATCGAGGAGATCGTGGACTGGCTCACCGGCCTCGTCCGCTACATGCGCGAGCATGGCCACCGGCGCGTGGAGGCGCGGGAGGCAGCGGTGGAGGATTGGGCGCAGCATGTCGAGAAAGCGGCCGCCGGGCTGCTCTTCACCCAGGTGGCTTCCTGGCAGACCGGGGTGAACCGCAATGTCGAGGGGCGGGAGGAGGTGCGGCGCACCCTCGGCTATTATGGCGGGGCGGTGAAGTACCGGCGCATCTCCGCGCGGGTGGCGGCGGAGGGCTACCGGGAGCTGCGCTTCGCCTGATGGTCAGCCTGCGCCGGGCCGGCTAGCCTCGTCGCCAACCGCAAGGGAGGACAGGCCATGGCCCGCCGCTTCATCGACATCTCCGTGCCGCTCAAGGCCGGGATCAAATCCGACCCGCCGGGGATGGAGCCGAAGATCGAGTATGTGAACCACCACCAATCCGCCCCGCGCATGGCGGAGTATATGGGGGTGAAGGTCTCCGACCTGCCCGAGGGCGAGTACGCGGCGGTGGAGCGGGTGGACATCTCCACCCATAACGGTACGCATCTGGACGCGCCCTACCACTACTTCTCCCGCATGAACGAGCGGCTGAAGCCGGGCGGCGAGCCCTCCTGGCGGATCGACGAGGTACCGCTGGAATGGTGCCACCAGCCCGGGGTGAAGCTGGATTTCCGGCATTTCGAGGACGGCTATGTGGTGCAGCCCGGCGATGTGGAGGCGGAGCTGAAGCGCATCGGCCACAGGCTGAAGCCGCTCGAGATCGTCGTGGTGAACACCAGCGCCGGGGCCCGCTATGGCGAGGATGACTACATCGACCGCGGCTGCGGAATGGGGAAGGCGGCGACGCTCTGGCTGCTGGAGCGCGGGGTGCGGCTGGTCGGCACCGATGGCTGGTCCTGGGACGCGCCCTTCAGCCACACCCGCCGCCGCATCGCCGCGGGCGGCAGCCCGGAGCTGATCTGGGAAGGCCACCGGGCAGGGCGGGAGATCGGCTACTCCCACCTCGAGAAGCTGCACAATCTGGAGGTGCTGCCGCCGGACGCGTTCCAGGTGGTGTGCTTCCCGGTGAAGGTGCACCGGGGCTCGGCCGGCTGGACGCGGGCAGTGGCGATCATCGACGACTGAGGGGAGGGGGGCCGGCGCGGCCGCGCCGTGACCGCCCCGCTCCCGCCCGGGAGGCTTGCCGGGTTTCCAGCGAATGGAGCGGACAGGCAGGCCACCGAAAGCAAAGCCTGGCGTCCGATCCCGAAAGCCGCGGGAATTCGGGATCGGGACACCAGGGCCGGTTGCCTGGCGTGCAGCCGGTCCCGTCGGTTTGCCGGAGGGCAGGACCGCGGCCGCCAGGCCGGAGCCCCGCCTTCCTCGGGCCCTTCGACGCCGGCGGGAAGAGCCTGGGAGGCGCCGCGCCTCATGGCGTGCCGCCCCTTGCCCCGTTGACCCATCCCCCGCCCTCCCGCATCGTCCCGGCAACGACTATCGGGGAAACCTCCAGATGCTGCCCACCCGTCGCGGCCTGCTGCTCGGCGCTCTGGCCACGCCCATGCTGGCCATGCCCGCCCTGGCCCAGGCGCCCTGGCGCCCCAACCGGCCGGTGCGCGTCGTCGTGCCCTTCCCGCCGGGCGGCGCCACGGACATGCTCGCCCGCCTCATCTCCCAGCGTCTCGGCGACCGGCTGGGCCAGCCCCTGGTGGTGGAGGACCGGCCGGGCGGCGTCGGCGTCGTCGCCAGCCAGAACATCCTGGCCTCGCCGGCGGATGGCCATGCGCTGATCCTCGCCACCTGCGACACCCATACCGTTATGCCGGCGGCGAACCCGAAGCTGCCCTTCAGGGCGGAGGATTTCGTCCCCGTCACCGGCATCGCCAATGTGGTCATGGCGCTGATCGCGCGGCCCGGCCTCGGCACTGCCAACCTTCAGCAATTCCTGGAAAAGGCCCGCGGCGCGCAGCCGGCGCTCACCTATGGCTCCTATGGCGTCGCCACCGTCTCCCACGCCGCGGGGGAGATGGTGAAGCAGGCGGCGCGCCTCGACCTCACGCACATTCCCTATGGCGGGGCCGGGCCGGCCATGCTCGCCGCCACGGCGGACCAGGTCGATGTCACGGTGGTGCCCGTGGCGGTGGGCCAGCCGCAGCGTGGCCGTTCCAATATGCTGGCCGTGCTTTCGGCCGAGCGCTTCCCTCTGGTGCCGGAGGTGCCGACCATGGCGGAGGCCGGCATGCCGGTGATTGCCGATGCCTGGATCGGGCTGCTCGCCGCCCCCGGCACGCCGCGCCCCGTGGCGGAGGCGCTGCACGCCGCCGTGGCGGAGGTCCTCTCCACCGCCGACTTCGCCGAGACGTTGAAGACCAACGGCTTCAGCCAGCTGGGCTATGGCCCCGCCCGCTATGCCGAATACCTGAAGGCGGAGGCCGCACGCTGGGGCAAGGTGGTGCGCGAGGCGCACATCACGCTGGAGGGTTAAGCACAGCGCCGAGCCGCCCCCAGGGCGCCGAGGCCCCCGTGGCAGGCCACCAGGGAGGGGCTTGCCTCCGATGCTGGCTGTTTCGGCGGGTGGCTCCGTGCCGGGCATGCTGTGCGGACGCGGCTGAACGCCGGCGAGCGGACGGGTTGGGCCTTGGCCCGTCGAGGTCTGGACATACCGGCTGTCGGCACTCCCGGGGCGCGACCTGCCCGGCAGGGAACGCGCCGCGCAACGCGCTGGCAGCGGACAGGGTACGGCACCGCCAAGCGTCCCCGGCTGCGTCGGGCGAACGCCGTCGGGCGCTGGCCGGCGCCAATATCGCCTGGTTTCCGAGGCAGAGGAGTTGCATGCCTCGGCATGCCATGCGATCCGGTTCGCCCTGGCGCCCGATAACGCCAGCTCCTTTGACCGAAGAGTTCAAAACATGTTGGAGAGAGACAACATCCTCGACCTGGCGCTTACCCGCCTGGATGAGGCGGCGCGGCATCTTCAGATCGATGGGGATGTGCTCGAGCGGCTGAAATATCCTCGGGAGACTACCAAGGTCCGGCTGACGATCCGGATGGATGATGGCTCGCGGAAGTCGTTTCTTGCCTGGCGCTGTCGCTATGACGACACGCGGGGGCCGACCAAGGGTGGCATTCGCTTCCACCCCGAGGCCACGGTCGAGGAGGTCGAAACCCTCGCCTTCTGGATGACCTTCAAATGCGCCGTCATGGATCTGCCCTACGGTGGCGGCAAGGGCGCCGTGCGGGTCGATCCCCGGTCCCTCTCCAAGGCGGAGCTGGAGCGGCTGTCGCGCGCCTATGTGCAGGCATTCTCCCGGATCATCGGGCCGGACCGGGACATTCCGGCGCCCGACGTCTACACGAACGCCATGATCATGGGCTGGATGGCGGATGAGTATTCCACGATCGTCGGCCAATCCGTCCCCGCGGTGATCACGGGCAAGCCGATCGCCCTTGGTGGCTCGCTTGGCCGCGAGGATGCGACCGCGCGCGGCGGCTACTACCTGGTGTCCCGCTTGGCCCGCGATCTCGGCCTGGATGGCCGGATGCGCGTCGCGGTACAGGGCTTCGGCAATGCCGGCCAGTTCATCGCCAAGCTGTTGGCGGCGGACGGGCACCGCATCGTTGCCGTCTCGGATTCGCGCGGTGCGGTGTATCACCCCGAGGGCCTGGATCTGGACGCCTTGCTGCGTGCTAAGGACACCGGCCAGCCGGTGACGGCCATCGCCGGGCAGGGCGGCGTGAAGCCGCTGGCGCCCGAGGATCTGGTCGCTGTGGACTGCGACCTGCTGGTCCCCGCGGCCCTCGAGAACATGGTCCATGAGGGGAATGCCGAGCGGGTCCGCGCCCGGGTGGTGCTCGAACTCGCCAACGGCCCAGTCACGCCGGAGGCGGATCGCATCCTGGAGGCGCGGAAGGTCGTCATCCTGCCGGATATCCTGGCGAATGCCGGCGGCGTCACGGTCTCCTACTTCGAATGGGTGCAGAACCGGCAGGGCTTCTACTGGCCGGTCGAGGAAGTGCACCAGCGCCTGAAGGCGCTCATGGAGCGGGAGGGCAGCAAGGTCTGGGCCATTGCGCGCGAGCGGCAGGTCTCCCCGCGCACGGCGGCCTATATCCATGCCCTCTCGCGCCTGGCGGGCGCCATCGAGGCACACGGGACTCAGCAGTTCTTCACCAGCTAGAGCGTTTTCGGTTTACAGGCGTTCACCGAAAACGCTCTACGCCTTTGTTTGCAGAGCAGATTCACGCCTTCGGGCGCTGCCGCCCTACGGCGATCTGCTCTAGAGAAATCCGACCGGTTGGAACCACCTGATCGGATTTCTTGTCCTAGAAACATAAGATCTAGAGCAGCTTATCTCCGACCTGGTGGATCACGGCGTCATCCATCAGGTCGGAGGCTGCTCTAGAGCAAACTCCGATCAGATGGAATCATCGGATCGGAGGTATTTGCTCGCTATAACCACAACCGAGAGCGGGCTCCGTGAGCCAGTGCGAACGGAAACCGCTCTAGGCGGGATCGGTAGGGCGACCCAGCGGGCGCCCGCCATTTGCACGCCCGCCCCGGCCCGGCGACGCAGCCGGGGCGAGCGTGCCGACAGCAATGCCGGCGCCCCGCGCGTTCAGTGTGGCGGGTGTCACCCCATGCGCATGGCTGCGCACTCCGAACCCCACGGGGCTCAGCGCCGGATTCGCAGAAGGTGATTCTCAACTGGCGCTGGCGGATGGGGTGGGATTCGAACCCACGATACGCTTTTGACGTATACGCACTTTCCAGGCGCGCGCCTTCGACCGCTCGGCCACCCATCCGTACCGCGCCGCCCGCTCTGGTCCAACGGGCGTGGGGCGCGGACCATAATCGGCCCGCCCCGTCCCGGCAACCGGGGGCGGCGCATTTTCAGGCCAGGGCGGAACCGTCTCGGCGATTGGCCGCCGCGTGGCGAATGTGCCGGCCAAAGCCGCCTCCGCCCGCGGAAGGCTGCGCGGCTGTCCCGGGGCTGCGCCTCAATCCCGGGCTTCGCGGCGCGCAGTCGCCACACCAGCTGCGCGCCATATCCGGCTCGGAACGTCAGGACGTTCCGAACCGAGTATCAGTCCTGGAAGATCGCCACCGCCCGGGTCCAGCCGGCGGAGCCCCGGTGCACCTTCACCGGGAAGCAGGCCACCATGAAGCCATCCGATGGCAGCGCTTCCAGATTGTGCAGCTTCTCGATGTGGCAGTAGCCGATCTCCCGGCCCGCGCGGTGGCCTTCCCAGATGATCCCGGGGTCGGCGCCTTCCGCCAAGCGCTGCTTCGTCACGCTGAAGGGCACGTCCCAGGACCAGGCATCGGTGCCGGTCACCCGCACCCCCTGTTCCAGCAGCCAGAGCGTCGCCGCCTTGCCCATGCCGCAGCCGGCATCGATGTAGTCGTCCTCGCCATACCGGCTGCCGGCGCGGGTGTTCACCACCACGATCTCGAGCGGCTGCAAGCTATGGCCGATCCGCGCCAGCTCCCGCTGTACATCCTCGGGCTGCACCGTGTAGCCATCCGGCAGGGCGCGGAAATCCAGCTTCACCCCGGGCTGGAAGCACCAGTCGAGCGGCACCTCGTCGATCCGCAGCGAGGGACGGCCGCCGGGCGTCAGCCGCTCATCCTGGCGGGGAAAGAAATGGTAGGGCGCATCCAGATGCGTGCCGGCATGGGTGGAGATCTGCACCTGCTCCCGCGCCGCGTAATTCCCCTCCGGCAGCTGGTCCAGGGAGATGCCGAAATACTCGGCGATGGGCGGCGCCGTCATCTTGTGGTCGTGGTAGTCGATCTTCGGCAGGGCCCAGGGCGGGTCGGATTTGATCCCGGCCTTGAGCGGCACGGAGATGTCGATGATGCGGCGCGGCATGGCGTTCCCCCTGATACTCGCCGCACGGTAGGTGCCACTCTCGGGGCGGGTCAAACCGGCCGGGCCGGGTCGCGCTCATCCGGCGCCGCCCGGGCCGTCGCGGCATACGGCGGGTGAGGGAAGGGCAGGGGCCGGCAATGCCGCCCGGCTGCGCTCACGCCTCGGCCATGCCCGGCCGACCGGATGTGCAGCCCGGCGCCTGCCCCGACCACGATCCGCACCGCCCGCCGCAGCGGGCACCGGCGGCCGGCTGTGGAGGCCCTCACTCCGGCTGGACCCGCAGGTCGCGCAGCACCGAGCCGAGGCTCCGATACTCCCTGGCCAGCAGCGCCGCGAATTCCGCCCGGCCGCGGTGGTCCACCACGATGCCGTACTGCGCCACCGCCCGCTGGAAGGGCGCCGAGCCGATGGCGGCGGCGCAGGCCGCCTCCAGCGCCGCCAGCACCGGCTCCGGCGTGCCGCGCGGGGCGATCAGCCCGGCATAGCTCATCTGCTCGGCGGCGATGCCCTGCTCCGGCAGCGTCGGCACCTCGGGGAAGTCCGGGTAGCGGCGGTCGGCGAAGGCGCCCACCAGCCGCAGCGCCCCGGCCCTGATCTGCGGCGTCGCATTGGCGATCAGCGTCGCCGAGAAATCCAGCCGTCCGGCCAGCAGCTCGGTCAGCGAGGCGCCGTCGCTGCGGAAGGCCACCGACTGATACTCTCCCCCGGCCGCCGCCTGCATCCGGTGGACGCCGAGCGCGGTCAGCGAAACCACCCCGGTCGCGCCATAGATCAGCTGCCGCTGCTTCGCCGCCGCGACGATGTCGGGCCCGGTCCGCCACGGGCTGTCCGCCCGCACCACGATGCCGAGCATGTTGGCGGAAATGTTGCAGACCGGCGCCACCGCCTCCGGCGAGAGCCCGGTATCCCGCACCAGATGCGGCTGCGAGGTCAGCGCCGTCATCGGCCCGACCATCAGGGTGTAGCCATCCGGTGGGCTGCCGGCGAGGGCGCGGGCCCCCACCACCCCCGCCGCGCCGTCCCGGTTCAGCACGGGGAAGGGCTTGCCGAAATGCGCCGCGAAGGCCTCGGCAATGGTGCGGGCCGTGGCGTCGGAGGCGGTGCCGGGACCGTAATTGTGGATGATGGTGACGGGCCGCTCGGGGTACTGTGCCGCCGCCGGCATGGCGGTGAGCAGCACAAGCCCCAGCGCCCAGGCATGCCGCCGCATCCCTCCCTCCCGCATTCTCGTTGCGGCCAGCCTAGCCCTGGGCCCGCGGCTGACAAAGCACCTTCCGGTGCCTATCTTTGCCGCCAATGAGGGAAGGAGACCCCCGATGCTCGACGCCATCGCCCGCCTGCCGCTGAAGGACCCCGACCTGTTCCGCCAGGCCAATTGCATCGGCGGGCAATGGGTGCAGGCGGATAGCGGCAAGACGCTCGAGGTCCGCAACCCCTCCACCGGGGAAGTGGTGGGCCGCGTCCCGGCCATGAGCGCCGTCGAGACCCGCCGCGCCATCGAGGCGGCGCACAAGGCGCAGGGGGCATGGCGCGCCATGCTGGCGAAGGACCGCGCCGCCATCCTGCGCAAGCTCTTCGACCTGATGATCGCGAATACCGACGACCTCGCCGCGATCATGACCGCCGAGCAGGGCAAGCCGCTGGCCGAGAGCAAGGGCGAGATCGCCTATGCGGCGAGCTTCATCGAGTGGTTCGCCGAGGAAGCCAAGCGCGTCTATGGCGACACCATTCCGCAGAACGCCAAGGGCCGGCGGATCATCGTCACGAAGGAGCCGATCGGCGTCTTCGCCGCCATCACGCCCTGGAACTTCCCCGCCGCGATGATCACCCGGAAGACCGGGCCGGGCTGGGCCGCGGGCTGCACCGGCGTCATCCGCCCCGCCTCGCAGACGCCCTTCTCGGCGCTGGCCATCGCCGTGCTGGCGGAGCGCGCGGGCATGCCGCCGGGCGTCTGCAACGTGATCACCGGCCCCTCTGGCGAGACGGGGAAGGAGCTGACCTCCAACCCGCTGGTCCGCAAGCTGACCTTCACCGGCTCCACCGAGGTGGGCCGGGTGCTGCTGCAGCAATGCGCGCCGACCATCAAGAAGACCTCGATGGAGCTCGGCGGCAACGCCCCCTTCATCGTCTTCGACGATGCCGATCTCGACGCCGCGGTGCAGGGCGCCATGGCCAGCAAGTACCGCAACACCGGCCAGACCTGCGTCTGCGCCAATCGCATCCTGGTGCAGGACGGCGTCTATGACGCCTTCGCCGCCAAGCTGAAGGCGGCGGTCGAGGCGCTGAAGGTGGGCGACGGCTTCGAATCCGGCGTGACGCAAGGCCCGCTCATCAACGCCGATGCGGTGGCGAAGGTGGAGGAGCATGTCGCCGACGCGCTGCAGCATGGCGCGAGCGTCGTCACCGGCGGCAAGCGCCACAGCCGCGGCGGCAATTTCTACGAGCCGACCATCCTGGCGAATGTCCCGCATGACGCGCTGATGTTCCGCGAGGAGACCTTCGGCCCGGTCGCGCCGCTGTTCCGCTTCAAGACGGAGGAGGAGGCGATCGCCCTGGCGAATGACACGCCCTTCGGCCTCGCCGCCTATTTCTACGCCCGCGATGTCGGCCGCATCTTCCGGGTGGCGGAGGCGCTGGAGACCGGCATGATCGGCATCAATGAGGGGCTGATCAGCACGGAAGTGGCGCCCTTCGGCGGGGTGAAGGAAAGCGGCCTTGGCCGCGAGGGCAGCCATTACGGCATCGAGGAGTATCTGGAGGTGAAGTACCTCGCCCTCGGCGGCATCGGCAGCTGAGGGCCGGGCGGCGCCGGTGCGGCCGGCGCCGCCGCCGCCACGGGAATTCAGTCGCCGGCCGGCAGGCGGGTCTCTAGGGTTCCGCAACCGCGAAACCCGACCGGAGGTCCGCATGCCCGCCCTGTTCCGCCCCGCCCCCCCTGGTCGTGCAGGGGCGTGCCGGCCATGACGCTCTACCTGGAAGACCTCACCCCGGGGCGGCGCTTCACCGCCGGGCCGGTGACGGTCACCGAGGCGGAGATCATCGAATTCGCCCGCCGCTACGACCCGCAGCCCTTCCACACCGACCCGGAGGCGGCGAAGTCCAGCTTCTTCGGCGGGCTGGCGGCCAGCGGCTGGCACACCGCGGCCATCACCATGTCCATGGTGGTGCAGGCGGCGGGGGACCTCGCCGGCGGCATCATCGGCGGCGGCGGGGAGCTGCAATGGCTGAAGCCGGTGCGGCCGGGCGACCAGCTGCGGCTGGAGATCGAGGTGCTGGAGGTGACGCCGAGCCGCTCCCGGCCCGACCGCGGCTCCGCCCTCATGCGCAACCGCACCCTGAACCAGGCGGGGGAGGAGGTGCAGGTCTTCACCGTCCGGCTGATCGTGCCGAAGCGGCCGGCCGGCTGAACCCGGCCCCTGGCAGGACGGGCCGGCAGCCATGCGGCCATCGCGGGTCGGCTTTTCCCGGGCGGCTGCGGAACGGAGCATGAAACCAGGGGGTCGCGGCACCTAATCACCCGGCATAGGAATTTGCCGGGAGCCGCCATGTCCGCCACCACCCTTGCCGGGCCGCAGCCGGTTCGGTCCGTCGCCATCAATACCGGTCCCGCGCTCGGCGCCGGCGCCCTGCTGCTGGGCGGCGCGCTGCTCATCGGCCAGGCGGTCAGCCCCCGGCAGGCGGCGCTCTACCTGCTCGGCGCGGCGCTCGGGCTGGTGCTCTACCATGCCGCCTTCGGCTTCACCTCGGCATGGCGGGTCTTCATCGCCGATCGCCGCGGCGCCGGGCTGCGGGCCCAGATGGTGATGCTGGCGGTGGCGGTGCTGCTGTTCTTCCCCGTCCTGGCGGCGGGCACGCTGTTCGGCCAGCCGGTGCAGGGGCTGGTGGCGCCGGTCGGGGTCTCGGTGGCGTTCGGCGCCTTCCTCTTCGGCATCGGCATGCAGCTCGGCGGCGGCTGCGCCTCGGGCACGCTCTACACCGTGGGCGGCGGCTCGGTCCGCATGCTGCTGACCCTGGCCGCCTTCATCGCCGGCTCGGCGCTGGGGGCGGCGCATCTGCACTGGTGGGCGGCGCTGCCGCACCTGCCGCCGGTCTCGCTGGTGCAGGCCTGGGGGGTGGGGCCGGCGCTGGCCGCCAACCTGGCCGCTTTCGCCGCCATCGCCGGCCTGAGCGTGGTGCTGGAACGCCGGCGCCACGGCCGGCTGGTGCGGCCGGAGGGTGCGCCGCGCGTGGGCCTGGCGCGGCTGCTGCGCGGCCCCTGGCCGCTGGTCGCCGGCGCGGTGGCGCTGGCGGTGCTGAACTTCGTCACCCTGGCGCTGGCCGGGCGGCCCTGGGGCATCACCTCGGCCTTCGCCCTCTGGGGCTCCAAGGCGGCGGCGCTGATCGGCTTCGACCCGGCGAGTTGGCCCTTCTGGCAGGCCCCGGCGCAGCGCGCGGCGCTGGAAGGCAGCGTGCTGGCCGATGTCACCTCGGTGATGGATGTCGGCATCATGTTCGGCGCGCTGCTGGCCGCGGCGCTCGCCGGACGCTTCGCGCCGCGCTGGGGCCTGCCGCTGCGCTCGGCGGTCGCGGCGGTGGTGGGCGGGCTGATGCTCGGCTACGGGGCGCGGCTGGCCTATGGCTGCAATATCGGCGCCTATTTCTCCGGTATCGCCTCCGGCAGCCTGCATGGCTGGGCCTGGATGGTCGCCGCCTTCTTCGGCAACCTGCTCGGCACCGGGCTGCGCCCCTGGTTCGGGCTGGAGGTGGAGCGGCTGCCGCGGCAGACGGGCTGCTGACGGCCAGGCGGCTTACCAATCCGCGCCGGCGGACGCATATACTCCGGAAAGGTCCGGCCCCGGCCGGCATGGTGGGGAAGGGCAGAGCATGGCCTATGATTTCGACCTCTTCGTCATCGGCGGCGGCTCCGCCGGCGTGCGCTGCGCCCGCATCGCCGCCGGCCATGGCGCCCGCGTCGGCGTGGCGGAGGAGCGCTTCTGGGGCGGCACCTGCGTCAATGTCGGCTGCGTGCCGAAGAAGCTGATGGTGAACGCCGCCGAATATGCCGGCTGGGCGGAGGAAGCCGCCGGCTTCGGCTGGGAGATGGAGGTGAAGGGCTTCTCGCTGGCGAAGCTTGCCGCCGCGCGGGATGCAGAGGTGCAGCGGCTCTCCGGCATCTATGGCCGGCTGCTCGGCAATGCCGGCGTCACCAGCTTCGATGCCCGCGCCACCTTCGTCGATGCCCATACGCTGGATGTCGGCGGCAAGCGCGTGACGGCAGAGAAGATCGTCATCGCCGTCGGCGGCCGGGCGGTGCGGCCGGAGATCCCGGGCGCCGAGCTCGGCATGCTCTCCGACGACGTCTTCACGCTGCAGGAGGTACCGAAGCGGCTGGTCGTCGTCGGCGCCGGCTATATCGCGCTGGAATTCGCCTGCGTCTTCCGCGCCCTCGGCGCGGAGGTGGACGTGGTCTACCGCGCCGACCTGCCGCTGCGCGGCTTCGACCAGGACATCCGCGAGGCGCTGAAGGACGCGCTGGAGGCCCAGGGCATCCGCCTGCATGCCGGCCAGGTGCCGGCGCGGCTGGACCGGCAGGGGGACCATCTGCGGCTCGCCCTGCTGGGCGGCGCGGTGCTGGAGGGCGAGGCGGTGCTCTTCGCGACGGGGCGGGAGCCGAACACGGCGGGGTTGAACCTCACGGCGGCGAAGGTGGAATGCACCGCGAAGGGCGCCATCGAGGTGGATGCGGAGCACCGCACCACCGCACCCAACATCTTCGCCATCGGCGACGTGACGGACCGGCTGAACCTGACGCCCATGGCGACGGCGGTGGGGCATGCGCTGGCGGATACCCTGTTCGGCAACAACCCGCGCCGGGCGAGCTACGAGAACGTCCCGACGGCCGTCTTCACCTCGCCGCCCATCGGCACGGTGGGGCTGACGGAGGCGGATGCGGCGGCGCGCGGGCCGGTGGACATCTACGTCACCCGCTTCACCCCGATGCGGCACACGCTGAGCAAGCGGGAAGGGCGGAAGACGCTGATGAAGCTGGTGGTCTGCCAGCGGACGCGGAAGGTGCTCGGCGCCCATATGCTGGGCGAGGATGCCGGCGAGATCATGCAGGGCATCGGCATCGCCGTGGCGGCGGGACTGACCAAGGAGGATTTCGACCGGACCATCGGCATCCACCCGACCGCGGCGGAGGAGTTCGTGACGATGCGGACCCGGACGCGGGTGGCGGGGGTGGAGGCCAAGGCGGCGGAGTAGGGGCTGCCGAGAGGGGCGGAGTTCGGACCCGGCGGTCAACCTGCCGACCCGAGGGATCCAAGGGCCCTTCGGCCCTTGGCGGGATGGAGTTTGAGGCAGGGCAAGGCCCTTCCTCGACACCGTGCCCCAGGGTTCCACCCCCCCTGTCCCTCCGCTATCATCCCCAGTTCCAAGGGAGATAAACGACTATGGTTGCGCGCGCCTGGCACCCGGGAAGCTGGAGGGGCCTGCCCATCAAGCAGGTGCCCGAATACCCGGACGCCGCCAAACTCGCCGAGGTGGAAGCCCGCCTCGCGAAATGGCCGCCCCTGGTCTTCGCCGGCGAGGCGCGGCGGCTGCAGGCGGCGCTGGCCAAGGCCGGCGCCGGCCAGGGCTTCGTCCTCCAGGGCGGCGATTGCGCCGAGAGCTTCGGCGACTTCACCGCCAACGTCATCCGCGACACCTTCCGGGTGCTGCTGCAGATGGCGGTGGTGCTGACCTTCGGCGGCGGCATCCCGGTGGTGAAGCTCGGCCGCATGGCGGGGCAGTTCGCCAAGCCGCGCAGCAGCGACAATGAGACGAAGGACGGCGTCACCCTGCCATCCTACCGGGGCGACATCATCAACGGCCCGGAATTCACGCCGGAGGCCCGCATCCCGGACCCGGCGCGGATGGAATTCGCCTATATGCAATCGGCCGGCACGCTGAATCTGCTGCGCGCCTTCGCCACGGGCGGCTATGCCGATCTGCATCAGGTGCATCGCTGGAATCTCGGCTTCGTCGAGCGCAGCCCGCTCGGCGACCGCTATCGCGACCTGGCGCACCGGATCGACGAGACCCTCTCCTTCATGCAGGCCTGCGGCATGTCCGACCTGCCGCAGGTGCGGGAGACGGAGTTCTACACCAGCCATGAGAGCCTGCTGCTGCCCTATGAGCAGGCGCTGACCCGTGTCGATTCCACCACCGGCGACCACTATGCCTGCTCCGCCCATTTCCTCTGGATCGGCGACCGCACGCGGCAGCCGGACGGGGCACATGTGGAATTCCTGCGCGGGGTGAAGAACCCGATCGGCATGAAGGTCGGGCCGAGCATGGACCCGGAGGAGCTGGTCCGCCTGACCGAGATCCTGAACCCGGCCAACACCATGGGCCGCCTCACGCTCATCACCCGCATGGGTGCCGACAAGCTGGAGGCGAAGCTGCCGCCGCTGCTGCGCGCGGTGCGGCGGGCCGGGCGCAACGTGGTCTGGATCAGCGACCCGATGCACGGCAACACCACCACCGTCGGCAGCTACAAGACGCGGCCCTTCGACGCGGTGCTGACCGAGGTGCGGCGCTTCTTCGACTGCCATGCGGCGGAAGGTACCTGGCCGGGCGGCGTGCATGTGGAGATGACGGGGCAGGAGGTGACGGAATGCCTCGGTGGCGCGCACCGCCTGACCGAGGCGGACCTCTCGCTGCGCTACCAGACCTTCTGCGATCCGCGGCTGAATGCGGAGCAGTCGCTGGAGCTCGCCTTCCTCATCGCGGCCGAGCTGAAGGCGCGGCGCACGCCGCTGCAGCCGGCCCAGGCAGCCCAGTAATGCCCGGGGAGCCGCCGGTGGAGGCCACCGACGGCGCCATCACGGCGCGGACGGATGCCTATTTCAACCGGACGCGTGCCATCGTGCAGCGCTTCGGGGATTGCCGCGTGACCTACGCGGTCTTCCTGCGGCGCCCGGTCGTCAGCGCCCCGCGGCTGATGCTGGATTGGCTGAAGAGCGTCGCCGCCGCCCGCGGCACGCAATTCGAGATCGAGCTGATGCATCCAGAGGGGACCTGGGTCGGCGCGGGCGACCCTATTCTCTACATTACCGGCTCCTTCATCGAGCTCTCGGACCTCGAGACGCTGTATCTGCAGAAGCTGGGGCCGCCCTGCGTCGCCGCGCACAACGCCTACCAGATGTGCCTGGAGCTGCCGGAGGTGGGGTTCCTGGCCATGGATGCGCGGCATTGTGCCGGCTTCGAGATGCAGAACATGATGGCCTATGCCGCCTCGGTCGGCGGGGCGGCGGCGAAAAGGGAAGGGGCCAAGGGCTTCATCGGCAACGCCACGGATGCCACGGCGCATTGGTTCGGCGCCTCGCACGGCTATGGCACCATGCCGCATGCGCTGATCGGCTATGCCGGCAGCACGCTGCGTGCCGCCGAGATGTTCCACGAGGCCTATCCGGACGAGCCGCTGACGGTGCTGGTGGACTATTTCGGACGGGAGGTGACGGACGGCATCGCCGTCTGCCAGCGCTTCCCGGAACTGGCGGCGGCCGGAAGGCTGGCGGTGCGGCTGGACACGCATGGCGGCCGCTTCCTCGAAGGGCTCGATCCCGCCGAGAGCTATGCCGTGCTGGAACGCCACGCGCCGGGCGCCATCCGCCGCTACCGCAGCGAGACGGAATTGCGCCACCTGGTCGGCACCGGTGTCTCCGCCGCCGCCATCTGGCGGATGCGGGAGGAGCTGGACAAGGCCGGCTTCCCGAAGGTCCGCATCGTCGCCTCCTCCGGCTTCGGCGTCGGCAAGTGCCGGGTGATGGCGGAAGCGCGCGCGCCGATCGACGTGGTCGGCACCGGCAGCTTCATCCCGGATAGCTGGTCCGAGACCTACGCCACCGCGGATATCGTCGCCTATGACGGCGTGCCGCGGGTGAAGCTGGGGCGGGAATTCCTGCTGCGGCGGAATGGCGAGCGGAAGAAGAACGGGGGGCATGGTTGAGGGGAGCTCTGCTCCCCTCAAACTCCCCGCGCCAAAGGCCGCAGGGCCTTTGGAAACCGTGAGTTCCTGCGCGTCCGGTTGAACCGGCCGACTCAGACCGGGGACCGGTCCGGTCCCCGGCAGGGCTGCAGGGGGCAGAGCCCCCTGCGTTCACTCCCCCGCCAGCTTCGCCGCCATGATCGGCGCTGCCAGCCGCATCATGCTGTTCACATCGCTGGTGCGCTCCAGCCCCAGCACCGCGTCGGCGAGTTGCGCCGCGCGCTCCGCGCCCAGCACCGCATCCACCAGCCCGTGGAACTTCGCACGCAGCTCGGCCTCGGTGAGGAAGTTCTCCGGCTCGCCCTTGGCCACCTTCACTAGCTTCACGAATTCCTGGCCGCGCGCCTTCACCGTCAGCTTGCCCGCCATATAGGTGGGGAACAGCGCCTGGATCTCCGGATCCTCCACGCAATTCACCTTGGGCAGCAGGGCCCGCACCTGCGGGTGCTGCAGATGCGCATAGCTGTCCCAGCCCATATGGCCGAAGACCAGGCCGCAGCTCACCACGAAGGGCCCGCTGAACTGGCCGTCCACCACGTTCTGCGGGTTCTGCTTGTAGGCCAGCGGGGCGCCGACCAGCAGCATGCCCTTGTTGGGCAGGCCCATGGTGACGCTCTCGATCTCCTCCGGCTTCAGGCCGAGTTCGGCGCGCAGCGCGATGGCGGCGTCGATGCCGGCATGGCCGTAGCGGCAGGAGGGGTAGGGCTTCACCGCCGTCTGCATCAGCTCGAACTCGGTGCCGAGGCCCTGCAGCGCCCGCTCCGGCTTCGGGTTTGGCGCATAGGCGCGCAGGAAGCCGGCCTTGCCCTCGAAGGCCTCGGCGGCGCCGCGGAAGCCCTCGCGCGCCAGCGTCGCGGCGGCCAGGCCGTTCATCGCGCTCCACCCCACCTGGAAGCGCTTGGTCCAGGCGCCGTTGGCCAGGAATTGCAGGGAGCCCGCGGCCTGGGACAGGGCGATGCCGAAGGCGTCCTGCATCGCCTTCCCGTCCAGCCCGCAGACCCGCCCCGCCGCCGCCGCCGCGCCGAAGGCGCCGCAGGTCGCGGTCGGGTGGTAGCCGCGGTCGTAATGGTCGCCGCCCGGCAGGGCGAGGGCGAGGCGGCAGGTCGTCTCATAGCCGGCGACGATGGCGGAGAGCACGGTGCGGCCATCGGCGCCGACCATCTCGGCCGCCGCCAGGGCGGCGGGGATCACCGGGGCGCCCGGGTGCAGCGTGCCGGCCGCATGGGTGTCGTCGAAATCCAGCGAATGGGCGAGGGCACCGTTCAGCATCGCGGCGCCGGCCGGCGTGTAGCGGGCGGAATCGCCCAGCACGGCGGAGCCGCCGGCGGCGAGGCCGAGGGCGCGGGCCATGCTCAGCAGGGCGGGGGTGCTCTCCGCATCGTGCCGGCCGCGCACGATGTTGCCGACCAGGTCCAGCACCAGGAACCGCGTCCGTTCCTTCACCTCGGCGGGCAGGTTGGCGAAGTCGAGGCTGGCGCAGTAGCGGGCAAGCTCGGCGGTGACGGCGGCCATGGGTTTCCTCCTCGGATCCTGGCGGAGTCTAGCCCGCTGGCGCCTCAGGGCAAG
Source organism: Siccirubricoccus soli (assembly GCF_024178315.1). Taxonomy (GTDB): domain Bacteria; phylum Pseudomonadota; class Alphaproteobacteria; order Acetobacterales; family Acetobacteraceae; genus Siccirubricoccus; species Siccirubricoccus soli. The sequence goes on along the minus strand of NZ_JAMZIK010000051.1, from coordinate 57,535 downwards.
TCCGGCCACGCCGCCGGAGGGGCAGGCGGTGTCAGGAGATCGGCAAGGCTTGTCCCGCAGGAACACGGCCCGCGTTGCAGCGACACTCCGGCCATGGCACCTCTCCTCCCCATGCTTCCAAGGCGTTCATTCCTGGCCGGAGTCGGCATTGCCGCCGCGGCCCCCGCGCTGGCTCGCGCCCAGGCCGAGCAGGGCTTCGAAAGCTTCCTCGACGGGGTCCGGGCGGATGCCCGCCGCGCCGGCATCTCCGCCGCCACGCTGAACCGCGCCTTCGCCGGGCTGCGCCCCAATGCCAGGGTGATCGAGCTGGACCGGCGCCAGCCGGAGGGCGGCCTCTCCTGGGAGGAGTACCGGGACCGCATCATGCTGTCCCCGACGCGCATCGCCAATGCGCAGCGGAGCTATGCGGAGAACGCCACGCTGCTGCGGGCGATCGAGACGCGCTACCGCGTCTCCCCCCACGTCGTCGTGGCGATCTGGGGGGTGGAGACCAATTTCGGCGGCAATACCGGCGGCTTCGGCGTCATCGAGGCGCTGGCGACCCTGGCCTGGGAAGGCCGCCGCGCCAGCTATTTCCGCACCGAGCTGCTGGCGGCGCTGCGCGTGCTGCAGGCCGGGGACGTGACGCCGGAGCGGATGCGCGGCTCCTGGGCCGGGGCGATGGGCCAGCCGCAATTCATGCCGAGCAATTTCGAGCGGCTGGCGGTGGATTTCGACGGCGATGGCCGCCGGGACATCTGGGACAGCCGGGCGGATGCCCTGGCCTCCATCGCCCACTACTTCCAGCGCAGCGGCTGGCGGCACGGCGAGCCCTGGGGCCGCGTGACCCTGCCGCCCGCGGGCTTCTCCCTGGCCGGCGCGGATACCGAGACCAAGCGGCCGCTGCGCGACTTCGCCCGGATGGGGTTCCGCGCCGTGGATGGCGGGCCGCTGCCGCCTGCGGAGATCGAGACGCAGCTCATCCTGCCGAACCGGGGGGGCGGTCAGGTCTTCCTCGGCCATCACAACCTGCGGGTCATCCGCCGCTACAACCCGCCGGTGAATTACGGGCTGGCGGTCGGGCTGCTCTCCGATCGGGTGGCATGAGGGCTGGCGCCGCGCTGCTGCTGGCCGCGCTGGCCGGCCTCGCCCTGGCGGGCTGCGAGCGCCGCCCGCCCCCGCCGCCCTCGCGCTATGTGGTGGGGGAGCCCTATAGCCTCGGCGGGGTCTGGTCCTATCCGCGCGAGGATTTCGCCCTGGTGGAGACCGGCTTCGCCACGCGGCTGCCGGACCGCCGGGCCGGGCGGCTGACGGCGAGCAACGAGATCTTCGACCCCGACCAGCTCATGGGCGCGCACCGGACGCTGCAGCTGCCGGCGATCCTGCTGGTGCGGAACCTGGCCAATGGGCGGGAGCTCCGGGTGCGGGTGAATGACCGCGGGCCGGCGCAGCCGGGGCGGATCCTCGGCCTCTCGGCCCGGGCCGCCGGTTTGCTGGGGCTGACGGGGGAGGGGGCGATCCCGGTCCGGATCGCGGTGGATGAGGCGCCGAGCCGGGCCCTGGCCGGCGCCCTGCCGAGCCGGGAGGCGGCGCCGCTGCAGGTGGCGGCAGCGCCGAGCGGCGCCGTGCAGCGCGAGGCCCTGCCGCCCCCGCCCGGGGCGCGCCAGGGGGCGGGCCGCAGCGCCGCTGCCGGTCCGGCGCCGCTGCCGGGCGAGGAGCCCAGCCGTGCAGAACTGCCACCCAACCCGCTGCCCGAGCAGGTGACGCAATACCCGGCCGAGGCCGGGCGCATCGTCATCGAGGCCGGGACCTTCTTCCGGCGGGACCAGGCGCAGCGCCAGGCGACGAGCCTGGCCTGGGCCGGGGCGCGGGTGGAGGGCTTCGGCAGCGGGCGGGAGGTGCAGTACCGGGTGCGCATGGGGCCCTTCCCGAACCTGGCCGCGGCCGACCAGGCGCTGGCGCAGCTCCGGCGGAGCGGGCTGCCGGATCCGAAGCTGCTCGTGGATTAGCACCCGGAGGCTCCGGGCGAGCCCGCCGATCCGTGAAGTGGTCACGAAGGCGACGGTGGCGGAGCCCCTACGGGATCCCGCGCCGGGAGCCCTCGCAACCCATTAGCGACCTCTCTTCATCCAGCGCTTGAGCCCACCCGGCCGTCGGGCGTATCGATGCCGCCAGCGCTCCAGGAGCCCGTCCCATGTCCCGCCCGACCCGTTCGGCCGAATCCTCTCCCGGCCGCCGCGCTGTGGTCCTCTCCGCCGCGGCCGCCAGCCTGCCGCTGCCCGCCCTGGCGCAGTCGCGCGGCTCCCGCGCCGCGCCCGCCGCCCGCCCGGCTCCGCCGCCCACCTCGCCGGCCAACACCCCGCTCGGCCCGCTGGACACCCAGGCGAAGCAGGCGCTGGTGATCGACTACGACACGGATGCGGTGCTGCTGGAGAAGAATGCGGACGAACGCATGCCGCCGTCCTCCATGTCGAAGCTGATGACCATGTACCTGGTCTTCGAGCGGCTGAAGCAGGGCCGGCTGACCATGTCGCAGGAGCTGCCGGTCAGCGAGCGGGCCTGGCGCATGGGCGGCAGCAAGATGTTCGTCCAGATCGGCACCACCGTCCCGGTGGAGGCGCTGATCCGCGGCGTCATCGTGCAGTCCGGCAACGATGCCTGCGTGGTGCTGGCGGAAGCCATCAGCGGCAGCGAGCAGCAATTCGCCGAGGAGCTGAACGCCAAGGCGCGGGAGATCGGCCTGACCGACAGCAATTTCCGCAACGCCACCGGCTGGCCGGACCCGGAGCACCGGATGACCTGCCGCGACCTGGCGCGGCTGGCCAAGCGCCTCATCGCCGATTTCCCCGACTACTACCGCGTCTACAATGAGCGCAGCTTCCGCTGGAACGACATCACCCAGGAGAACCGCAATCCCACCCTGGCCCGGGTGCCGGGCGCGGACGGGCTGAAGACCGGCCATACCGAGGAAGCGGGCTACGGCCTGACCGCCAGCGCGAAGCGCGGGGAGCGGCGGCTGATCCTGGTCTTCAACGGCCTCACCTCCATGCGGGCGCGGGCGGAGGAGAGCGAGCGGCTGCTGGAATGGGGCTTCCGCGAATTCGAGAACGTCGTGCTGTTCCGCGCCCAGGACGTGATCGAGGAAGTGCCGGTGCATCTCGGGGAACGCTCGACCGTGCCGCTGGTCGGCGGACGGGACGTGGTGGTGACGCTGCCGCGGCAATGGCGGCGGAACCTGCAGGCGCGGCTGCGCTATGACGCGCCCGTCGCGGCGCCGGTGCTGAAGGGGACGGAGCTCGGCCGGCTCGAGGTCTCCGGCCAGGGCGTGCCGCCCATGTCCCTGCCGCTGATGGCGGGGGCGGATGTGGACAAGCTCGGCCTCGTGGCCCGCATCCCCGCGGTCATCGGCCGCTGGGTGGGCGGGGGCTGACGCCCCACGAAGCCGCTTCGTGTCCTCGCGGGCTCCCCCCGGGGGCGCTGCGTGGCCCGAGGCTTCGCACAGCCTGCCGCGGCAGGGCAGCGGGCAGCGCGGCTGCTATAAGGTGGCCCGATGAGCGAAGCGGTGATGGGCCGGACGATGGATTGCCGAGGCGCGCACAGGGACGGCGGGGAGAGCGGGTCCGCGCCTTCCATGGGCCTGGTTCGTGGCGCGCTGCGGATGGGGCGGTCGTGACCGGGTCCGCGCAGCGGGGCCGCTTCATCACGCTGGAAGGCGGGGAGGGGGCAGGGAAATCCACCCAGGCCCGCCGTCTCGCCGCCGCCCTGGCGGAGGCCGGCCTGCCCGTGCTGCTGACGCGCGAGCCGGGCGGGGCGCCGGGGGCGGAGGCGGTGCGCGGCCTCATCCTCTCCCGCGGCTTCGACCCCATCGCCGAATGCCTGCTGCATTTCGTCGCGCGGCGGGAGCATGTGGCGCGGCTGATCGCGCCGGCGCTCGCCGCCGGCATCTGGGTGGTCTGCGACCGCTTCGCCGACTCGACCTTCGCCTATCAGGTGCATGGCCAGGGCGTGACGCGGCCGGTCTTCGAGGCCATTGCGGCCGCCGCGCTGGGCGGGCTGGCGCCGGATCTCACCCTGATGCTGGAGGTGCCGGAGGCGCTGGGGCTGGAACGCGCCCTCCGCCGCGGCGAGGTCAACCGCTATGACCGGCTGGACGACGCCTTCCACGCCCGGGTGCGGGCCGGCTTCGCCACGGTGCTGGCCGAGAATCCCGGGCGCTGTGTCCGCATCGACGCCGCGCCGCCGGCCGATGCGGTGACCGATGCAATCCTGGTCGCGGTGCGGTCCCGCCTGCTGCCGCCATGACGCCACCGGAGCCCCGCGCCAACCCGGATCTCGCCGGCCATGACCTGCCGGCGAAGCTGCTGGAGGAGGCCGCCCGCGCCGGCCGGCTGCACCATGCCTGGCTGGTCGCCGGCCCGCCCGGCGTGGGCAAGGCGACGCTCGCCTACCGCTTCGCCCGCTGGCTGCTGGCCGGCATGCCGGAGCCGGTGCCGGGCCAGGCGCCGCTCTTCGTGCCGGAGGACCACCCTGCCTTCCGCCGCGTCGCCGCCGGCGCCCATGCCGATCTCTTCACCATGGCGCCGAACACCGGCGACAAGGGGAAGAAGGAGGTGCTGCGGGCCGACGACGCCCGCGCCGCGCTGCGCTTCATGGCGCATACCGCGGCCGAGGGCGGCTGGCGCGTGCTGGTGGTGGAGGAGCTGGACCGCACCGAGCGCGAGGTGGTGCCGAACATCCTGCTGAAGACGCTGGAGGAGCCGCCGCCGCGGACCATGCAGCTCCTCGTCACCAGCCAGCCGGGGGCGCTGCTGCCGACCATCCGCAGCCGCTGCCGGCGGCTCGACCTCTACCCGCTGCCGCAGGAGACCATGGAGGGGCTGCTCGGCCGCTGGCTGCCGGAGCTCTCGGCCGAGGAGCGCGCCGGGCTGGCGGCGATCGCCGATGGTAGCCCAGGCCGGGCGCTGAGCCTGGCGGAAGGCGAGGGGCTCGCCCTGCAGGCGCTGGTCGAGGAGGTGCTGCGCGGCCTGCCCGCCCTCGACCCGCGCCTCGCCTTCGAGATCGCCGAGAAGGTGGCGGGGCGGCGGGACCCGGCGGCGCTCGGCACCTTCTTCGCCCTGCTGCGGCGCGCACTGGCGGCGGGGCTGCGGGCGGCCGGCCAAGGGGGCGGGGATGGGGCGGCGGCGCCCTGGCTCGGCGGGCGTTCGCTTGCCGACTGGGCGGGGCTGTGGGACAAGCTCGGCCTCCTCGCGGAGGAGACGGAGCGGTTGAACCTCGACCGCAAGCAGGCCGTGCTGACCGGACTCGGCCAGCTCGCCCTTCGCTGAAAGATGGCGGCGATGTCGAAACCCTACTACGTCACGACCCCGATCTATTACGTGAACGACAAGCCGCATATCGGCCACGCCTACACCTCGCTCGCCACCGATGTGCTGGCGCGGTGGAAGCGGCTGGAGGGGCAAGAGGTCTTCTTCCTGACCGGCACGGACGAGCACGGCCAGAAGGTGGAGAAGGCGGCGCAGGATGCGGGCATGGACCCGCAATCCTTCACCGACCGGGTGAGCCAGAGCTTCCGCGTCCTGGCCGAGCGCATGGGCTTCTCCAACGACGATTTCATCCGCACCACGGAGCCGCGCCACAAGGCGGCCTGCCAGGAGCTGTGGCGGCGGCTGGCCGATCGGGGCGAGATCTATCTCGGCGCCTATGAGGGCTGGTACGCGGTGCGCGACGAGGCCTTCTACGGCCCGGACGAGCTGATCGAACGGGACGGGGTGAAATACGCCCCCTCCGGCGCCCCGGTCGCCTGGGTGAAGGAGCCGAGCTACTTCTTCCGCCTGTCCAAGTGGCAGGACTGGCTGCTGCGCTATTACGAGGACAATCGCCGCTTCATTGCGCCCGAGAGCCGGCGGAACGAGGTCATCAGCTTCATCAAGGGCGGGCTCAGCGACCTCTCGATTAGCCGGACCAGCTTCCGCTGGGGTATCCCGGTGCCCGGCGACGAGGCACATGTGATGTATGTCTGGCTGGACGCGCTGACCAACTACATCACCGCGGCCGGCTACCCCGACGAGAGCCACCCGCGCTGGAAATTCTGGCCGGCGGATGTGCATTTCGTCGGGAAGGACATCATCCGCTTCCACACCATCTACTGGCCGGCCTTCCTCGAGGCCGCCGGGCTGGCGCCGCCGAAGCGGGTGTTTGCCCATGGCTGGTGGACGAATGAGGGGCAGAAGATCTCGAAATCCCTCGGCAACGTCATCGACCCGCTGGCGCTGATCGACGAATACGGGCTGGACCCGGTGCGGTATTTCCTGCTGCGCGAAGTGCCCTTCGGCAATGACGGCGACTTCTCCCGCGCCGCCCTGGCCGGGCGGACCAACGGCGAGCTGGCGGATGCGCTGGGCAATCTGGCGAACCGGACGCTCTCGCTGATCCAGCGGAATTGCGAGGGGAAGCTGCCAGCCCCAATAGAGAATCCGCATTTGATGCACGACACGACGCTACACAGCGGCATCAGTGATCTCAGAGAGAAAGTTGGCAAAGCGCTAGAGGACCAACAGTTTCATTCCGCCCTTGAGCATATTATGTTTGAGGTGCGCTATGCCAACAGCTACATCACCCAAATGGCGCCCTGGGCGCTAAAGAAGACCGATCCTGTGCTGATGTTGCAGGTGCTGCGTCTGCTTCATGACGCGCTGCGGGTCTTCGGTACCGTCCTCTGGCCCTTCATGCCCACCACCATGGACGCGCTGCTGGACCAGCTCGGCGTGCCGAAGGATCAACGCAAGCTGGCCGATCTGGCGACGCCGCTGCCGGGCGGCATTCCGCTGCCGCCGCCCAGCCCGCTCTTCCGCAAGATCGAACTGGCCGCCTGACGCCATGCTGATCGACAGCCATTGCCACCTCGACTACTTCGTCGAGGACGAGATCGACGCGATCCTCGCCCGGGCCCGGGAGGCCGGGGTGGGGCGCATGGTGACCATCGGCACGCGCGTCGCGCAGGCCGCAGCGGTGAAGGCCCTGGCTGAGCGCTTTCCCGACACGGTCTGGGGCACGGTCGGCGTCCACCCGCACAATGCCGGCGAGCCGGAGGGGCTGCCGACGGTCGAGGAGCTGGTCGCGCTGGCCGACCACCCGCGCATCATCGGCCTCGGCGAGAGCGGCCTCGACTATTTCTACGACAAGGCCCCGCGCGACCTGCAGCAGGAAGGCTTCCGGCGGCACATCCGCGCCGCCCGCGCCACCGGCCTGCCGCTGGCCATCCATGCACGGCAGGCAGACGAGGACATCATCGGCATATTGCGGGAGGAGCATGAGGCGGGCGGCGCCTTCCCCTTCCTGCTGCACTGTTTCTCCTCCGGCCCGGACCTGGCGCGGCAGGCGGTGGCGCTGGGCGGCTACATCTCCTTCTCCGGCATCCTGACCTTCCCGAAATCGCCGGAGCTGCGGGCGCTGGCGGCCGAGCTGCCGGCGGAGCGGCTGCTGGTGGAGACGGACAGCCCCTACCTCGCCCCCGTGCCGCTGCGCGGCAAGCGCTGCGAGCCGGCCTTCGTCGCCCATACGGCGAAGGTGCTGGCGGAGGCGCGCGGCCTCTCCATGGCCGCGCTGGAGGAGCTGACCACGGCGAACTTCCTCCGCCTCTACCCGAAGGCGGCCTGAGACCGATGCTGCGCGTCACCCTCCTCGGCTGCGGCGGCTCCGGCGGCGTGCCGCTGCTGGGCGGGGCAGGCGAGGGGGGCGAGTGGGGGGAGTGCGACCCTGCCGAGCCGCGCAACCGCCGCACCCGCACCTCCGCCCTGGTGGAGGGGCCGGAGGGAAGGCGGCTGCTGATCGATGCCGGGCCGGACCTCCGCCAGCAGCTCCTGGCCGTGGGGGCGGCGCGGTTCGAGGCGGTGGTCTTCACCCATGCCCATGCCGACCACATCCTGGGCATCGACGACATCCGCCAGGTGAACCGCATCACCGGCCGGGCGGTCGATGCCTATGGCACCAGGACCACCCTCCAGAAGCTGGATGATCGTTTCGACTACGCCTTCATCGGCCCGACGCCGCCCTTCTTCTACCGGCCGGCGCTGGAGCCGATCCGCATCGAGTACGGCCAGACCAGGGAGATCGCCGGCCTGCCGGTACAGCTCTTCCGCCAGGACCATGGGGTGATGGACACCCTCGGTATCCGGATCGGTGGCTTCGCCTACTCGACGGATGTGGTGATGCTGCCGGAGGAGAGCCTGGCGGCGCTCGAAGGCCTGGATACCTGGGTGGTGGGCTGCTTTCAGAAGGGTCCGCACAAGGTGCACGCCAATCTGGAGCAGGTGCTGGAGTGGACGGCCCGGCTGCGGCCGCGGCGGGTGGTGCTGACGCATATGGGCACCGCCATGGACTACCAGGCGCTGCGGCGGGAGCTGCCGCCGGGCATCGAGCCGGGCTTCGACGGCATGCGGCTGGAGGTGCCGCTGACGGGCTGAGCGGCGCCGGCCCTTGTCTGGCGTCCCGTGTTTGGCATTCGTTCCCGTGGTCGGGGGCCCCGGCGGGCAACGCCCCGGCCAGAACAGGAACATCTGACCCGAGGCTTTCCCCAGCTTTTCCCGCGCCTTATCCCCAATCAGATATTTTCCATAATATGTCTTATGCGGTACACGGCGCTGGTGGATGTAGCGTATCCGAAGCGGTCGCCTGACTGGCCGAGCCGGCCGACCACAAGAACAATTAGCGTACTCCCGGCTGGCACCCTGCCCGACTCGGCGTGCCGACAGATCCGGCCTCGGGCTTGGCGGGACGGCGCCGCTCCCATATCGGTGGGCCGGATCTGGGAGAGTTGGTGATGACGGAGACTGCGGAGGCCGCGCTGCGTCGGCTGTTGGACATCATGGCGCGGCTCAGGGCGCCGGTCGGCGGCTGTCCCTGGGACCGGGAGCAGAGCTTCGAGACCATCGCGCCCTACACCGTCGAGGAAGGCTATGAGGTGGCGGCCGCCATCGCCGAGGGGCCGGACATGCCGGCGCTGCTGGACGAGCTGGGCGATCTGCTTTTCCAGGTCGTCTATCACGCCAGGATGGCGGAGGAGCTCGGGGTCTTCGACTTCGCGGCGGTGGCGGCGGCGATTGCGGCCAAGATGGTTCGGCGGCACCCGCACGTCTTTGGTGAGGGCGACACGCCCGGCTGGGAGGCACTGAAGGCCGGCGAGCGATCGGCGCGGGCCGAGAGCGGTACCCTGGCCGGAGTGCCGACCGCCCTCCCCGCCCTGACTCGGGCACTGAAGATCAGCAAGCGGGTCGCCCGAGTCGGTTTCGATTGGCCGGACCCCGACTCGGTCCTCGAGAAGCTGGCGGAGGAAGTGGCGGAGCTGCAGGCCGAGATCCCGGGCGGCGCGCCGGAGCGGCTGGCGGATGAGGTGGGCGATCTGCTCTTCGTCGTGGTGAACCTGGCGCGGAAGCTCGATGTCGATCCGGAGCAGGCGCTGCACGGGGCAAACGCCAAATTCATCCGGCGATTCAACGCTGTGGAAGTGGCGCTGGCAAAGCAGGGCCTGACTCCGGCAGATGCCGGGCTGCCGCGGATGGAGGCAGAGTGGCAGGCGGTGAAGCGGGAGGAGAAAGCCTGACTCGGGCTGGAAGCAGGCCGAGTCGAAGGGTTTTGTTGCGAAGATCGCCAATCACCATGCCATCGGGCCAGGGATCAGGAGGCGGGGTGCAGGGAGGCCGGTGGCGATAACGCTGCTCGGCAGGAGGATTGCGACCCTGGCTCTCCGCCGGGCCGGGGCGCCTCTGCCCTATGCCGCGATCAGCGTCGCGTGCAGCTCCTCCCAGGCCGCGCGGCTCGGCGCCACGATCAGCCCGCCGGTGAACTCCACCGGGCTGTAGGGCGTGCGGTCGAATCGGGCCGAGTAGCCCCCGGCTTCCCGGTGCAGCAGCCAGCCCGGGGCGTGGTCCCAGGGGTAGAGGCGGTTGTAGACAAGGGCGTGGGCGTGGCCCTCGGCTGCCAGCCGGTATTCATGCGCGGCACAGCGCAGGGCGATGACGGCGCCGAGCTGCGGCAGTCGCGCCGTCACCTGCGCCTTCAGCGGCGGCACCATGTACCCCCAGGAGACGGCAGCCACCATCTGCCCCACCGGCACCGGCGCCGCCACGCGGAGGTCGCGGCGGGCGCCGGCGGCGGTTTCGATCCAGGCCCCCTCCCCGCGCAGCGCGATCGCCGTGTCGTCGCCCAGCGGGTCGTGGATCCAGCCGGCGATGACCTCGCCGCGGTGGATGGCCGCGGCCATGCAGCCGAAGAGCGGCAGGCCAGCGGCGAAATTCGCCGTGCCGTCCACCGGATCGACCACGAAGGCCAGCTCCGCCCCGCGCAGCCGGCCGAGCAGTGCGGGATCGGCGGCGCAGGCCTCCTCCCCCACCACCAGGCAGCCTGGGAAGAGGCGCCGCAGCCCGGCGGCGATCACCCGCTCCGCCGCCTCATCGGCATCCGTCACCAGATCCAGCGGCCCGGTCTTGGTGCGGATGGCGTCCGCCTCCAGCCGGCGCCAGCGCGGCAGGATCTCGGCCTGCGCGGCCTGGCGGAGCAGCGCCGCCACCTCGCTCGCCAGAGGGGTGGAGATCATGCCGGCTCCTGCTCGAAACGGGCGCGGTCGGCGGGGCTGAGGCGGACGCGGATATGGATGTCCCCCTCCGCCTCCCGCCGCTCCAGCACCTCGCCATGCCGGTACAGCCAGGCGAGGCGGGCGCCGTCGCTGGCGGGGATGGCGTAGTCCACCATGTCCATGCCGGCGGCGAGGCGCTCATCCAGCACCTCCCGCAGCCGGTCCAGCCCCTCCCCGGTCAGGGCGGAGACGGGGATGCCCTGGGTGGCGTCGCCACCCGGCAGCGCCGCGGTGCCACCCAGCAGGTCGGCCTTGTTCAGCACCTCGATGACCCGGCCTTCCCAACCGGCATCGAGGGCGGGGTTGGGGCCTTCCGCCATCTCCCGCAGCACCCGCAGCACGTCGCCGCGCTGGGCGGCGCTGTCCGGATGGGCGCTGTCCCGCACATGCAGGATGATGTCGGCCGCCGCCACCTCCTCGAGCGTCGCACGGAAGGCCTCGACGAGCTGGGTCGGCAGGTCGGAGATGAAGCCGACAGTGTCGGAGAGGATGGCGCGGCGGCCGCTCGGCAGCCGGATGCCCCGCATGGTGGGGTCCAGCGTGGCGAAGAGCTGGTCCTGGGCATAGACGCCGGCGCCGGTCAGGGCGTTGAACAGCGTGCTCTTCCCCGCATTGGTGTAGCCGACCAGGGCGATCACCGGGTAGGGCACCCGCTCCCGTTGCTTGCGGTGCAGTCCGCGGGTGCGGCGGACCTGGTCCAGCTCCTTCCGCAGCTTCACCATCCGCTCGCCGATCAGGCGGCGGTCGAGCTCGATCTGGGATTCGCCGGGGCCGCCGAGGAAGCCGAAGCCGCCGCGCTGGCGTTCGAGGTGGGTCCAGGACCGCACCAGGCGGGTGCGCTGGTAGTCCAGATGGGCGAGCTCCACCTGCAGCGCGCCCTCCTTGGTCCGGGCGCGCTCGCCGAAGATCTCGAGGATGAGGCCGGTGCGGTCGATCACCTTGCAGCGCCAGTCGCGCTCCAGGTTGCGCTGCTGCACGGGCGTCAGCGCGGCGTCCACCACCACCAGCGCCACGCGCTGGTCGCTGATCTCCTGCTTCGCCGCCGCCACCTGGCCTTCGCCCAGCAGGGTGCTGGGCCGCTTCTCCCGCAGCGGGAAGATGGCGGTATGGACGATGGTCACGCCGATGCTGGCGGCGAGGCCGACAGCCTCCGCCAGCCGCGCCTCAGCGGCGCGGGGGGCGGAGTCGGCCACCGGGGCCAGGGCCCGCAGCGGGCGTTCATAGGGCAGGATCACCGCGGCGCGGGTCGGCCCGGTATCGGTGCCGTCCCCGCGGTCATTGGCCGGCGGCGGTAAACCGTGCTCAGTCGGTCCCGACAGGGTTGACCTCACGGCTCATGGTGAGAGTCGTCCCCTCGCGCGTGACCGACGCCGCGCCGCCCTCGCGGGCCGCCGTCGCGTCGAAGAGCTGGATCGGCGCGCCCGGCATCACCGTGCTGATGGCGTGCTTGTAGACCAGCTGGGTGTGGCCATCCCGGCGCAGCAGCACCGAGAAATTGTCGAACCAGGTAATGATGCCCTGAAGTTTGACGCCATTGACGAGGAAGATCGTCACCGGCGTTTTGCTCTTGCGAACGTGGTTCAGGAACACGTCCTGCACGTTCTGGGACTTCTCGGCTGCCACGGCTCGGTCCTTCTTCTTGTTGGCAGGCTGTCCGGAGACGGCCCGCCGCGGCGGGGGCGAGCCCGCCAAGGGCCGCCACATTCCCAGAGCGGCGGAGGCAATGCAAGACGCTGCACTGCACCATTGCACGCTCGCCGGGAATGTCGCCCATGCCGAATGAACGCCCGATACCAGCGGCACCGGCCGTTGACCGAGGCCGCGGGGGCAGCCCTGCGGCCCAGGCCGCGCATCGGTCGCATGGAGTCCCGGAGCCGCCGGATCGCCAGGGCCGCCTTCCCCAGCCAGGCCGCGGAACGACCCCGGGCGGCAGGCGCCGATGGGGCCGTGACGTCCCGGGTCAGCCGCGCTTCCGTGCCAGAACCAGATCCTGATAGCCGCCCATGCCGCCCTCCTGCACCTCCAGGATCTCGAGCTGCTGGCCCCAGGCGCGGTGAACCTGCGCCGGCGTCTGGCTGAGGACCAGCGGGCGGCCCGGGCCGGCCTGCCGCAGCACCCGCCAGCCCTCCCGCCGCCAGGCGAGGAAATCCGCCGGGCGGCGCGCCGCCGCCACCCAGCCCATCTTGCCCAGGCTGGTGAGCAGGGCGACGCCGCCCGGCCGTAGCAGCCGGGCGAATTCCGCCAGCCAGGCCGCCTGCGCCGGCGGGTCGAGATGTGGCATGACGCCGAGGCCGAGGACCACATCCAGGGAGGCGGCCGGCAGGTCCAGCGGCGGGGCGGCCGGCGAGACGGTGAAGCGCGCCCCGGGCAGGGCGGCGCGGCACCAGGTGATGGCGGCGGAATCGGTGTCCAGGCCAAGATAGCGCTGGCCGAGACGCGGCAGCAGGTAGCGGCCGACCCGGGCGCAGCCGCAGCCCCAATCCAGCACCGCCCGCGCCTTGCCCAACCCACCCGGCAGCACCCGGGCCAGGGCGCGGAGCACCAGCTCCGCCGCGGTGGCGCCGGAGCGGTCGAAGGCGGCGGCGTCGCTGCCGGGAAGGCTGCGCTCCCGCAGCACCTCCGGCGGCTGCGGGACCGGGAGGTTGGAAACCCAGACATCCTGGCCGGGGGCAAGACTGCGGCCGGCGCCATCGGCCAGGGTGAAATGCCAGGGCGCGGCGAGCGGGCTCCCCTTCCCGCCCCCTGGCCCCAGTGGCAGGGAGAAGCGGAAGCGGGGCGAATCGAAGCGGCCGGTCAGCCCCAGCGCATCCACCACCTCCGGCGCAGGCCGGCGCAGCCAGGTCATGCGGGCGGGCTGGCCGTTCACCAGCAGCCGCAGGGGCTGGGGCTGGGCCCACGGCGGCACCGCCCAGCCGGCGCCGCTGAGCTGGCCATTGGCCTCCGCCACGCTCTCCAGCGCCCAGAGGCCCTGGGACAGCGCTTCCTGCTTCCAGGCGCGCAGCAGCTCCTCTCCCGCCTGGGCGAGCCGGGCCTTGGGGTGTTCGAAGATCAGGCTGCCATCCTCGGCCGCCAGCAGGCGGAGGCGACAGGGGGCGGGGTCGCAGAGAGTGGCGGGGATGGCCCAGGCAAAGCCGCCTCTGCCATCGCCGAGCCCGGCCTTGACCAGCCCCGGCAGGACGAGGTCCGGCGCGAGCTCCGCCACCCTGTCGCCATTCACCTCGATGGCGAGGCGCGGGGCGCGGCCCTCCTGCCGGTCCCAGGCCCAGCCCATCAGCCGGCCGCGGACCACCGCTTCCACCTTGCCGATGAAGCGGCGCTCGGTCACCGGGCGGGCGGCTCCCGCAGCCAAGCGGCCAGGGCGGCGGCGTCCGGGAAGGCGAGGTCCGGCGCGATGTTGGCGACGCCGCCATCATGCGCCGCATCGCCCAGCAGCACGGCGGTGCAGCCGGCGGCGCGGGCCGCCTGCATGTCGAGCGCGGTGTCGCCGACATACCAGATGGTGGGCCCGAGCGGGATGCCGAGGGCCGGGAAAGCGAGGCGGAAGGGCGCCGGGTCCGGCTTATCGGCCGCCGCATCGCCGGCGCCGAGCAGGATGCGGAAATGCGGCGCCCAGCCGAGATGCGCCGCCTCCGCCCGCAGCAGGGGGCCCTGCTTGTTGCTGATGACGCCCTGGGGCAGGCCAACGGCGGCGGCAGCCAGGATGGCGGATTCGGCCGCGGGCATGGGGCGGAGAACCTCCAGGTGGCGGGCGCGGACGCCGGCATAGAAGATGTCGCGCGCCCTCTCCCACTCCGCGCCGAAGATCTCTGGAAAGCTCTCCCGCAGGCTGCGGCGGACATTGCGCAGCACGGTCTCGCGGTCCCATTCCGGCAGGCCGAAGGCGCGGAAGGCGGCGTTCAGCCCGTGCTGGATGGCAGCCCAGCCATCCACCAGCGTGTTGTCCCAGTCCCAGAGCAGGGCGGCGGGGCGGGGCGGCTCAGGCGGCATTGCGCCGCTCGCCCTGGACGTGGCGGGCAAAGATCGCGAACAGCTTGCGGACCACCGGCCCGACCTGCCCATCCCCCACCGGGGCGCCGTCGATCCGCGTGATGGGCCGCACGAAGGAGGTGGCGGAGGTGAGGAAGGCCTCCCGCGCCTGGCGCATCTCCTCGAGCGAGAAGGCGCGTTCCTCGAAGCCGATGCCGGCCTCCGCCAGCTCCGCCATCAGCGCGGCGCGGGTGCAGCCGGGCAGGATGGCGTGGCTGAGCGGGCGGGTGCGGATGGTGCCCGCCTCATCCACGATCCAGAAGCTGGTGGCGGCCCCCTCGGTGACAAGGCCGGTCGCCGCCTCATACAGGATGGCCTCGATCGCCCCCGCCTCCCGCGCCGCCTGGCGGGCCAGGCAATTGGGCAGCAGGTTCACCGTCTTGATGTCGCAGCGAGCCCAGCGGAGATCCGGATGGGTGATGGCGCTGGCGCCCCAGCGATCCAGATCGGTCGGAAAGGGCGGGATGCGCTTGACCGTGACGACCAGGGCCGGCGGCACCGGGCGCTTCGGGAAGGCGTGCTCCCGCGGGGCGACGCCGCGCGTCACCTGCATGTAGAGCAGCCCCTCCGTCACCCGGTTCCGCCGGGCGACCTCGGCCAGCACATGCAGCAGGGCGGCGCGGGGCATCGGGCTCGGCAGGCGCATCTCGCGCAGGGAGCGGTCGAGCCGGTCCAGGTGAAGCGCCGCATCGACGAAGCGGCCCTGGTAGAGGTGGACCACCTCATAGACGCCGTCGCCGAATTGATAGCCGCGATCCTCGATATTCACCTCGGCCAGGCGCTGGTCGAGGTAGCGGCCATTCACATAGGCGATGCGCGACATGGAAACCCCGGGTTGCGGCGGGGCAGGATAGACCGGAATGGCGGGCAGGTCAGCGGGCGCGGGGCCCGGCGTCGGACAGCGCCGCGATGTCACAGCAGGGCCCATAGCCCGGGACGCGGAGCCCTCAAGGACCGCAGCCTCTGCCCGCTTCCCCCAGGGCTCCCGGCTCAACCGGCGAGTCGCATCAGGGTCCGGGGAGGAACCTCCTCCCCGGCGGGGCGTGGCGGCGCTGCCGCCAAGGGGCAGCCCCCTGGCGGGGCCAGGGGGCGGAGCTTCCTAGGTCAGGCCAGCCCCGCCGCCGGCGGTGCCCGGTCCTCCGCATGCACGCCGAGGAATTTCAGCTTCCGGTGCAGCGCGCTGCGCTCCATGCCGACGAAATTCGCCGTCCGGCTGATATTGCCGCCGAAGCGCAGCAATTGCGCCTCCAGATACTGCTTCTCGAACAGCTCCCGCGCCTCGCGCAGCGGCAGGGTCATGATCTCGCTGCTGCGGTCCAGCTTCAGCATGGCCGGCGCGGCGGAGCCTACCTCCGGCGGCAGCATCTCCGCCCGGATCGGCTCCCTGGGCTCGCCCGGGGCCATGATCAGCAGCCAGTCGATCAGGTTGCGGAGCTGGCGGACATTGCCCGGCCAGTCATAGGCCTGCAGCGCCGCCAGCGCATCTTCCGCGATCTCCCGTGGCGCCATGCCGGAGGTCTCGCCGGAGCGGGCCATGAAGTGGCGGGCCAGCGCTGGCACATCCTCCCGCCGCTCCCGCAGCGCCGGGATCTTCAGCGGCACCACGGCCAAGCGGTAATAGAGATCCTCGCGGAAGCGCCCGGCGGCGATCTCCGCCTGGAGGTCGCGGTTGGTGGTGGCCAGGACGCGCACATCCACCTTCACCCGCGTCGCGCCGCCGATCCGCTCGAAGCCCTGCTCCTGCAGGGCGCGCACGATCTTGCCCTGGGTTTCGAGCGGCATGTCCGCCACCTCGTCCAGCAGCAGGGTGCCGCCATGGGCGCGTTCCAGCACGCCGGCGCGGCGC
Organism: Siccirubricoccus soli; assembly: GCF_024178315.1. Taxonomy (GTDB): domain Bacteria; phylum Pseudomonadota; class Alphaproteobacteria; order Acetobacterales; family Acetobacteraceae; genus Siccirubricoccus; species Siccirubricoccus soli. Next base: position 41,054 of record NZ_JAMZIK010000051.1, on the reverse strand, counting down.
GGCAGGGCCAGCGGGTCGGGCCCGGCCTCCACGCCGAACAGCTCCTCCTCGAACCGCGCCGGGTTCAGCGTGGCGCAGTTCAGCGCGACGAAAGGCCCATCGGCGCGGCGGGAGCGGGCGTGGATCATCCGCGCCGCCACCTCCTTGCCCGAGCCGGCGGGGCCGGTGATCAGCACCCGGCTGCCGGTCGGCGCCACCCGCTCGATGGCGGTGCGGAGCTGGGCGATGGCGGGGGACAGCCCCACCAGCTCGGTCTCCGCCCCGGCACGCAGGCGGAGCTCGGAATTCTCCCGCTTCAGCCGCGCCGCCTCCAGCGCCCGCGCCACGATGAGCAGCAGCCGGTCGGTCTTGAAGGGCTTCTCGATGAAGTCGTAGGCGCCCTGCTGGATGGCCTGCACCGCGGTCTCGATGGTGCCGTGGCCGGAGATCATCACCACCGGGATCTGCGGCTCTTCCCGGTGCAGCGCCTGCAATATCCCGAGTCCGTCGAGCTTGGAGCCCTGTAGCCAGATATCGAGCACGACCAGCGACGGGCGGCGCTGCTTGAACGCCGCCAGGGCCTGGTCGGAATTCCCCGCCTGCCGTGTCTCGTAGCCCTCGTCGGACAGGATGCCCTCGATCTGGGCGCGGATGTCCGGCTCGTCATCGACGATCAGAATCTCATGCGCCATGCGCGCGCCTCATGCTGCCATCGGGACGTTCCGCCTCCTGCGGCGCCGGCCTGTCCTGGGCCGGACGCCAGGGCAGGGTGAGCACCGCACGGGCGCCGCCGGAGGACCCGGCTTCCGCCGACTCCCCTGCCCCGCCCGGCCGGTCCTCAAGCCCCAGCCTACCGCCATGGTCCTCCATGATCTTCTTCACGATGGCAAGTCCGAGGCCGGTTCCTTTCGCTTTGTGCGTGACATAGGGCTCGGTCAGGCTGTCGCGCTCCTCGCCCTGCGGCAGGCCGATCCCGTCATCCTCCACCACGATGTGGACCCACTCCTCCTCCGCCGCGACGCGCACGGTGATGTGTCCGCGCAGCCCCCCGGGCTGCGGCGGCACCTCCCCCTCCGGCCGCATGGCGATGGCGTCCGCGGCGTTCTGCAACAGGTTCACCAGCGCCTGGTTCATCAGCCGGCGGTCGCAGGGCACCACCGGCGCGGCTTCGGGCTGCTCCAGCCGGTACTCGATCTCGGGATGGGCGTCGCGCTGCAGCACCAGCGCGTCGCGCGCCACCTGCACCAGATCCTCCGGCCTGATCACCGGCTGGGGCATGCGGGCGAAGGCGCTGAACTCATCCACCATTCGGCCGATATCGCCCACCTGCCGCACGATGGTGTCGGTGCAGGCGACGAAGGTCTCGGGGTCCTGGCTGATCTGCTTGAGGTAGCGGCGCTTCAGCCGCTCGGCGGAGAGCTGGATGGGGGTCAGCGGGTTCTTGATCTCATGCGCGATGCGCCGCGCCACATCCGCCCAGGCCGCCTTGCGCTGGGCGGAGAGCAGCTCCGTGATGTCGTCGAAGGTGAGGACGTAGCCGGCGATTTCCTCGCCGCTCGCCGGGCGTTCCACCGCCAGCCGGGCCAGCAGGGTGCGGCGGTGGGAGGGCGGGCCGATGCGGATTTCCGCCGTGCGCGGCTTCTCCAGCCCTGCCGCGGGCTGCCCCTCCTCCAGCGCCGCCAGCAGCGGGGCGAATTCCGGCACCGCGGCGGCGAGCGGCAGGCCGATGGCGGCGTCGAGGTCGAGTCCCAGCAGCTCGCTCGCCCGCCGGTTCGGCAGGTTCACGCGGCCGTCCCGCTCCAGCCCCACCACCCCGGCGGAGACGCCGGCCAGCACCGTCTCGGTGAAGCGGCGGCGGTCGTCGATCTGGCGATAGGCCTGCAGCAGCTCCGAGCGCTGCGCCGCGAGCTGGTTGGTCATGCGGTTGAAGGCGCGGGCGAGGCTGGCGATCTCCTCATCCGCCGCCCCCTCCTCCACCCGCGTCGCCAGGTCGCCGGCGCGCACCCGCTCCGCCGCCACGATCAGCCGCCCGATCGGCCGGGCGAGCTGGTTGGCCAGCACCAGGCCGATCAGCACCGCCGCCAGCAGCACCAGCAGCGCGGCGATCGCGAAGATCATCACGAAGGTGATCTGCAGGCCGGAGCGGTTGCGGTCCAGTTCGTTGTACTCGGCCACCGCGGCTTCCACGGAGCGCTGGTGCAGCAGCACGGTGGTGTCGAGCGGCCGGCCGATCAGCAGCATCCAGCCGCCGGAGGCGATGGGGCCGATATCGAGGGCGACGACCGCCCGCACCCGGTCCTCCGCCGGGATCACGGCCACATCGCCGAGCCGCGCCGTGGCGATGGCGTCCTCCGGCGGTGGGTCCAGGGTGAAGCTGGTGGTGTAGCCGGCATGGGCGATCACCTGCAGGGTGGCGGGGTCGAAGACCACCGCCTCCGTCAGGTTGCGCAGCGCGGTGTGCGTCGCCATCAGCCGGGCGAAAGCAATGCCGTTGTCCGGCAGCAGGACGCGGGCGCGGGAGAGGTCGGCGGCCATGGCCAGGGCATCGCCGCGGATGGTGTTGCGGTGCTCCTCCAGATAGCCGCGGCTGGCCTGGAGGCTGGCCTCCAGCGCAGTGCGCACCCGGTCGCTGAACCAGGTCTCGATGCCGAGGTTGAAGAACAGCGCGGCGAAGACCGCGACCAGCATGGCCGGCACCACCGCGACCACGCCGAACAGCAGCACCAGCCGCACATGCAGGCGGGAGCCGGCGGACCCGCGCCGGCGGTCCGCCCAGACCCGCACCAGCCGCCCGGCGAGCGAGCCCAGCAGCAGCAGGATGACGGCGAGGTTGACCAGCACCAGCCCGACCACCGTGCCGGGCTTGGTGGGGCCAAAGGGGCTGCCTTCCGAGAGGACGGCGAAGGTGGCGATGCCGAGCAGCAGCGCCCCGACCGCGAGGCCGAGGGTCATGCCGCGGCCGAGCAGCAGATCCGCCAGCCGCCGCACCGGCCGCCGGGGCTTCGGCGGCGGCGGCGCCGCCTCCCCCGGCGCCCCGCCGCCTCGCTCGGCCGAAGCCGCGGCGCGGGCGGGGACGGGACGCATCAGCCGAGCCCGCGCACCACGGGCAGGTCGAGTTCCCGGATCTTCTTCCGCAGGGTGTTGCGGTTGAGGCCGAGCATCGCCGCCGCCTTGATCTGGTTGCCCCTTGTGGCGCCGAGGACGAGCCGCAGCAGCGGCCGCTCCACCTCCGCCAGCACCCGGTCATAGAGGTCCCGCACCGGCAGCCCGTCCTTGTGCGCGGCAACGAAGGCCTTCAGGTGGCGCTCCACCGCCTGCTCCAGCGTCTCCGGCCCGCGGGCGCCGGCCTCCGCCGGCGGCTCGGCCTCGGACAGCTCGGCGCTGACGGCGTCGGCGTCGATCGTCTCCTGCGCGTAGAGCGCGGCGAGGCGGCGCATCAGGTTCTCGAGTTCCCGCGCATTGCCCGGCCAGGCATGCTGCTTGAGCCGCTCCAGCGCCTCCGGGCTGAGCTGCTTTGCCGGCAGGCCGGAATTCCGGGCGCGGTCGAGGAAGTGGCGGGCCAGCAGCGGGATGTCCTCCAGCCGCTCCCGCAGCGGCGGCAGGCGGAGGGGGACGACGTTCAGGCGGTAGAACAGGTCCTCGCGGAACAACCCCTGCCGGATGGCTTGCCGCAGGTCCCGGTGGGTGGCGGCGACGATCCGGACATTGGCCTTGATGGGGGTGCGGCCGCCGACGGTGGTGAACTCGCCCTCCTGCAGCACCCGCAGCAGACGGGTCTGGGCCTCGGGCGGCATGTCGCCGATCTCGTCGAGGAAGAGGGTGCCGCCCGCCGCCTGCTCGAAGCGCCCGACGCCGCGGTTCAGCGCGCCGGTGAAGGCCCCGCGCTCATGGCCGAACAGCTCGCTCTCGATCAGCTCGCGCGGGATGGCCGCCATGTTGATGGCGATGAAGGGGCCGCCGCGGCGCCGCCCGTAATCGTGCAGGGCGCGCGCCACCAGCTCCTTCCCGGTGCCCGACTCGCCGGTGATCATCACCGTCAGGTCGGTGGTCGTGAGGCGAGCGACGGTGCGGTAGATCTCCTGCATCGCCGGGCTGCGGCCGACGAGCGGCAGGCGCTCTCCGGCCTCCTCCTCCTCCGCCTCGGCCGGCGCCTGGGGGGTGGCCAGCGCCCGCTCCACCACCGACATCAGCTCCTTCAGGTCGAAGGGCTTCGGCAGGTATTCGAAGGCGCCGCGCTGGGCGGCCTTCAGCGCCGTCATGAAGGTGGACTGCGCGGACATCACCACCACGCGAAGATCGGGCCGTATCCGCTTGATCCGCGGGACGAGGTCGAGCCCGTTCTCATCCGGCATCACCACATCGGTGATGACGAGGTCGCCCTCCCCATCCTCCACCCAGCGCCAGAGGGTGGAGGCGGAGGAGGTCGCCCGCACCTGGTAGCCGCTGCGGCCGAGGGCCTGGCTCAGGACGGTCCGGATCGCCCGGTCGTCATCGGCGATCAGAATGGTACGGTTGTCGTTCATCGGCGGTCCCTGAGGCGTGGCAGCCCCGATTTCCCCGTCATGGAGGATGCGTCGCGCATCCCGGGCGGCGGCATGGCCAAGGAGAGGCGGAACACTGTCCGGCCCGGACGGCTGTCGCATTCGATCAGGCCGCCCTGATCGGCGACGAGCTTCGCCACCAGGGCGAGGCCGAGCCCCTGCCCGCCCCGCTTGGTGGTGACGAAGGGCTCGAACAGCGTGGCCCGCACGGCTTCCGGGATGCCAGGGCCGTTGTCCCGGATGCTCACCTGCAGCGGCAGGTGGACGCGCTCCGTGCTGCCCGGCACGGCGATGCGGAGGCCATGGTGGTAGGCGGTGGAGAAGACAATCTCTCCCCCAACCGGATCAACGGCTTCCGCGGCGTTCTTCACCAGGTTCAGCAGGATCTGTACAAGCTGGTCGCGGTTGCCCCAGACCTGGGGCAGGGAGGGGTCGTACTCCTCCACCACCCGCAGATGGGCGGCGAAGCCGGTCTGGGCGACGCGCTTCACATGGTCCAGCACCTGGTGGATGTTCACCGGCGCCAGATCCACCGGACGGTCGGAGAACATGTCCATCCGGTCCACCAGATGGCGGATGCGGTCGGCCTCGTCCTGGATGAGCTGGCAAAGCTCACGGTCCGAGGCGGCGGCCCCCTGTTCCAGCAATTGCGCCGCGCCGCGAATGCCGGAGAGCGGGTTCTTCACCTCATGTGCCAGCATTTCCGCCATGGCGGAGGCGCCGCGCGCCGCGCCCATGAAATTGAGCTGGCGGTTCATCATCTGCGCCGTGGAGCCGTCCTGCAGCGTCAGCACCACCCCGCCCGGCATCTCCGGCAGCGGCCCGCCATGGGCGGTGACGCCGCGGCGATGCAGGCGGGGGCTGTCCAGTGTCAGGTCGTGGTCGGAGACCGGCGCCTCATGCTGCCGCACCTGGTCCAGCAGGGCGAAGAGCCGGCTGTCCTCCGGCAGCAGGTCGCCAAGCCGCATGGCGGCGAGGGTGGCGAAGGAAAGCTGGAAGAACAGCTCCGCCGCCGGGTTGGCGTAGCGGAAGCGGTTCTCCGCATCCAGCACCACGGCCGGCATGGGCAGGGCGGCGAGCAGCGCCGCCGCATCCGGCAGCGGCGCCTGGACCTGGCTCGGCCGGCTGAGGGCAAGCGGCGCGCTTCGCGCCATGGTGGCGGTCTTCACGCCGCCATCCGCTCCGCGCCGTCTGCCGCATGGCCCTTCTGCTGGAAGGCGGCGCGGATGGCCTCCAGCCCCTGGTCCAGCAGCGGCTGGTAGAAGGCCTGGATCAAGGATTCCACTTCAACAACGCTGTCCACCTGGTTGATCCTGCTGCGAAACTCGGCCGAGCCGGGCAGACCCTTCGAGTACCAGGCGATGTGCTTGCGAGCGAGGCGTACGCCCGTCTGGCTGCCATGATGGCTGAGCATGTCCCGGTAATGCTCCAGAAGAATGGACAATTGCTCGGCCAGGGCCGGTTCGGCGGGCATCTCCCCGGTCGCCAGGTATTCGGCCACCATGCGGGGGAACCAGGGGCGGCCATAGCAGCCGCGGCCGATCATCACCCCATCCGCTCCGGATTGCCTCAGTGCCTCGGCGGCGTGCTCCGGGGAGAGGATGTCGCCATTCACCAGGACAGGGAGTTGCACGGCTTCCTTCACCCGCCGCACGAAGGCCCAATCGGCGGTGCCGGTGTAGAGCTGCTGCCGGGTGCGACCATGGATGGTGACGAGGCGGATGCCGCACTCCTCGGCGATGCGGGCCAGGCGCGGGGCGTTGAGGGAATTATGGTCCCAGCCCATGCGCATCTTCAGCGTGACCGGGACGGAAACGGCCTTCACCGTCGCCTCCAGGATGGCGGCGGCCTTCACCTCGTCCCGCATCAGCGCGCTGCCGGCCTGCTGGCCGACCGCCACCTTCTTCACCGGGCAGCCGAAATTGATGTCGATGACCGCGGCGCCGCGATCGGCGGCGAGCTTCGCGGCGTCCGCCATCACCTGCGGGTCGCAGCCGGCGAGCTGCACGGCGGAAGGCGCGCCGAACCCGTCCAGCTCCGCCATCTTCAGGGTCTGGCGGTTCTCCCGCACCATGGCTTGGCTGGCGATCATCTCGCTGACCACCATGCCGGTGCCCTGGGCTCGGGCCAGCCGCCGGAAGGGAAGATCCGTGACGCCGGACATCGGCGCCAGGTAGACCGGCGTCTCGATCCGTACCGGACCGAGCTGGATCGGCCGCAACCCAGGCTTGCCCTGGGAGGAGTCGGCCTGAGGGTCAGGCGATGGCGTGCTCATGATTTGGGCAAAGTAAGCGAGATCGCATCCTTCGGCAACGCACCATGCCGGCGGAGACGGAAGGGTGGCGAAATTTTTGTCGCGGCGTCGGGGATCGGGACGCGGCAGCGCCGCAGAGCGTTGCGCCGCCGCGGTGGCCTTCGCGGGCCGGCGGGCGCGCTCTATACCGCCGGCATGACCGTCATCGCCCTCCTGATGGCCGCCGGCAGCGGCCAGAGATTCGGCGCCGCCCAGCCGAAGCAATACCTGCCGCTGCTCGGGCGCGCGGTGCTGCGGCACGCCGCCGAGGCGCTGCTGGCCGAGGGCCGCGTCACCGCCATCCAGCCGGTCTGCGCCAGGGGCGAGGAAGGCCGGATCGCCGCCCTGCTGGAGGGGCTGCCTTCCCTGCCCCCCGTCACCGGCGGCGCCACGCGGCAGGAGAGCGTGCGGGCCGGGCTGGAGGCGCTGGCGCGGCGCGCCCCGCCGCCCGAGGCGGTGCTGGTGCATGACGCGGCGCGGCCGGTGGTGCCGTCCGGCACCATCCCTGCCCTGCTGGCGGCGTTGGACACCCACCCCGGCGCCATCCCGGCCCAGCCGGTGGCGGATACGCTGAAGCGGGCCGAGGGTGGCCTGATCGCAGTGACGGTCCCGCGGGCCGGGCTCTACCGTGCCCAGACGCCGCAGGCCTTCCGCTTCGCCCCCCTGCTTGCGGCCCATCGCGCCGCCGCCGAGGAAGCGACGGACGATGCCCAGCTCCTGGAACGCGCCGGCGCCACCGTCGCCCTGGTGCCGGGCGCCGAGACCAATGTGAAGATCACCTTCCCGGAGGACCTCGCCCGGGTGGAGGCCATGCTGATGACCCGCCTGATGCCCCGGATCGGCACCGGCTTCGACGTTCACCGCACCGAGAAGGGCCGCCGCATGGTGCTGTGCGGCGTGGAGGTGCCCTGCGAATTCGGGCTGGAAGGCCATTCCGACGCCGATGTCGGCATCCATGCCCTGTGCGATGCCATCTATGGCGCGCTGGCGGAGGGCGATATCGGCCGTTGGTTCCCGCCTTCCGAAATGACGTGGAAGGACGCCGACAGCGCGCAATTCCTCCGCCACGCCGCCGGGCGCATCGCCGCGCGTGGCGGGGTGCTGGCGAATGCTGACGTCACCCTGCTCTGCGAGCGGCCGCGCATCGGCCCGCACCGGGACGCCATGCAGGCAAGGCTGGCGGAGCTGCTGGGCGTGGCGCCGGGGCTGGTCAGCGTGAAGGCGACGACGACGGAACGGCTGGGCTTCACCGGGCGGGGCGAGGGCATCGCGGCCCAGGCGGCGGCGATGCTGCTGTTGCCGATGGGATGAGGCGGGGCTCCGCCCGTTGGCGGCAGTGCCGCCAACCCCCCGCCGGGGGTGGACCACTCCCCGGACCCCGGTCGGAGGCTGGCAGCGGGCGGGTCAACCGGTTTCGCGTCGTGCTGCGGCCAGTACTGCCTGCCGCACCTCGTCGGGCTGCTGGTCCAGCGCGGCGAGCAGCGCCTTTACGGTGCGCCTGGCATCGTAGAGCTGGTCGAGCAGGGAGAGGACCAGGGGCATCACCTCCTCCTCCAGCTCCAGGGTGATCCGCAGCTCCGCCAGCAGCCGGCAGCGGGCCACGTCCATTTCGGTGAAGACCCAGCCGCCGCCGGGCGCCTGCTCCGCCCGCAGCCAGCGCCGCTCGATCCAAAGCGTGACCTCGGCCTCCGGCACCGCCGGCACCTGGGCGAGGAGTTCCGCGAGGCCGATCATGGCGCCTGCATCCCCGCCCGCGGGTTGCGCCGGTCCTCAGGCATCCAGTTGCGGAGGAATTCCTCCAGCGCCGGCTCGCTCCCCTGCGGCAGCACCACATGCAGCACGGCGATCTGGTGCCCGCCCTCGATGCCGCGGCCGCGCAGCCGCAGCCGGGTGCCCTCGCCGGAATGCGGCGGGATGGTCATGGTCACCGGTCCCTCGATGGTCGGCACCTCGATCCGGGCGCCGAGCACCGCTTCCTGCAGCGTCACCGGCAGGTCGAGCAGGATGTCCTTCCCCTCCCGCCGGAAGAAGGGGTGAGGCTCGATCTCCAGCGCGGCGAGCAGGTCGCCGGGCGGCGCCCCCTCCCCGCGCCCCGGCCGCCCCTGGCCGGCGAGGCGCAGTACCATCCCCTCCTCCGCCCCTTTCGGGATGGTCAGGGAGACCTGCTTGCCATCTGGCAGGGTGATCTGCCGCACCGCGCCGCGCACGGCATCGAGGAAGGGGATGCGGAGCATGACCTCGATATCGGCGCCGCGCCGCGGGCCGGCGCGGCGGGCGCCGCCGAAGGCGCGGGCCAGCAGCTCCTCGAACTCCTCCGGGTCGATCTCGCCGGCCTCGGGGCTGAAGCCGTAGGAGCGGTAGCGCGCGCCCTGCGGCGCCTCCGCCCAGTCGCGCCAGCCGCCCGCGCCGCCCGGGGGTGCCCGCTCAGCGCCGGAGGCGTCGATCTCGCCGCGGTCATAGCGCGCCCGCTGCTCGGCATCCGAGAGCAGGGCATAGGCGGCGCTGACGGATTTGAACCGCGCCTCGGCCTCCGGCTTGTCCGGGTTGGTGTCGGGGTGCCATTGCTTGGCCAGGCGCCGATAGGCCTTGCGGATCTCCTCCGCGGAGGCGGTCTTCGGCACGCCGAGGACGGCGTAGGGATCCTCCATGCGTGCGGTCTCTCCCCCTCATGCATCCCGGCCCTGTCGCAACAAGCGCCGGGCGGGGCGCGGGTTCCTCAGCCGGTCTGGGCCCTGACCCAGTCGAGGAACTCGGCATCGCCGGCGGCCGCCGGCAGCGCGACAATGGCGGGCAGGGAGTAACTGTGCAGCTCCCGGATGCGGGCGCGCAGCGCCTCGAAGCGGTCGATGGTGGTCTTGGCGAGGAAGGCGCCCTCCGGCCCGTCCTCGATCTCTCCGTCCCAGCGGTAGATCGCGGTGTGCCCCGGCAGGATGTTCACGCAGGCCGCGAGCCGCTCTTCGACGAGCACGCGGCCGATGCGCCTGGCCTCGTCCTGGTTGCTGGCCGTCACGTAGACCAGGATGACGTCCGTTGCCATCGGCAAACTCCCGGGTTCCAACGGCCTTTCGGCCCTTGGCGGGTGGGTCAGGGAGGGCAGAGCCCTCCCTGTCTTCAGACGCGTTCCAGGATAGAGACGTAATTGGCCACCGCCGCCCCGCCCATGTTGAAGATGCCCCCGATCTCCACCTTCGGAAGCTGCATCGCCCCCGCCGTGCCGGTGAGTTGCATGGCCGTCAGCACATGCATGGAGACGCCGGTGGCGCCGATCGGGTGGCCTTTCGCCTTCAGCCCGCCGGAGCGGTTCACCGGCAGCTTGCCATCCGCCGCCGTCCAGCCTTCCAGCACCGCCCGGGCCCCCTGCCCTTCCGGCACCAGCCCCATCGCCTCGTATTCGATGAGCTCGGCAATGGTGAAGCAGTCATGCGTCTCGACGAAGGAAAGGTCGGTGATGCCTTTCAGCCCGGCCTGGTCCAGCGCGCGGGACCAGGCCTCGCGCGGGCCTTCGAAGCGGATGACGTCACGCGCCGCGATGGGCAGCATGTCGTTCACTTGCACCGCGGCGCGGAAGCGCACCGCCTTCTGCATGCTCTTGGCCGTCTCGGCATCGGTGATGACCAGCGCCGCAGCGCCATCCGAGACCAGGGAGCAATCCGTGCGCTTCAGCGGCGGGGCGACGAAGGGGTTCTTCTCGCTCTCGGCACGGCAGAAGGCGTAGCCGAGGTCCTTCCGCATCTGCGCCCAGGGATTGTCCACGCCGTTCTTGTGATTCTTCGCGGCGATCGCCGCCAGCGCGTCGGACTGGTCGCCATGGCGCTGGAAATAGGCTTCCGCGATGCGGGCGAAGACGCCGGCGAAGCCGCCCTTGATGTCCTGCTCCGTCTTCCGGTAGCTGGCGTTCAGCAGGATCTCGCCGACCTGGGCGCCGGGCGTTGCCGTCATCTTCTCCGCGCCCAACACCAGGGCGAAGCGGCCGCGCTTCGCCGCCAGGAAGTCCAGCGCGCCATGGATGGCGGCGCTGCCGGTGGCGCAGGCATTCTCGTAGCGGGTGATGGGCTTAAAGCGCAGCTCCGGCACGCTCTGCAGGATCAGGGAGCTGGGGAAGCCCTGGTTGGTGAATCCCTCCCCGAAGACGCCCATGAAGCCGGCATCGATCTCGGCCGGGGAGATACCCGCATCCTCGATGGCGGCGCGGCCGACCCGGGCGAGGAGGGATTCGAGGTCCGGCTCCTCCAGCTTGCCGAAGGGGGTATGGGCCCAGCCGATGATGCAGGCTTCGGGGGCGTTCGGCGTCGGGACGGCCATGGTCGATCCTCCGTTTTCGGATGGCAGGATAGGCCGAAGCTCAGGCGCGGGCTACCGCCTCGGCCGGGCCGGGGCTTGAGCCCGGCGGCACGACACGGGACAGTGGGCCGGACAGGCGGCGGCCCAGGCCGGCGCCGGGACCGTCCAGGAAAGGCAGGAGATGAGCTGGCAACCCGAACTCGACGAATTGCGCGCTCGCGAAGCCATGGCGAAGGCCATGGGTGGCCCGGACAAGGTCGCCCGCCAGCACCAGGGTGGAAGGCTGACGGTGCGGGAGCGGATCGACGCCATGCTCGACCCGCACTCCTTCCATGAGGTCGGCGCCATCGCCGGCCGCGCCAGCTACGGGCCGGATGGTGAACTGAAGGAGTTCACCCCCTCCAATTGCGTCATGGGCCGTGGCTCGGTGGAGGGGCGGCCGGTGGTGATCGTCGGCGACGATTTCACCGTGCGTGGCGGCAGCGCCGACGCCACCATCCGGGACAAGCCGATCATGGCGGAGCGGATGGCGGCCGAGCTGCGCCTGCCGATCATCCGGATCATCGAGGGATCGGGCGGCGGCGGCTCGGTGAAGACCATCGAGACGACAGGCCGGGCCAATCTGCCGGGCGGCGTCGGCGGCACCTGGCTGTACCACCATACCGGGGACAACCTCTCCCGCGTGCCGGTCGTGGCGCTTGGCCTCGGCTCGGTTGCCGGGCTCGGCGCCGCGCGGCTCGCCGCCTCCCATTTCTCGGTCATGACGAGGGAGACCAGCGCCATGTTCGTCGCCGGCCCACCGGTGGTGAACGCGATGGGCAACAACCTCTCGAAAAGCGAGCTCGGGGGGTGGGAGATCCAGTGCAAGGCGGGCGCGGTGGACCATGCCGTGGACAGCGAGGAGGAGGCCTTCGCGGCGGCGCGGCGCTTCCTGTCCTACCTGCCCTCCTCGGTCTTCGAGCTGCCGAAGCGGCTGCCGAGCGAGGACGAGGCGACGCGGCGGGAGGAGGGCTGGCTCTCCGTCATCCCGCGCGACATCCGCAAGCCCTACCGGGCGCGGGCGCTGCTGGAAGGGCTGATGGACCGCGGCTCGGTCTTCGAGATGGGGCGGTATTTCGGCCGCTCCATCATCACCGCCCTCGCCCGGCTGAACGGGCTGCCGGTCGCGGTCATCATGGGCGACCCGATGTTCTATGCCGGCTCCTGGACCGCGGATGCCTGCGCCAAGGTGATCCGCTTCGTCGACCTGGCGGATACCTTCCACCTGCCGGTGGTGCACCTGATGGACTGCCCGGGCTTCATGATCGGGCTGGAGGCGGAGAAGGCGGCCACCATTCGCTGGGGCGTGCGCGCCATGGCGGCGATCAACCAGTGCAGCGTGCCCTGGTGCACGGTGGTGCTGCGCAACGCCTTCGGCGTGGCGGGGGCGATCCACCAGCCGGCCAACCGCTACACCATCCGCTACGCCTGGCCCTCCGCCCGCTGGGGCAGCCTGCCGCTGGAAGGCGGGATCGAGGCGGCCTACCGGGCCGACATCGACGCGGCGGAAGATCCGGCGGCGAAGCTGGTGGAGATCGAGGCACGGCTGCAGAAGCTGCGCTCCCCGCTGCGGACGGCGGAGGCCTTCTGGGCGGAGGAGATCATCGACCCGCGGGAGACACGCCGGCTGCTCTGCGAATTCGCCACGCTGGCGGAGCGGACGCTGGAGCCGGGGCAGAGAGCAAGGGGGCTGCGGCCTTAGGTCGGGAGGGGCTTTGCCCCTCCCGAACCCACCCCGCCAAAGGCCGAAGGGCCTTTGGAAACCGGGAGTCTGGGCGTCGCGGGCGGAGGGAGGCGGCGCCCTTCCTCATCGGCGCAGGGCGGGGGCGAGCTCGCGCTCGAAGAGTGCGATGAAACGCTCCTGATCCGGGCCGATCTGGCTCAGGATGATGTGGTCAAAGCCCGCCTCGATGAAGCGGTTGATCGATTTGAGATGGGCCTCGGCCTTCGGACCGCAACTCGCCTGCTGGCCGACCATCTCCGGCGTCACATGCTCGGTGGCGGCGGCGAAGCTCTCGGTATGCGGCAGCTCCGCCATCACCGGCCAGCCGGTCAGCGACCAGCGGGCGTAGCGATGCGCCACCTCCTGCCCCGCCGCCTCGCTCTCCGCGACGCAGAGCGAGACCTCCGCATAGCAGGGGCCGCTTCCGCCGGCCTGGCGATAGGCCTCCACCAGCTCCTTCCGCGGCTCGGTCGCGATCAGGCCGTGGCTCTTTTTCGCCGCCAGCCGCGCCGCATCCGGCCCGCCCGCGGCCAGCACCAGCGGCACCGGATGCGCCGGGCGGTCATAGAGCTTCGCATGGTCCAGGCGGTAATACTTGCCCTCGTAATGCGTCATCTCGCCGCCGAGCAGCCCGCCGAGAATGTCGAGCGCCTCGGAGAGCCGCGCATGCCGCTCCAGCACCCCGGGCCAGCCGGTGCCGATGACATGCTCGTTCAGCCGCTCCCCGGCGCCGAGGCCGAGGGTGAAGCGGTCGCCGCTCAGCAGCGCCACGGTGGCGGCGGCCTGGGCGATGATCGCCGGGTGATAGCGGAAGAGCGGACAGGTGACGGCGGTCATCAGCCCGATGCGCTGCGTCGCCTGGGCCATGGCCCCCAGCACGGTCCAGGCGAAGGAGGAATGCCCCTGTTCCTCGACCCAGGGGGAAATATGGTCGGAGATCGCCGCAAGGTCGAAGCCCGCCGCCTCCGCCCGTTGCAGGTTGCGGACCAGATCGGCGGGGCCGTGCTCCTCCGCCATCAGCTTGTAGCCGAGCTTCACCATCGCGCCCTCGCCGTGTTGCCAGAACCCGGCTAACGCGGCGCACGGCCCGGTGTTTGTTCCACCCGCCGGACGGGTGCTGCCCGCTGCCCCGGCGCGGCTTGCCTTGGCAGGCTGTGCGAGGCCCCTAGAACCCGTTTCGAAACACTCTCTGAATGGACGGTTGGCGCTCTATGACGGCCGACGCAGAGGTGGGCGAGTGGAGGCGGAGTTCCTCGCCTCGGCAATCGCGAGGCGGAAATCACCCGCGGCAGCAGGGTCGGTCGGGCTGCCGTCCTCCAGAAGACTCAGCTCACCGAGCAGGGCAGCGATGTCCGATGATGCGGTCCTCATCCAATACGCGCGGAGGAAGAAGTACATCGCCCTGTACGCCTCTTCCTCGGTCAGGAGATCACTCATCGCTCTCGGCATGGCTGGTTGGAAGACTGGCGTCCGGGCCATCTCCCCGGGGAAGCACGTGGGCGGCGTCCGACCGAAAGCAGCATAGCCGCGCGGGCCTACGCTATGCGAGCGGCCTGACCAGCACCGAATGGCGGGAGCCACTATTGCCCCCACGGCGTCGCGCAGCGACGCCGCGGAGATGCTATTCCGCCCGGACGCCCACTGTCTGGATGACGCCCCGCCAGGTGCTGCGGTCATTGGCGATGCGCCGGGCAAGGGTCGCCGCATCCTCGAAGCGGGGCGTCAGCCCGCTCTCCGCCAGGCGCCGGCGCAGCGCCTCCCCCTGCATCGCCTGGCGCAGCGCCGCCTCCCAGCGCGCCACCTGCTCCGGCGCCATGCCGCGCGGGCCGCAGATGCCGAACCAGCCCGCCACCTCGAAGCCCGGGACGAAGCGGGAGAGCGGCGGGACATCGGGAAACAGCGCCGAGCCGCCATCGTCGCCGATGGCGAGTAGCTTGAGCGCGCCGTCCTGCACCTGCCGCGCCATGTCGGCGAGGTTGGTGATCATGAAATCCGTCCGCCCGGCGAGAATGTCGACGATGGCCGGTGTCGCCCCGCGATAGGGCACATGCGTCATCTGCACGCCGGCCTTCTGCTGCAGCAGCTCGCCCGCCAGATGCTGCGCGCTGCCGACGCCGGCGCTGCCGAAGGTCACCTGCCCCGGCTTCTCCCGCGCCGCCGCCAGCACCTCCGGCACGCTGCGATAGGGCCCGTTCGCCGCGACGGCGAAGCCGTAGGAGGAAAGGGCGAGGTTGCCGAGCGGGATCAGCGCCTCCCCGGGATCGACCGGCAGGGAGACGCCGATGAGGAAGGGCACGATGCCGAGGGTGCTCATCGGGCACTGGAAGACGGTGTTGCCGTCCGGCGCGCTGCGCGCCACTTCCGCGGCGCCGATCACCCCGTTCGCGCCGGTACGGTTCTCCACCACGATTCGCGCCTGCAGCAGAGACGCGGCGGCATCGGCGGCGAGGCGCGCGACGAGGTCCGAGGAGCCGCCGGCGGCAAAGCCGCTGACCATGCGGATGGTGCGCTCCTGCGCCGCGGCAGGTGTGGCGAGGAGCAGCGCGGCGAAGGCGAGGCGCAACAGGCGAGGCATGGGCAAGACGTTCCCTGGCTTGGTTGGCGCGAGTGTTTGGGGACCGCGCGGCTTGCGTCAACCCGGCGGGCGCAGCGGGATCCGGGAATCGGTCCCCACATGGCGGGGCGCGCAGGGGTCAGGGTCGCCGCCAAGGCATCCTACCCGATCTTTTCCCGAGGGATGGACCCCGCGCGCCACCTCGCCGAGGATATGCTCGCCAGCACCGACCCATAAAGGGCAGGCCCTGCGAGGAACGGGGTCACCCGCAGCCGGATGAGGCGTCATGCGCCGTCGCCTTCTGCTTGCCGTGCCATCCCTGCTTGCCGCCCCGGCTATCGCCCAGCCGCGGGGCCCCATCCGCCTGCTGGTCGGCTTCGCCCCGGGCGGCACCGCCGACCAGGTGGCGCGCATCGCCGCCGAGGCCATCCAGCGCCGCGGCGGCCCCTCCGTCATCGTCGAGATCCGCTCCGGCGCCCTCGGCTTCATCGCCTTGCAGGCGGTGGCGCGCAGCCCGGCCGATGGCACCACCCTCGGCATCGGCATCATGGGCCAGCTTGCCGTCGCGCCGGTGGTGCCGGGCAGCCAGATCCCGCTGGATCTGGACCGCGAGCTGGCGCCGATCGCCGCGCTGGCCACCACGCCCATGGCGCTGGTGGTGCGGCCGGACGCGCCCTTCCGGACGGTGGCGGAGCTGGTGGCCGAGGCCAGGGCGCGGCCGGCAGGGGCGCTCACCTATGGCTCCACCGGCAATGGCAGCACCAACCAGCTCGGGGCGGAGGGCTTCGCCGTGGCGGCCGGGCTGAAGCTGACCCATGTCGCCTATCGCGGCGGGGCGCCGGCGCTGCTCGACCTTGCCGCCGGGCGGATCGACCTGTTCTTCGCCAATATCGCGGAGGTGGCGGAGATGGTGCGCGGCGGCCAGGTGCGGGCCCTGGCACTGGCGGCCGATGCGCCGCTCGCCTTGTTCCCCGACCTGCCGCTGCTGACCGCGGACTACCCTTCCCTCGCCATGGGCAACTGGTTCGGCCTGGTCGGGCCGGCGGGCCTGCTGGAAGGGCAGCAGGCGGAGCTGGCGGCGCTGTTCCTCGATGCCCTGGCCGATCCTGTCACCACGCCGGTGCTGGCCGCCCGCGGCCTGCTCCCGCTGGGGGAGGCCGGCCCCGCCTTCGCCGCCCGCATCCGCCGCGACCGGGAGCGCTGGGCGCAGGTGGCGAAAGCCGGCAACATCCGGGCCGATTGACGAAGGATCCATGATGGCAGCGCCCTATTCCCTCGGCATCGATATCGGGGGCACCTTCACCGACCTGGTGGTGCTGGACCCGCGCGACGGGCGCGCGGTGATCTGGAAGGAGAGCACCACGCCCGACGACCCGGCCCGCGGCACCATGGCGGGCACGCGCGCCGTGCTGGAGAAGGCCGGCATCGGGCCGGGCGAGATCGGCCGGGTGGTGCATGCGACGACACTCTTCACCAATGCGCTGATCGAGCGGAAGGGCGCGCGGACCGGCCTGCTGACGACGGCGGGCTTCCGCGACACGCTGGAGATCGGGCGGGAGCGGAAATACGAGCTCTACGACCTGTTCATCGAGATGCCGAAGCCGCTCGTCCCCCGCCCCTGGCGGCGGGAGGCGGCGGAGCGGCTGGCGCCCGATGGCAGCGTGGAGCGGCCGCTCGACCTCGACGCCGCGCTGCGGGAGGTGGAGTCGCTGGTGGCGGCGGGCATCGAGAGCCTCGCCGTGGTCTTCCTGCACGCCTATGCCAACCCGGCGCATGAGCGGGCGGTGGCGGAGGCGGTGGCGAAGCGCTTCCCGGCGCTGTCGCTCTCCCTCTCCTCCGACATCGCGCCCGAGATCCGGGAATACCCCCGCGCCAGCACCACCGTCGCCAATGCCTATGTGCGGCCGCTGGCAGAGACCTATCTGGCCCGGCTGGAGGGCGCGCTGCGGGAGGCCGGCATTCCGGGGCGGCTCTTCCTCATGCTCTCCAATGGCGGGCTGACGCATGTGGAGGAGGCGAAGCGCGCCCCGGTGCATCTGCTGGAAAGCGGGCCCGCGGCCGGGGCGCTCGCCGGCGCCTGGTTCGGCCGCCATGCCGGGCTGGACCGGGTGCTGGCCTTCGACATGGGCGGCACCACGGCGAAGCTCGCTTTGGTGGATGATGGCGAGCCGCTGGTCGCCTGGGGCTTCGAGGCGGCGCGGGAGAAGCGCTTCCTACGCGGCTCCGGCCTGCCGATCCAGATCGCCACGGTGGAGCTCATCGAGATCGGCGCCGGCGGCGGCTCCATCGCCAGGCGCAGCGGGCTTGGCACGCTGCAAGTGGGGCCGGAGAGCAGCGGGGCGCAGCCCGGGCCCGCCTGCTATGGCCGCGGCGGGGCGGAGCCGACAGTGACGGATGCCGACCTGTCGCTCGGCTATCTGAACGCGGAATTCTTCCTCGGCGGCGCGATGCGGATCGACGCGGCGGCCTCCGAGGCTTCGCTGGGCCGGCTGGCGGGGGCGCTCGGCGTGGCCGGGGAGCGCGCCGCCTTCGGCGTGCATGACGTGGTGAACGAGAACATGGCGGGTGCGGCGCGCGTCGCCATCGCGGAACGCGGCCGCATCCCGGCGGAATATGCGCTGCTGGCGACCGGCGGCGCGGCGCCGGTGCATGCCTGGCATGTGGCGCGGAAGCTCGGCGTGACGCGCGTCGCCTGCCCGCCGGGCGCCGGGGCGGGCAGCACCATCGGCATGCTGATGGCGCCCGCCCGGGTGGACCGCGTCGCCAGCTTCAACGCGCCGCTCTCAGGCGCCGACTACGCCGCGGCCGGGCGCGTCTTCGCGGCGCTGGAGGCGGAGGCGCTGGCGGTGCTGCGGGAGACGGGGGCGGCCGAGGACGGGCGCGTGGCGCGGCGGCTGGCGGATATGCGCTATATCGGCCAGGGCAGCGAGATCACCGTGGCGCTGCCGGAGACGTTGACGGAAGCCCCGGTGCGCGCCGCCTTCGAGGCCGCCTACCGCCGGCTCTTCGCCCGCACCCCGCCGGGCGCGGCGGCGCAATTCGTCGCCTTGCGGCTCTCCCTCACCGCACCCATGCCCGGCGCCGGCGGCACGCTGCGCCTGCCGCAGCACGCCGGCAGCACGGCGCGGAAGGGCGAGCGGCCGGTCTTCTTCCCCGATGCCGGCAAGACGCTGCCGACCGCGGTCTATGACCGCTACGCCCTGGCCCCCGGCGCCGAGGTGGCAGGGCCGGCGGTGTTCGAGGAAGACGAGAGCACCTTCATCATCGGCCCCGGTGCCAGCGCCCGCGTGCTGGCGGATGGCACCATCCTGGCGGAGATCGCGCCGTCCGATGACCGCAGCGCCGAAGGGCGCGGAGGTCTGAATCGGCCGGCGCAGGAGGAGAAGCGGTAATGGCCCGCACTTTCGATGCCGTGGAGCTGGAGCTGCTCTGGCGCCGCCTGATCTCCCTGGTGGACGAGGCGGCGGCGGCGCTGGTGCGCACCAGCTTCTCCACCCTGGTGCGGGAGAGCTACGATTTCTCCTGCATCGTCACCGATGCCGCCGGGCAATCCCTGGTGCAGGCGACGGAAAGCATCCCTTCCTTCATCGGCACGCTGCCGGAGACGGTGAAGCATTTCCTGAAGGCCTATCCGCCGGAGACGTTGGCGCCGGGCGACGTGCTCATCACCAACGACCTCTGGCTCGGCACCGGCCATTTGCCGGACATCACCGTGGCCAAGCCGATCTTCCTCGATGGCCGTCTGGTGGCCTTCAGCGCCTCCACCGCGCATGCGCCGGATATCGGCGGCAAGATCCGCAGCCCGGAGCCGCGCGAGGTGTTCGAAGAAGGGCTGCAGATCCCGCCCCTCAAGCTCATGCGCGGCGGCGCCACCGACGAGACGCTGGTGGCGATGATCCGCAAGAATGTCCGCACCCCGGACCAGACCATGGGCGATCTCTGGGCCCAGGTGGTGGCGCTGGACCTCATGGAGGACCGCCTCCTCGGCCTGATGCGGCAATACGGCCTGCCGGACCTGACGGACCTCGCCGCCGAGATCCAGGGCCGCTGCGAGGCGGCGATGCGCGAGGCGATACGCGCCCTGCCGGACGGCACCTACCACAGCGAGCTGCAGACCGATGGGCTGCTGGACAAGCCGGTGACCATCCGCATGGCGCTGACCATCGCCGGCGATGCCATCAGCATGGATTTCGCCGGCACCGACGCCCAGGTGGATCGGGCCATCAACTGCGCCTATTGCTACACCTATGCCATGTGCATGTACGGGGTGAAGGTCTGCACCAACCCCTCCCTGCCGAACAATGAAGGCGCTTGGCGGCCGATCAGCGTCACGGCGCCGCCGGGCAGCATCGTCAACCCGGTCTTCCCGGCCTCCGGCGGCTCCCGCATGCTGATCGGGCATTACCTGCCGATGCTGGTCTTCGGCTGCCTCGGCCAGGTGGTGCCGGAGCGGGTGATGGCCGCCTGCGGCTCCCCCATGTGGGGCATGAACCAGTCGGGCGTCCGGGACGGCAAGCCTTTCGCCAACATGTTCTTCTTCAACGGCGGGATGGGCGGCAATGTGCGGGGGGATGGCGTCACCACGCTTTCCTGGCCCTCCAACGTCTCCTCGACCAGCATCGAGATCAGCGAGCACATCGCCCCCTTGCGCTTCCACCACAAGACGCTGCGGCCGGACAGCGGCGGGCCGGGGCGGCATCGCGGCGGGCTCGGGCAGGAGATCGAGGTGGAGAGCCTGAGCGACACACCGATCGCCGTCTCCTTTCTCGCCGAGCGCACCATCTTCCCGGCCTTCGGGATCGAAGGCGGCAAGCCTGGGGCGCCGGGCGAGTTGCGCATCAATGGCGAGCGCACCGACCCGAAGCGGCAATACGTCCTGCTGCGGGGCGACCGGGTGACGCTGCGGACGCCCGGCGGCGGCGGCCATGGCGCACCGTCGGAGCGCGACCCGGCGGCGCTCGCCCATGATCTGACGCATGGCTATGTGACGGAGGCAGAAAGCTACCGGCGATGAGCGCGACCGGCCTGCTGCTCTTCGCCACCGCCTATCTGGCGGTGGTGATCCTGCCCGGGCCGGCGGTGACGGCGCTGGTGGCGCGGGTGCTGGCCCGCGGCCTGGGCGGAGCGCCCGCCTTCATTGCGGGCTGCGCCGCCGGTTCCCTGCTGTGGTTCGCGGTGGCGGCGGCGGGGCTGGCCGCGTTGGCCGCCAGCTTCGCGCCACTCTTCCAGGCGGTGCGCTATGCCGGCGCGGCCTATCTGCTCTACCTCGCCTGGAAGCTCTGGCGCTCCGCCACCCAGCCGATAAAGGCCGCGCCGCAGCCGGATGGCGCGGGGCGGCTGTTCCTGGCGGGGCTGTCGATCAATCTCGGCAATCCGAAGGCCGTGGTGTTCTTCCTGGCACTGCTGCCCTCGGTGGTGGACATGGCGGGGCTGACGCTGACGGGCGCGCTGGAACTGGCCCTGGTGATCGCCGCCATCGTCGTGGCGGTGTTCGCTGGCTATGCCCAGGCCGCCTCGCGCGCGCAGCGCTTCTTCACCTCGCCCCGCGCCCTGCGGCTGGCGAAGCGCGGCAGTGCGGTTGCGATGGCCGGTGCCGCTACGTCCATCGCCGCGCGCTGAGGATCGGGCCGGGGCGCCGCTGGAGCGAGTTCACGCCGACAGGGCCTGCGTGAACTCGGTTTAGAGCAGATCGCCGTAGGACGGCATCGCCCGAAGGCGTGAATCTGCTCTGCAAACAAAGGCGTAGAGCGCTGTCGGTGAACGCATGTGAACCGAAAATGCTCTAGCCCTTCATCGCGTTGCATTGCCTGGGCCGCCAAGCGAGGCCGCCTGACCTGAAGCCACCCTACCCGCCCCTGCCCTGCGACCGCATCCAGGCATCCTGCGCTGGCGTGGCCACGGGGTTGCGCCAGCGCTGCTCGTAATAGGGCGCCATGCGCTGCCATTCCGCCCAGAGGCGGCGGAGATCGGTGATGGCATCGGCGGAGAAATCCACGCGCAGATCGACCAGCGGATGCGCCTCCACATGGTGGACCTTCACCGCAGCGGAGCGCTCTGGCAGCGGTCCCTCCGCTCCCACCTGGCCGCCCGCTTTGCGGGCGCCTTCCAGGGCGTGCAGCAGCCGCTCCGCCAGGGGCTCTCCGGCGGCGGCCATGAAGCCGGCCACCATGGCCTGCACCACCCCCTCCCCGGCCAGGACATTGCCGCAGGCGACGCAGCCCGGCCCCTCCGCCTGCCCGGCCCAGCCGCGGCAATGCGGGCCGGTATGCCCCACCGCGCGGCCCGCGCCATCCACCAGGCTGATCTGCCGCCAGGCGAAATCCGGGTCGCTGGCAGCGAGGCGCGCCATCACCTCCGGCGCCGGCAGCCCCTCCTCTAGCAACCGGATGCCGAGGAGACTCAGCGGCGGGCTGGCGAAGCCCTGGCTCATGATGGCGCCCCGCCCGGTGGCCGCCCGGGCGCGGGCGCCGCAGGCCAGGGAATAGGTGGCGACGGCGACGCCGACCGCGCCGGTCTCCGGGCAGTACGCGGCGATGCTGAAGGTCATGGCACGGTTCCCCCTTGTCCCCGCATCATCGCCCGGACCGCGAGGGCGGTCAGCCCGCCCACTCCTCCCGCAGCGCATTCGCCTGGTGCACCGCCACCGCCGTCAGGTTGACGATGCCGCGCGCCGTCACGCTCGGCACCAGCACATGGATCGGCTTGCGCATCCCGAGCAGGATCGGCCCCACCTGCAGCCCGTCTGCCGCCGCCTTCAGCAGGTTGAAGCTGATATTGGCGCTGTCGAGGTTGGGGAAGACCAGCAGGTTGGCGGTGTCGCTCAGGGTGCTCTCCGGCACCGCCCGGGCGCGGATCGCCGGCACCAGCGCGGCATCCGCATGCATCTCGCCATCCACCTCCAGCCCCGGCGCCCGTTCGCGGATCAGCCCCAGCGCCGCCCGCATGGTGCGCGCCGTCGGGGCGTGGGAGGCGCCGAAGGAGGAATGGCTGAGCAGGGCGACCTTGGGCGTGATGCCGAAGGCATGCACCTGCTCGGCCGCCAGCAGCGTCATCTCGGCAATCTGCTCCGCGCTGGGCTCCACCAGCAGATGGGTATCCACGAAGAACAGCGTGCCGGTGGGGATGATGACGGCCGAGAGCGCATAGACCCGCCCCGCATCCTCCCGCTTGCCGATCACGTCATAGGCGTAGTGCCATTGCCGCATCCAATTGCCGCTGCCGCCGACCAGCGCGGCATCGACCAGCCCGGCCTCCAGCAGGACGGCGGCGGTGACGGCCGCGCGGGTGCCGACGCGCCGCGCCGCCGCCTCCGGCGGCACGCCGCGGCGGGCAACTTTTTTCTGGTAGAGGCTGATCAGCGGCTCGAACACCGCGCGATCAAGATTGGGGTCGAGGATCTCGACCGACTGGGAGAAATCCATGCGCAGCCCCATGGCCCGGGCGCGGGCCTCGATCACCTCCCGCCGCCCGATCAGCACCGGCTCGGCGATCCCCTCATCGAGCACGGTCTGCACGGCGCGCAGCGTCCGCTCATCCTCGCCTTCGGCATAGGCGACCCGACGGGGGGCCTGGCGGCCGGCCTCGAACATCGGCCGCATCAGGTAGCCGGAGCGGAAGACGAAGCGCTCTAGCTCCCGCCGGTAGGCGGCGAAATCGGCGATGGGGCGGCGGGCGACTCCGGTCTCCATGGCGGCGCGCGCCACGGCCGGCGCGATCTCGAGGATCAGCCGCGGGTCGAAGGCGCGGGGGATGATGTAGTCCGGGCCGAAGACCGGGGCATGGCCGCCATAGGCCGCCGCCACCACCTCGCTCGCCTCGACGCGGGCGAGCGCCGCGATGGCGTCGGCGGCCGCCACCTTCATCGCCTCGTTGATCGCCGTCGCGCCGACATCAAGGGCGCCGCGGAAGATGAAGGGGAAGCAGAGGACGTTGTTGACCTGGTTCGGGTAGTCGCTGCGGCCGGTGGCGACGATCGCATCCGGCCGCGCCGCGCGCACGGCTTCCGGCAGGATCTCCGGTTCCGGATTCGCCAGGGCGAGGACCAGCGGCTTCGGCGCCAGCTTGCCCAGCCATTCCGGCTTCAGCACCCGCGGGGCGGAGAGGCCGAGGAAGATATCGGCGCCCTCCAGCACCTCCTCCAGAGTCCGTGCCGCCGTCTCCCTGGCGTACTTCGCCTTGTAGGGATCGAGGTCGTTGCGCCCGGTATGGACGACGCCGTTGATGTCGCAGACCGTGACGTTCTCTCGCCGCAGCCCCATCTCCACCAGCAGGTCGAGGCAGGCGAGCGCCGCGGCGCCGCCGCCGGTGTTCACCAGCTTCACCTCCTCGATCCGCTTGCCCTGGAGGACGAGGCCGTTGCGGACCGCGGCGGCGACGATGATGGCGGTGCCGTGCTGGTCGTCATGGAAGACCGGGATCCGCATGCGCTCCCGCAGCACCCGCTCGACCTCGAAGCATTCGGGGGCCTTGATGTCCTCGAGGTTGATGGCGCCGAAGGAGGGTTCGAGGGCGGCGATGACCTCGATGAGCTTCTGCGGGTCGCGCTCCTCCACCTCGATGTCGATGGAATCGATGCCAGCGAATTTCTTGAAGAGGACCGCCTTGCCCTCCATCACCGGCTTGCCGGCCAGCGCGCCGATGGCGCCGAGGCCGAGCACGGCGGTGCCGTTGGAGATGACGGCGACGACATTGCCGCGCGCGGTGTAGTCCCAGGCGGCATCCGGGTTGGCGGCGATTTCCTCGCAGGCGGCGGCGACTCCGGGGGAGTAGGCGAGGGCCAAGTCGCGCTGGGTGGCCATGCGCTTGGTCGGCTCGATCGCCAGCTTCCCCGGCCGCGGGAAGCGGTGGTAGTCGAGTGCAGCGCGGCGGAAATCCTCGTCCATGCAGTCACCTCCGGCGGAGACACTGGAGCAGCCCCGATCGCATGGATCACGTCGCGAGCCGCCAGGTCAGGGGCAGGCTGCTCCAGATACTTCACTTTCTGAAGCGGGGCATCCCGCCAGGCGATTCCGCCTGATCGGAGGCCCGCTCTGGAGCAGCCCCCGACCTGATGGATCGCGCCGTGAGCCATCAGGTCGGAGATAAGCCGCTTCGGATATTGTATTTTCTGGAGCATATCCAGTCAGGTGGCTCCCCCTGGTCGGATATTGCTTTAGGCCTATTAGGGACTGGGCGAGGCGGGGGGCAGGCGAGGGATTTTTGTGCTGGGCAGGAGGGCGGCGCAGCCAAGGCTGGTTGCCTTGGCAAGCCGACCGACGCCCCCAAGGCGAAAAAGACCCGCCAGACCGACCCGAGGCCCATTCGCTAACAGGCCCTAGCCCAGGGCGGCGCCGCCTCCCATCCAACCGGCTTTAGGACAGAGGCACGGCCTGTAACGGCTGCAGATCCACCACCGCCCTTTCCTTCCCCGTCAGCGGCCGGGCGGCGACGGCCTGAAGAATGATCGCGACCTCCGCCTCCCCAGGCTCAGGGATATGGATCTTCAGGAAGGAGCTTCCGATGCCGTCCCCGAGTTGCGTGGCGGCCGCGCTGAAAACCTCGCCGCCCAGCAGGACCCGGAGCTCGAGGAAAAGCCGGGCGCAGTCGGGGACCGCGATGCCGGCCAGGCATTCGACGGCAAGGCTGCGCCTGACGCCGCGCAGCTCCCAGCGGAGCTCGGCTGGCTGGGCGCCGGGGCGCGCGGCATGCAGCCGGTACCGGTCGCCCTCGATCAGCCGCGACCAGCCATTGCCGTTCTCCAGCCGGACCACGCCATGGGCGAATTCCTCCCGGCTCGTGGTGAGGCCCGGCGTGCGGTTGGATGGGAATGGCAGGGGCAGCGTCCCGTCCCGCGCCTTGAGCAGTTCCAGCTCACGGATCAGCCTGAGCCTTTCCCCTCGCAGGTATTCGCGGGACTGCAGGTAGTGATAGGCGGCGACGGCAAGCTGCCGCTCGCGCTCGAGGGCGTGGCGATGGACCGCCATGAGGGCGGCGACGGCGGCGGCGGGCTTGGCGTTCGCGCTTCGCTCCAGGATCTGCCGCACATAGGGCTCCAGCCGGTAGGTCTGCAGCAGCGTCTCCGGCCAGGCCTGCGCCGCGCGGCGGGCGGGCCGGAAGCCGCCGAGCAGCTCCGCCGCAATCTCCGCTGCGCCGAGCTTGCGGCCGCAGCACCGGCCCGAGAAATTGGCCTGGGCGCAGGCGGTGAAATTCGCCTCGAGCAGCCATCCCGGGCCGCCCAGATGGTCGTAGACATAGACGGGGCGGCGGGCGAGCAGGCTGTACTGCACGCTCTTGCCGATGGTGACGACCGCATCAGTCCGGGCGAAGTGCTCGGGCGCCATCCGGATGTTCTCGATGCCGCCTTCGGCGCCGTAATGGACCACCTCCACCCCGGCCTCGCGCAGCAGCCCGGCGGCGTCCAGCAGCTCCGGCGGCGCGTGGTTGGAGATGATGGTGAGGTGCCGCAGCACCTCCCCTGCCCTCGCCTCCCCGGCGAAGCGGGAGGGCGCGGCGTTGTGGAAGACCCAGGCCCGCTCGGCGTCGAGGCCGAGCCCGGTGAAATGCGCTGCCGCTTCCGGCGAGCAGTACATGAAGTGGTCGGCGATCAGGTCCTCCAGCATCCCCGGCCCGGCGAGGACGAATTTCAGGTCCAGATGGGCGAAGAGGCAGAGCGTCCGTGGCCGGGAATGCTCGTCGATCGTCAGGTCCAGGGTTGGGGCGACCTGGGTCTGCAGCCAGGCGATGTCGTAGTCGAACAGGCGGACCCGGCCAGGATGGGGCAGGATATGCGCGCCGGCTTCCTGCGCCACCTCCCGCATCGGCGAGCCGTGGACATGCGCCGTCAGGTCGCACGCCACGCCATGCTCCCGCAGGCATTCCAGCAATTCGAGGGCAACCAGTTCCGAGCCGGCGAGCTGCGCGAGGGCTGAGGTCGCAATCAGGGCTTTCATCCCGTTCCTTTCGACCGCGGCCATCGGGGGCGACAGAGTGGGAGAGGCCGCGGCTTGCGGCCAATCCGGCGCTGGGATGGCGGGCCGCGCCGGCCCTGGTGCCGGGCGGGGCTGCCGCCTATGTCTGATGCCTGACCTGCCGCCAGGGCCCCGGAGAATGACATGGCTGGGCCGAAGGGCATCGCGCCGGCGTGCCGGGCTGGCGGGCGGCGGCATGCGGAGAGAAATGGTGCGGTCGAGAAGATTCGAACTTCCACGGGGTTTCCCCCACCAGCACCTCAAGCTGGCGCGTCTACCATTCCGCCACGACCGCGAACCGGGTAGGAGGCGCGCCTATAGACGATGACCTTGCCCCGATCAACTGCCCCCACGCCCCTTTGGCGCATCGCCGAGGGGCTGACCCCCTATCCCGAAGCCCTCGCCACCATGGAAGCCCAGGTGGCGGGCATCCACGCCGGCACGGCGGAGGAGCTGGTCTGGCTGGTGGAGCACCCGCCCACCTACACCGCCGGCACCTCCGCCGCGGCGGAAGGGCTGCTCGATCCGCGCTTTCCGGTCTTCAAGGCCGGGCGCGGCGGGCAATGGACCTATCACGGGCCCGGCCAGCGCACCGCCTATGTGATGCTGGACCTCACCCGGCGCGGCCGCGACGTGCGGGCCTATGTCCACAATCTGGAGGAATGGGTGATCCGGGCGCTCGACCGCTTCAACGTGAAGGGGGAGCGGCGGGAAGGCCGCGTCGGCATCTGGGTGGTGGATAAGGCGCGAGGGACGGAGGACAAGATCGGCGCCATCGGCGTGCGCGTCACCCGCTGGGTGACCTGGCACGGCATTGCGCTGAACGTGGACCCGGACCTCACGCATTTCGGCGGCATCGTGCCCTGCGGCATCAGCCAGTATGGCGTCACCTCGCTGCACCGGCTGGGCATCCCGGCGACGATGGAGGAGGCGGATGCTGCGCTGATGGCCGCCTGGACCGAGGTGTTCGGTTGAGGGAGCGGCGCTGCTCCCTCACCGCCCCGACTTGCGCTGCACCCTGCTTCACCGGCTCGGTCGAGGCGGCCGGCTGAACCGCCGCGTCCTTACCCATGCCTTCCAAAGGCCCTTCGGCCTTTGGTGGGGTGGGTGCGAGAGCCACGGCACTGCCGCGACGCTCCGCTCGGCCTACCTCCCCTCGATCGGGTATTGCGGGTCATTGTAGCCCGGCGTGCTGGGATGCCCCGGCGCCACCAGCCGGTCCACCAGCGCCTCATCCTCCGGCGAGAGGCGGAAGCTCAGCGCCGCCAGGTAATCCTCCAGATGCGCCATGGTCCGCGGCCCCAGCACGGCGCCGGTGACGTGGCGGTTGGCCAACACCCATTGGATGGCGAAATGCGCCGCGCTCGTCCCCCGCGCCTCGGCATGCGCCCGAAGACGTTGCGCGATCTCCAGTGATTCCGGCCGCAGCTCCGTCTCCAGCATCCGCCTGTCCTGGCGGGCGGCGCGGCTGCCGGGCTCCGGCGTCTCGCCCGGCCGGTACTTCGCCGTCAGCACGCCGCGGGCCAGCGGCGAATAGGGGAACACCGCGAGCCCATAATAGGCGGCGGCGGGAAGCTGCTCGACCTCCGGCTGGCGGTTCATCAGGTTGTAGTAGGGCTGGGAGACCACCGGCCGGTCGATGCCCATCTGGTCGCAGAGCCGGCAGATCTCGGCGATGCGCCAGGAGCGGTAGTTGGAGACGCCGAAATGCCGGACCTTCCCCGCATGCACCAGCTCCGCCAGGGCCCGCACCGTGGTTTCCAGCGGCGTCGCATGGTCCTCCTTATGCAGATAGAGCACGTCGATGAAATCGGTGCCGAGGCGCTTCAGGCAGGCTTCCGTCCCCTGGATCACCCATTTGCGGGAGAGGCCGCCTTCGTTCGGCCCCTTCCCCACCCGGTTGGCGATCTTGGTCGCCAGCACCCAGGCATGGCGGTTGCCGGCGATGGCGGCGCCCACCACCTCCTCCGACGTCCCGCCATTGTAGCCATCCGCGGTGTCGAGGAAGTTGATCCCCGCCTCCGCCGCACGGGCGATGAGGCGCTGGCTCTCCGCGGCATCGGTCGGGCCGCCGAACATCATGGTGCCGAGGCAGTAGCGGCTGACCTTGATGCCGCTGCGGCCGAGCATGCGGTATTCCATGGCGTTCTCCCCTGGGGCTCGCGGGCTGGGCATGGCGTGGATGGCGACGCGTGGTGCCGCCCCATCGCTGCATGTCCGCCCCTTGATGCTGCGGATGCGAAGCCTGGGTCCGGGCGCGGCCGGGCGTCAAGCCGGGTCTGGTCACGGCGGCTGTCCCCGCCTGTGCGATGGAGGTGGACGGCCACCGCTCAAAGCCGCCACCGGGCCTGCCGGCAGCGTCGAGGCCCGATGCCGGGGCCGGGCGCTTCGCCTGCTCCGCCGCCCGCGCCTCGCCTGCGCCATCGGCGAAGCGCCGCGCCATCTCCGCCACCGGCATGACACGGGCGGTGGAGGCCGCCAGGATGATCAGCGTCGCGCGATGCACCTCGGCGTTGGGCATCGGCCCGAAGCCCCGGTCCGGGTAGTCGTAGGTCGCGGTGGCATCGGACAGGAACACCACCCGGTAGTTGCGGAACATCGCATCCCGGCCCGTGGCGTGGCAGCAATTCTCCGTCGCGGTGCCAGAGATGATCACCGTCTCGGTGCCCCATTCCCGCAGGATGACGTCGAGGTCGGTGCCGACGAAGCCGCTGTAGCGGCGCTTCTTGATGACATGCTCGTTCGGTTGCGGCGCGAGGTCCGGGTAGATCTCGATGCCCGGCGTGTCGGCCACCAGCGCGGCGCGGCTGGCGATCGGCGGGTGCATCTTGGACAACCCCGTGTCGCAGCCGTCGCGCCGGTACCCATGGGCCGTACAGATGACCCTGATGCCGCGGTCGCGGCAGATCCGCAGCGCCTCGCCAGCCGCGGGACCATGGCCCGTGCCGCCGGGGTTTCCATGGGAGCGCCTTCGGCGACGAAGTCGTTCTGCATGTCGACGACGATCATCGCCGCCATCCTGGGGTCGATTGTGTCGATCTGCATGGCCGCCCGCCAGTGCCGCCCGCTTGGCCTCAGGGAGCCTTAAGCCAGCATCCCGGAGAGCCCGGGCGGCCTGGGCCTGCTCGGCCCGCCACGGCTCGCGCGGCAATGGAATTCGGCTGCCGGATGGCCTCTGTCTCGGGCGCCCCGCCGCACCGGGGCGCCCCTGCGGACCACTCAACCCCGGCGCTGCGGATTGCGGCAGCGCCGCCTGGCTATCCGGGGCTGGCGTTCAGGCGAAGGCGTAGCGGTCCAGTGCCAGATCGGTGTGCTCGATCTCCGGCGCCCGCCCGGTCAGCAGATCCGCCAGCAGCCGCCCGCTGCCGCAGGCCATGGTCCAGCCCAGCGTGCCATGGCCGGTGTTCAGGTAGAGGTTCCGGTAGCGCGTCGGCCCCACCACCGGCGTGCCGTCCGGCGTCATCGGGCGCAGGCCGGTCCAGAAGCTCGCCTTCGCCAGGTCGCCGCCCTCGGGGAAGAGGTCGCCGACGGAATGCGCCAGCGTCTCCCGCCGCGGCGCGCGCAGCTTCAGGGAGAAGCCCGCCAGCTCCGCCGTGCCGCCGACGCGGATGCGGTCGCCTAGGCGGGTGATCGCCACCTTGTAGGTCTCGTCCATCACGGTCGAGACCGGCGCCGCCTCTTCCTTGGTGATGGGCAAGGTCAGGGAATAGCCCTTCACCGGATAGACCGGCACCTGCACGCCGAGCGGCCGCAGCAGCGCCGGCGAGTAACTGCCCATCGCCACCACATAGCGGTCCGCGGTGAAGCGGCCCTGATCGGTGGCGACGCCCACCACTTCGCCCGCCTCGGTCTCGAGCCCCTGGACCGTCACGCCATAGCGGAAGGTGACGCCGGCCGCCGCGGCCAGCGCGGCCAGGCGCTGGGTGAAGACATGCGCATCGCCCGTCTCGTCGCCCGGCAGGCGCAGCCCGCCGACGAATTTGTCGGCGACGCGCCCCAGCGCCGGCTCGGCGCCGATGCAACCCGCCGGATCCAGCAGCTCATAGGGCACCTGGAACTGGTCGAGCACCGCCGTGTCCTCGCCCACCGCATCGAGCTGCTTCTGAGTGCGGAAGAGCTGCAGCGTGCCCTGCATGCGCTGGTCATAGGCGATGCCGGTCTCGGCCCGCAGCTCCTTCAGCACGTCGCGGCTGTATTCCGCCAGGCGCACCATGCGGCCCTTGTTCAGGCCGTAGGCAGCGGCGGTGCAATTGGCCAGCATCTGGCCCAGCCAGCGATAGAGCCCCTGTTCGAGCTGCGGCCAGATGACCAGCGGGCGGTAGCGCATCATCAGCCATTTCAGCGCCTTGACGGGGATGCCGGGACCCGCCCAGGGGGCGGAATAGCCGGGCGAGACCTGGCCGGCATTGGCGAAGCTGGTTTCCATGCCGGCCGCCTTCTGGCGGTCCAGCACCGTCACCTCATGCCCCGCCTTGGCCAGGAACCAGGCGCTGGTCACCCCCACCACGCCGCTGCCGAGCACGATCACGCGCATCGCCGCCTCCAACCCGTATCGGCAGCAAGACTATGAAAGGATGGCGCGAATTTCCCGCCGATGCGTCGAACCCCCTGCCATCGGCGGCGGTTCCGTTGCATATTATGCCAGGAATTCGCAGGATCTTGCGTGCACGCCCTGGACGACACCGACCGCGCCCTGATCCGCCTGCTGCGGGCGGATGCGCGGATGAGCAATGCCAAGCTGGCCGAGCAGGTGGGCCTGTCGCCCTCCGCCTGCCTGCGCCGGCTGCGGCTGCTGGAGCATCGCGGCGTGATCCGCGGCTACACCGTCGTGCTGGAGGAGGCGCCGGCGCGGGAGGGGGTGGTGGTCATCGTGCAGATCACCCTGGAACGCCAGACGGATGAGCATCTGAAGCGCTTCGAGCAGGCGGTGCGGCGCTGCCCGGAGGTGCGGGAGTGCTACCTGATGACCGGCATCGCCGACTACCTGCTGCGCGTCGAGGCGCGCGATGCGGCGGATTATGAGCGCATCCACAAGGAGGCGCTGTCCCGCATGCCAGGTGTGGCACGCATCCAGTCCAGCTTCGCCATCCGCAGCGTCATCCGGGGGTAGGCTCCTGGCCGGGCATGTCGTCGGTGAGGCACGCTTCCGCGTGCGCTCGATCCCGTCGAGCGCACCTCAAGCCCAGGCCATGGGGCGGTTGCCGTGTCAAGGATGCGCCGAAGGCGCACCGCGCGTCGCGCCGGAGGCGTGCTGTTCGCACGACGCGCCTGCGTCCTTGACACGAAAACCGCCCCATGGCCCTCGCGAATAATCGCCTTCGGCGGTGTCGAAGGCGCGTGAAGGCGCCTTCGATCAACGGGGCCACGGATCAACCGGGCTGTCCTCCGCTTGGCGGCGGCGGCTCCTCCGAAGCAGAGAGGCGACGCAGGATCAGGAGGGCGGCATGGCGGCGCGGGTGATCGCGGTGGCGCGGGATGGCGGGCATCGCTTCTCCAAGCACCTTTTCCCGGAGATCACGCTGGTGGCGGGGCTGGGCGTGGCCGGCGATGCGCATGCCGGCGTGACGGTGCAGCACCGCTCCCGCGTCAGGGCCGGGCCGGGCCAGCCCAATCTGCGCCAGGTGCATCTGATGCAGAGCGAGCTCTTCGCCGAGCTGGCGGCGAAGGGCTTCCGCGTCGCGGCAGGCGAGCTGGGCGAGAATGTGACCACCGAGGGGATCGACCTGCTCGCCCTGCCGACCGGCGCGGTGCTGCATCTCGGGGAGGCGGCCCGGGTGGAAGTGACCGGCCTGCGCAACCCCTGCGGCCAGATCGAGCGCTTCCAGCCCGGGCTGCTGGCCGCGGTGCTGGACCGCGATGCGGCGGGCGGGCTGGTGCGCAAGGCCGGCATCATGGGCGTGGTGCTGGCGGGCGGCACGGTCAGGCCAGGCGATGCGATCCGCGTGACGCTGCCGGCCTTGCCGCACCGGAAGCTGGAGCGCGTCTGACCGAAGGAAGCCCCGGCAGTCCCACCGCCGAACTCAAGGGGTCCAGGGGCTTTCGGCCCCTGGCGGGGAGAGCTTGAGAGGGGCAGGGCCCCGCTCAACACCGGCGCTGCCGCCCGATCACCCCAGCCGCCACCGCCCTTTCTCCACCGTGGCGAAGAACGCCGCCACTTCCCGGTTGAAGGCCGCCGGCTCCTCCAGGTTGATCGCATGGCCGGTGCGCGGCTGCATCCAGAGGCCCGCATTCGGCAGCACCGATTTCAGCCAGACATTGGTCTCGATGCAGGGCCAATCCTCGTCACCCACCACCAGCAGGGTCGGCACCTGCATCTGCCGCAGCTCCGCCTCCCAGTCGAAGATCGAGTCGCGCTCCCCCTGGTAGTGCTTCATGGTCAGCCCGGTGCCGAGGCCGGAATGCTGCGCCAGCCGCTCCATATAGGCGGCCCAGCCGCGCGGGTCCTTCTTCTTCAACTGGATGCGGGTCGGGGAATGGCCGGTCTCCTCCGCCATCTCACTCTTCCAGCCCTGGGCGATCAGCTTCTCCCCCCGCTCCTGGCAAGCGGCGCGGAAGGCCGCCTGCTCCTGCTTCGGGGAGCCGCTGCCGGCGCCGGCCGGCACCAGTGCCGTCGCCATTCCCGGATGGCGGATGCCGAAGAGCAGCGTGGCGAAGCCGCCCATGGAAAGGCCCACGATATGCGCCTTCTCGATGCCCAGGTGCTTCAGCACCGCGACGGCATCCGCCACGGCGAAATCCTGGCCATAGAGCTTCGGGTCGGAGGGCACCTCGGAGGGCGGGTAGCCCCGCGCCGAATAGGCGATGCAGCGGTATTCGCGGGAGAAGAACCGCATCTGGTCCTCCCATTCCCGGTGATCGGCGCCGAATTCATGGATGAACAGGATGGGGTGGCCGGTGCCGGCCTCCTCGTAATACAGGCGCGCACCTTCTGCGGGGGCGTAGGGCATGGCGGTTCCTCCTTCCTCGGTGCCGATCCTGCCGCGTTTTGCGCTGCGGAACAGCCCCCTCGACAGCGGGCGCCGCACGGGCGAGGCTGGGCGCCAAGCCAGCCATGCCACGCGACGCGGTCGAAGCGCACCGCCATCCCCTGCTCCGCCTCATCGGCAACCCGGATATCCGCCGCCTCTGGGCGGTGGGGGCGCTGGCCAATGCCATGCGCTGGGTGGAGATCCTGGTCGCCTCCGTCTTCACCTTCGAGGCGACGGGCTCCGCCTTCGCCACCTCCCTGGTGGTCATGGCGCGCTCCGTGCCCATGCTGCTGGCCGGCGCCTTCACCGGGGCGATCGCCGAGGTGCTGGACCGCCGCAAGCTGCTGATGTGCGGCCAGGCGGCGACGGCGCTCAGCACCGCGGCGATCGCCGCCCTTGCCTTCGCCGGCGCGCTGGAGGTGTGGCACCTTGGGCTGGCGGCGCTGCTGGCCGGGCTGGTCTGGACCGGCGAGATGGCCTCCCGCCGCCGCATGCTGAGCGAGGCGGCGGGGGAGGAGGATTTGGTCCAGGCCATGGCACTGGACACCACCACCGCCCACACCACCCGCATGATCGGGCCGCTGCTGGGCGGGGTGCTGTATCAATGGCTCGGCATCGGGCCGGCCTTCGCCCTCGCCTCCGCCTGCTATGGCTGCACCTTCCTCATGCTCTCCGGCGTGCGGCTGCCGCAGGCGCGGCGGGCCTTCCGGCCGCGCCAGGTGCTGCTGGACATGGCGGAGGGCGTGGCGCTGGTCCGTCGCCTGCCGGTGCTGCGGGTGGTGGTGGTGGCGACGGTGGCGATGAACGTCTTCGCCTTCAGCTTCGCCAGCGTGCTGCCGGCGCTCGGCACAAGGGCCTATGGCGCGATGCCGGCGCAGATCGGCCTGCTGACGGCGGCGGAGCCGATGGGCGCGCTGCTGGCCGGGCTGGCGCTGGCGGCCGGGCGCCGGGCCTGGCTGTCGCCGCTGGCGCTGCTGGGCGGCTGCGCCGTCTTCATGCTGGCCCTGCTGCTGCTGCCGTTGATGCCGGCCTTGTGGCTGGCGGTGGGGCTGCTGGCGCTGGGTGGTCTCGGCACCGCGCTCTTCGGCGCGCTGCAGACCGCCCTGGCGGTAACCGCCTCGCCGCCCGAGGCCCGGTCCCGCGTGCTGGGGCTGGTGACGACCTGCATCGGCACCGGGCCCTTCGGCGTGCTGCTGACCGGGGCGCTGGCGGATGCGCTGGGGCCGCAGGCGGGCATCCCTATCATGGCGGCGCTGGGGCTGGCGCTGCTGCTGGGGGGCGGGGCGCTGGCGATGCGGGGACCGGCCCAGGCGCGCTGAGCCGGATCAGGGCCCGCGCCGCAGCGGGACAGCGTCCCATACCGGCCCCGCGACATGCCGACCGATGTCGGCCCTTGGGTACGCGGCCGCGACACCGGCCCGGCGCGCGATACCCGGCTCGGAACGTCCTGACCTTCCGCGCCGGGTCTCACTGGCCGGAGATAAGCGGCTCTGGTTGCTATATTTTTGCAGGGCAGGCCATCCGGGCGGGCGATTCCCCCAGGCTCGATCCTGCCCTAATGCTGCGGCGTGGCCTCCCCCGCCATCGGTGAGAAGGGCGGCGAAGGGTGGATCATCGCCGTGTCTCTCCTGCAGCGCCTGGGCGCCCTGGCCACGGGCAACACCGGCGGCGTCGCCATGATGCTGCTCGGCGTGCTGCTCTTCGCGGTGAACGATACGCTGGGCAAATGGCTGGTGGGGGCCTATGCCGTCGGGCAATTGCTGCTGGTGCGCAGCATCGCCGGGCTCTGCGCCATGGCGCCCTTCATCCGGACGCTTGGCCCCTACGCCTTCCTCCGGGCGCCGCGCCCGGGGTTGCAGCTCCTGCGCGCCATCTTCTCGACGCTGGAGGGAGCGCTCTTCTTCTGGGCCCTGACCGAGCTGCCGCTGGCGGAGGTCATGACCTACTACATGGCGGGCCCGATCTACGTGACCGCCCTCTCCCCCTTCCTGCTGGGCGAGCGGGTGGGCTGGCGCCGCTGGACGGCCGTGGCGGTGGGCTTCCTCGGCGTGGTGCTGGCGCTGCACCCCTCGCCCGGGTCGCTCTCCCTCGGCGCCATCTGCGCCCTGGTCGGCAGCTTCAGCTACGCCCTGTTCCTCATTGCCACCCGCAAGCTGGCCGGCACGCCGGGCACGGTGCTGATGACGGCGCAGCTCCTGGCGGCGCTGGCCTTCGGCGGCGCGCTGGTGCTGGTCCAGGGCTGGACGCCGCCCGGGATGCTGGATCTGGTGCTGATGCTCTTCCTCGGCATCGGCTCGCTCTGCGGCAATCTCTGCGTGAACCAGTCGCTGCGGATGGCGCCGGCCTCCGTGGTCGTGCCCTACCAGTACACGCTGATCCTCTGGGGGATGCTGTTCGGCTACCTGTTCTTCGGCGAGGTGATGGGGCCGCTGCCCCTGGCCGGGGCCGTCATCATCATCGGCGCCGGGCTGTTCATCTTCCTGCGGGAACAGTATCTCCGCCGGCAGGCGGTCTGACCCGCCGCGGTGGCAAAGGGGCGCCGCGAGGGCGGCAGCCCCGTGCCCTTTCAGGCGTGAAGCCTGCGGATCAGAACGGAATGTCGTCGTCCAGGTCGCTGCCGCCGCCCTTCGGCTTGCTGTCCCAGCCGCCGCCACTGCCGGAGGAGCGCCCGCCGCCGCCATAGCCGCCGCCCGAGGACCGGCCGCTGCCGCGCTCGCCATAGCCGCCGCCCTCGCCCGCCTCGCCGCCGCCGCGGCCATCCAGCAGCGTCAGTTCGCCGCGGAAGCGGCTGAGCACCACCTCCGTGGTCTCCCGCTCATTGCCGTCCTTGTCGGTGTATTTCCGGGTCTCGAGCTGGCCTTCGAGATAGACCTTGCTGCCCTTGCGGAGGTATTTCTCCGCGATCTCCCCGAGCTTCTGGTTGAAGATCGCCACCCGGTGCCACTGGGTCTTCTCCTTCCGCTCGCCGGAGGCGCGGTCGTTCCAGCTCTCGCTGGTGGCGACGGAGAAGGTGACGACACGGTCGCCGGACTGCATGTTGCGGGCCTCGGGGTCACGCCCCAGATTGCCCACCAGGATCACCTTGTTGACGCTGCCGGCCATGCCGTAGATCTCCGAATTGCCGTCCGCCAGGCGGGCGGGTGCGCCGCCTTCCCGGTGGTCGGGCCGCCTTTACGGCGAGTCTGCCCGCCAGCCTAGCGGTGCGGCCCCTGCCCCGCCACAGCCTTGCGGCGCGTCCCCGGCCTGGCGCAGGACGACCCTTCCCTTGCCGCTGATATAGTGGCATCAACACAAGAACACAATGCGAACACGGGCACCGCCCGTTGGAGCCACCCCGCAGATGGCCAACCCCACCCCATTGCCCCCGTCTGGCCTGATCCGCATCCGCGGCGCCCGCACGCACAATTTGAAGAACCTGGACCTGGACCTGCCGCGGGGCACGCTGACGGTCATCACCGGGCTTTCGGGCAGCGGGAAATCCTCCCTCGCCTTCGATACGATCTACGCCGAGGGCCAGCGCCGCTACGTCGAATCCCTCTCGGCCTATGCGCGGCAATTCCTCCAGCTCATGCAGAAGCCGGATGTGGACAGCATCGAGGGGCTGAGCCCGGCCATCTCCATCGAGCAGAAGACCACCAGCCACAACCCCCGCTCCACCGTCGGAACGGTGACCGAGATTCACGACTATATGCGGCTGCTCTGGGCGCGGGTCGGCGTACCCTACAGCCCGGCCACCGGCCTGCCGATTGAGGCGCAGACCGTCTCCCAGATGGTCGATCGCGTCCTCGCCATGCCCGAGGGCACCCGCCTGCTGCTGCTGGCCCCCGTCGTCCGCGGCAAGAAGGGCGAGTACCGCAAGGAGCTGGCGGAGTGGCAGCGCCGCGGCTTCGAGCGGGTGAAGGTGAACGGCACGCTGCACCTCATCACCGAGGTGCCGGCGCTGAACAAGAAGCTGAAGCACGACATCGAGATCGTGGTGGACCGCATCGTGGTGCGGGACGGCATCGCCCCGCGCCTCGCGGACAGCTTCGAGACCGCCCTCGCCCTCGCCGACGGCATCGCCTATGCGGAGAATGCGGATACCCAGGAGCGCACCGTCTTCAGCGCCAAATTCGCCTGCCCCGTCTCCGGCTTCACCATCGAGGAGATCGAGCCGCGGCTCTTCTCCTTCAACTCGCCCCAGGGCGCCTGCCCCTCCTGCGACGGGCTCGGCACGGAGAGCTTCTTCGACCCCGAGCTGGTGGTGCCGGATGAGCGGCGGAGCCTCGCCGAAGGTGCCATCATGCCCTGGGCCGGCACGCAGTCGCCCTATTACGACCAGACCCTGGAAAGCCTCGCCCGCCACTTCAAGGTGAAGATGACGGATGCCTGGGGCGACCTGCCGCAGAAGGTGCAGGACGGCATCCTGCGCGGCACCGGCGCCGAGGTCGTGACGCTGAAATACAAGGACGGGCTGCGCGCCTATGAGGTGAAGAAGCCCTTCGAGGGCGTGCTGCCGAACCTCGAGCGCCGCTACCGCGAGACCGACAACCCCTGGGTGCGCGAGGATCTGACGCGCTACCAGGCCGAACGCCCCTGCCCGGCCTGCAACGGTCATCGGCTGAAGCCGGAGGCGCTCTCGGTGAAGGTCGCCGGCAAGCACATTGGCGAGGCCTCCGAGCTTTCCATCCGCAAGTCGCGGGAGTGGTTCTCCACGGTGATGGCGACGCTGACGCCGCAGCGCCAGGAAATCGCCCGCCGCATCCTGCGGGAGATCGAGGAAAGGCTGCAATTCCTTGTGGATGTGGGGCTGGACTACCTTTCCCTCGCCCGCTCCTCCGCCACCCTCTCGGGCGGCGAGAGCCAGCGCATCCGCTTGGCGTCGCAGATCGGCAGCGGCCTCACCGGCGTGCTCTACGTGCTGGACGAACCCAGCATCGGCCTGCACCAGCGGGACAATGAGCGGCTGCTGGCGACGCTGCGGCGGCTGCGCGACATCGGCAACACGGTGCTGGTGGTGGAGCATGACGAGGACGCCATCCGCGCCGCCGACCATCTGGTGGATATCGGCCCGGCGGCGGGCGCCGGCGGCGGCCGCGTCATCGCCCAGGGCACGCCGGCGGAGGTCGCCGCCAACCCCGTGAGCCTGACCGGCGACTACCTCTCCGGCCGCCGCCGCATCGAGGTGCCGGCGACGCGCCGCAAGATCGACCCGAAGCGCGCGCTGAAGGTGGTGGGCGCCACCGGCAACAACCTGAAGGACGTGACCGCCAGCTTCCCGCTCGGCACCTTCACCTGCGTCACCGGCGTCTCCGGCGGCGGCAAATCCACCCTGGTGATCGAGACGCTGTACAAGGCCGCGGCGCGCCGCCTGATGGGCGCCGGCACCGTGCCCGCGCCGCATGGGCGGATCGAGGGGCTGGAGCTGCTCGACAAGATCATCGACATCGACCAGTCGCCGATCGGCCGCACCCCGCGCAGCAACCCAGCGACCTATACCGGCCTCTTCGCCCCGATCCGCGACTGGTTCAGCGAGCTGCCGGAAAGCCGCGCCCGCGGCTACAAGCCCGGCCGCTTCAGCTTCAACGTCAAGGGCGGCCGCTGCGAGGCCTGCCAGGGCGACGGCGTCATCAAGATCGAGATGCACTTCCTGCCGGACGTCTACGTCACCTGCGATGCCTGCAAGGGCAAGCGCTACAACCGCGAGACGCTGGAGGTGAAGTTCCGCGGCAAGAGCATCGCCGATGTGCTGGAGATGACGGTGGATGAGGGCGTGGAGTTCTTCTCCGCCGTCCCCGCCATCCACGACAAGCTGAAGGTGCTGCGCGAGGTCGGCCTCGGCTACATCCATCTCGGCCAGCAGGCGACGACGCTCTCGGGCGGCGAGGCGCAGCGCATCAAGCTCTCCAAGGAGCTTTCCCGCCGCGCCACCGGCCGCACCCTCTACATCCTCGACGAGCCGACCACCGGCCTGCATTTCGAGGATGTGCGCAAGCTGCTGGAGGTACTGCACGCGCTGGTGGAGGCGGGCAACACGGTCGTGGTCATCGAGCACAATCTGGAGGTCATCAAGACCGCTGACTGGATCCTCGACCTCGGCCCCGAGGGCGGCGATGGCGGCGGCCGGATCGTGGCCAGCGGCACGCCAGAGGAGGTGGCGGCCGCGCCGGAAAGCCATACCGGCCGCTTCCTCGCCCCGCTGCTGCCTGCGCAGGGACTCGAACAGGCGCCGCCGGCCAGGAAGCGCAAGCGCGCCTGAACCGAAACGGGAACGGCTTCCGCCGAAGTTACGCAGAACGCGAATTTCGCAAGAAGCATGCGCCTTCTCCGCGAGTCGTGATCCCGCCCGCGCGATCGGCGATCCCGCTTTCGTGTTGTCCTGCGGTAACGCCGCGCATCGGCGCGCAGCGCCGGCATCGGCGGAGGAGCCTTGCGCATGGCCAATATCGGGTTCGGAACGCTCGCCAGCGATGGGCTGGGCGCCGGGACGACGAATGTGATTCTCTTTGGCCTGGAGGGCGACGACACGCTCGCGGGCGGCGCCGGTAGCGACCTCCTGGCCGGCGACAGCGGCAATGACAGCCTGACGGGCGGCGCGGGCGACGACATGCTGCATGGCGGCGCGGACAACGACACCATCGACTCGGGCACGGGCAGCGACTCGGTCCTCGGCGCGGCCGGGGACGATGTGATCCTCGGCCTGGAGGGCGCCGATACGGTGGATGGCGGCGCGGGCAACGACGTCATCACCGGGAATGACAGCATCGGCGACCTCGTCCTCGGCGGCCTCGGCAACGACACCGTTTTCGGCGGCGATCTGGCGGCCGACACCCTCTCCGGCGGCGCCGGCGACGATTTCCTCGCCGCCTTCTCGACCATGGCGGCGGCCGCGACGGCCGGCGACAGCATCTCCGGCGATGCGGGGAACGACCTCATCCTCGGCGGCGCGGGTGCCGACACCATCATCGGCGGCCTCGGCGACGACACGCTGGGCGGCGGCCTCGGCGCCGATCTCTTCCGCTTCGACCTGGCGCTGCCGGGCGGCCACGACCTGATGCTGGATTTCGACCCGGCGGCGGATGTGCTGCAGCTGCTGAA
Organism: Siccirubricoccus soli; assembly: GCF_024178315.1. GTDB lineage: Bacteria > Pseudomonadota > Alphaproteobacteria > Acetobacterales > Acetobacteraceae > Siccirubricoccus > Siccirubricoccus soli. Next base: position 653 of record NZ_JAMZIK010000051.1, on the reverse strand, counting down.
CCTGGCGCCGGGCTTCGACCCGCTGCTGGCGCTGACGGACAGTGCCTCCGGCGCCGTGCTCACCCTGGGCGAGGGCACCACCCTCACCTTCATCGGCCTGACGGCGGCGGATTTCACCGCGGCGACCTTCGCCGTACCGGGCACCGCGATCGCCAGCCAGGATCCACTCTGACCGGGACCGCCCCGGATATCGGGCAGGAGGGTCCTGTCAGTCCCGAAGGCTGACGCTGCGAAGCCATGCCGGTAGCGGCTGAGCATGACCGATCAATCGCCCCTCGGCCGCCCGACGGGCCGCGGGCTGCGTGCACAGCCCCGGCCGATGACCGATGCCGCTCCCGCTCCCTGGTCGGAGTTGTCTCCCCTCCCCGGCGGGATCGAATCCATGGGCGGGACCTCCTGGGTTCCCCTCACACCCGCCCGCGCAGCCCGGCCCACATCACCGCCGCCCGGTCGCCGAAGCCGCGCGCCGCCGGCACCTCCCGCCCCTTCGCCAGACGCTGCAGGTCGCGCCTTGCCAGCACCAGCGGCAGGGCGGCCGCCACCGCGCCGCGCGGCAGGCGGCGCAGCCCAGCCGCCAGCGGCGCCAGGCCGGGCAGCGCCGCCTGCGCCAGCCGCGCCACCACCTGCCGCACCGCCGGGGCGTCGGGCGTCGC
>NZ_JAMZIK010000050.1 GCF_024178315.1 Siccirubricoccus soli | reverse complement strand
CCTCCCGGCGCCCGTGGCGGGCACCGCCCCGGTCCCGACCCCGGCTGCCAGCGCCGCGCCGTCGCCCGCCGCGGCCACGGCCGCCGCGCGGCGGCCGTGGTCGGGCGCGCTGGGTGTCGCAGCCATCTTCCGCGAGACGCCCACGGTCAAGACGTTCAGGCTGGTGGACCCCGGGGGCGGGGACATTCCCTTCACCTTCATGCCGGGCCAGTTCCTGACCTTCTCGGCGGAACTCGACGGCAGGACGGCCAGGCGCTCCTACACCATCGCCTCCTCACCGGCCCAGCGGAGCTACGTCGAGGTCACGGTCAAGCGCGAGGAGCAGGGGCTCATCTCGCGGCACCTGCACGACAAGGCGGCAGTCGGCGATCCGCTCGAGGTGTCGGCGCCCCTGGGCGTCTTCACCTTCATGGGCGAGGAGGCCAGCATCGTCCTGATCGCGGGCGGGGTCGGCATCACGCCCATGATGAGCGTCGCCCGGTACCTCACAGACCGCTCCTACCCCTGCGAGATCTTCTTCCTCTACGCGGCGCGCAGCCCCGAGGAGTTCGTCTTCCGCGAGGAGCTCGAATACCTCCAGAAGCGGCACGCGAACCTGCACGTGGCGGCGACGATGTCGCGCGCCGAGGGGACCGCCTGGATGGGCGCCACGGGGCCCATCTCGAAGGAGTTCATCGCACGCTCCGTCCCCGAGATCGCCAAGCGCCGGGTCCACCTGTGCGGGCCGCCGCCGATGATGGAGGCGGTTAGGGCGGCACTCGCCGAACTCGGGGTGCCGAAGGAGCAGATCAAAACGGAGGCGTTCGGTCCAGCGCGGGGCGTAGCCCCGGGAACCCCAGCGCCGTTGCCGACGCCCACGCCGGTGCCTGCGCCCGCTGCCGCGTCGGCCGAAGCCGCCATCCCGCGGGTCGCCACGGCCGAGGTCCAGTTCACCAAGTCGGGCAAGACCGGGGCACTCGCGCCGGACCAGACCGTCCTGGAGGCGGGCGAGGCCATCGGAGTGGAGATCGACTACTCCTGCCGCGTCGGCATCTGCGGCGCCTGCAAGGTGCCGCTCCTCAAGGGCGCGGTGACGATGGAGGTCGAGGAGGGGCTGCCGCCCGAGGATAAGGCGCGCGGCATCATCCTGGCCTGCCAGGCGAAGTCAGTCGGCAGCCTCGAGGTGGAGGCGTGAGGTGAGCGCCCGCGAGCAGCTCGCCGTCAGCCTGCTGGTCACCATGGTGGCGCTGTTCGCGCCCGGCTTCCTGCTCCACGCCGCGCCGCGCTTTCCAGGCAGCCTGGCCGGGAGCCTGCTCGGCATTGCCGGTGCGCTGGGCATGCTCCTGCTGCTCGCCTACTCGCTGGCGAAGCGCCTCCCCTGGCTGAGGCGACGCGCCGCGCTGGGCGCGATGCTCTCCTTCCACGTCTACGCGGGCGCGGTCGGCGCGGCGCTCGGGATCCTCCACACCGGGCACCACTACCGGAGCCCGCTCGGCATCGCGCTGGTCACGGTCATGCTGGCCGTCGTGCTGAGCGGCTTCGTCGGCCGCTACTATCTGGTGCAGCTCGGAAGCGACGTCCGCGACCAGCGGCTGGAACTCGGGGCGCTCCGGGCCCGCTACGACCGGCTCGCGGCGGAGGGCAGCGCCGGTTCGGTCGCCGTATCGGGGCTGCCCGACATCTCCGTGCGCGCCCTGGTGGCGGGCATCGCCGACCTGGAGCACGCGATCGGCCGACGCGAGGCGCTCAAGCGGGCGCTGTCGAGGTGGACCGTGCTGCACGTGGCGGCGGCGATCGCGCTCTACCCGCTGCTCGCCCTGCACGTCTGGAGCGGCATTTACTACGGCCTGAGGTGGCTGCGGTGAGGCCCACCACCCTGCTCTACGCGGCGCTGGCGGCGGTCGGCCTCGCGCTGGCTGTCGCGGTGCCCGTGGCGGTGCACCGTGCCGGGTCGGAGAGAGTCCCACTCTGGACCGCCACGGCGAGCCCCGGGCCGCTCTCCGCCGCGCATGATTTCCTTGGCGCGGAGTGCGAGTCCTGCCACGTGCCGACCCGCGGGGTGGAGGCGGCGTCCTGCCTGACCTGCCACGCCACCGCGGCGCCCGAGCTGGTGACGAAGCCCTCGACGGCGTTCCACGCCAGCATCGGCGAGTGCGGCGGCTGCCACGTCGAGCACCAGGGCCGCAGCCGTCGGCCCGTCAACATGGACCACGCGGTGCTGGTCGCGGCGGGCCACGCCCGGGCGGCGGAGACGTCGTCCGGCGGCGCGCAGCCAGGAGGGCGGGGATTCGGGCACAGCCTGGCGCGGCTGCGGGCACTGCTCGGCGGCAGTGGCGCGGATCTGGGTGGCTCCATCCTGGCGCCGCGCCCGCTTCCCGCAGGGGAGGCCAATCGGCTCGACTGCGCGGGTTGCCACGCGAACCGCGACCCCCACCGGACGCTCTTCGGGCGGGACTGCCAGGGCTGCCACACCATCGCGGCCTGGACCGTGGGCGGCTTCCGGCATCCGTCGCCGCGCTCGCGGGACTGCGTCCAGTGCCACCAGGCGCCGCCAAGCCACTACATGATGCACTTCGAGATGATGGACCGGACCATCACGGGGCAGGAGCACGCGCGGGTGGAGCAGTGCTTCCTGTGCCACCAGACCGACGCCTGGAACGACATCCGGGGCGTCGGCTGGCACGAGCACCATTGAGGGCCGCGCCCGCCGAGGTCGGCGAGCGCGACGCCCGTTCGGCTACCGCCGTTGCGCGGGAGCTGGCGCGGGGGTCCGGGCGGGGCCGTGCTCCACGTCGGGGCCGCCGCCGGGGTTTCCGGTGATCCTGCCGCCCGAGGGGCCGCCCATGTTGCCGCCCCCCATCCGGCTGTGGTCCATGTCGGCGTTGCCGCTCCCGCCCTGCGGTGTCAGCGTGGGAGCCTGTCCCCCCTGGCGCTGGCCCTGGCCGCCCATCCGGCTGTGGTCCATCTCGGCGTTGCCGCTCCCGCCTTGCGGGGACAAGGTCGGCTGCGCCAGCGCCGGGCCAAAGGCAAGCGTCGTGGCCAGTGCGCCGATGGCGGCGAGCCGTGCAATCTTCAGAGCCATGGTGGCCTTCTCTCCTTCATTCTGCCGCGTCCGGTCGGCGCCGGGTCCGGCACCGCGAGTGCGGCTCCCGAGATGACGCGGGAGGGCCGGACGCCTTACAGGCCGTTCCGCATCGGGGGCAGGCAGGGGCAGGGCCGCCACTCCGGCGAGCGGCTAGGCTGAACCCGCGGCCGGGGGCAGGACCGACCGGGGAGGGGTGCCGCGGGCGTTGGTCGCGTCATCGAGCTTGCTCGTGTGCTGGCGAGGCAGCCGCACGGCCGCCACCAACCCGCCTTCGCGGCGGTTGGCCACGGTCACCGTGCCGCCGTGCGCGGTCACCACCTGCCGGACGATGGCGAGGCCCAGCCCCGTGCCGCCGGTGCCCCGGTTGCGGGACGCGTCGAGGCGGTGGAAGGGCTCGAACACCGCTTCCAGCGCCGCCTCCGGTATCCCGGGGCCGTCGTCCTCGACTCGAACGGTGACGGCCCCCGGCGCCTCCTCGAGGGTGACGCGCGCCCCGCCGCCGTGCTTCAGCGCGTTGTCGACGAGGTTGCCAAGGGCGCGTTTGACCGCCAGCGGCCGCAGCAGAATCGGGAGCCGGTCCGGCCCGGCATAGGTGGCGGAGGCGCCGCGGTCGGTGGCGTCGTCGCAGAGCGTGCTCAGGATGGCCGCGAGGTCGGCCTGCCGCGGCTCCTCGCTCTCGGTCTCGCCGCGCAGGTAGGCGAGGGTCGCCTCCACCATCCCCTCCATCTCGTCGAGGTCGGCGTCGATGGCCTGCTGGGCCTCGGTGTCGTCGAGGAAGCCCGCGCGCAGGCGCAGGCGCTGGATCGGGGTGCGCAGGTCGTGGCTGACGGCCGCCAGCGCCTGGGTGCGGTCGGCGACCAGGCGGTGAATCCTCGCCTGCATGGCGTTGAAGGTGCGCGCGGCGTCCCGCACCTCGCGCGGCCCGTCCTCCGGCAGCGGCACCGGCGCCGCTGCGCCCTTGCCGAATGCCTCCGCCGCCTTGGCCAGCCGCCGCAGGGGGGTTGTGATCCAGCGGACCACGAGGATGGAGGCGAGCACGATGCCGAGCGCCATCGCGCTGAGCGAGGCGAGCGACGCATGCGTCGGGACCGGCGCGAGGTCCGGCGCCTCGGCGGCGAAGGAGACCCAGCTGGCGTCCGCGAGGCGCATGGCGCCCTGGATGCGCCTCGGGCCGTCGTTCGCCGGGGCGAGGCCAAGCCGGAGGTGGAGGCCCGCCAGCTCGGGCGCGCGCCGCTGGAGCCGGACGCGGAGCGGCGCCAGGGCCGCCTCGTCCATGGGCTCCGCGGGGCCGGAGTGACCCCAGACGGCCTCGAAGGCGGGCGTGGAAAGGGCGCGCGCCGCGTCCTCGCGCAGCTCCTTGGGAAGGCCGCCGATGGCACGGGCCGCCATGGCCGCATGGTCCGCCACGTGGATCTCGCGCGCCTCTTCCAGGGCGTCACGCACGCCGCGCTCGAGCAGCCAGACGCTCCCGAAGTGGAACACCAGCAGCCCGCCGAGCAGGGCGAGGACGGTGCGGCCCGCCAAGGTCGCTGGCGACAGCCACGCGAGCGCGCGCCTCAAGCCACGCGCTCCACCGCAGGCAGGAACATGTAGCCCGCGCCCCGGACCGTCTTGATCATCGCCGTCCCGCCCTCCTTGCCCTCGAGCTTGCGGCGCAGCCTGCTGACCAGCACGTCCACGCTGCGGTCGTTCGGGTCCGCGAGACGGCCCCGGGACAGCTCCAGGATCTGGTCCCGCGCCAGCACCCGGCGCGGGTGCTCGAGGAACGCCAGCAGGAGGGCGTACCCGGCGCCGGAGAGGTCAACGACCGCGCCCTCGGGCGCCAGCAGCTCGCGCCGCGCCAAGTCCACGGTCCAGCCGTCGAAGCGCAGCCGGTGGACGGTGGCGTGGACTGCCACTTCTTCTGAGGCCGCAGTCGCCGGGCGGGCGCGGCGCAGCACCGCGCGGACGCGCGCCAGCAACTCCCGCCTCCCGAACGGCTTGGCCAGGTAGTCGTCCGCCCCGAGGTCGAGGCCGAGCACGCGGTCCGCCTCCGTCCCCTTGGCGGTCACCATGACCACCGGGAGCGTCCCCCGCTCCGCGTGCAGCCCGCGCAGCAGCTCGAGGCCGGACTCGCCCGGCAGCATGACGTCGAGCAGGACCAGGTCGACCTCAGCATTCCTCAAGGTCTCCCACATCTCCCGGCCGTCGCGGACGCCGGTGGCGCGGAAGCCATTCTCGCGCAGCAGCCTGGCGATGAGGTGGCGCGTCGGCGTGTCGTCCTCGACGACGAGGACGTGCGCCTCCGGATCCAGGCCGCGTCGCCCCGGTGGCTCGGCGGACGACGGGTCCTTGGGGACGCGCGTCATCCGCGGCCGGAGCAGGTGGCCGAGCCGCGCATCAGGCGCCGAGCCTCTCGCCCGGGAAGCCCGCCTCGCGCAGCGCGCGGGCCAGGCCCTCCGCGTCCACCCCACCGGCCACGGAAACCTCCCGGCGCTCCAGATCCACCCGGACCTCAGCCCCCGGCTCCACGCCGCGCAGGGCGGCCGTCACCGCGCGGGCGCACCCGCCGCACCTCATGTTCGGGACACTGAAAACAACCATACCGACCTTCGCCTCCTGGGACGGCCCCAGTGATGGGGTTTGCCGCCGTGGGAAGGTCAAGCGCGGAGCCGGTGCCGGGGCGGTCCTGACATGTTTTGTCGCAAATGGGCGGCAAACCCCCGGGTCCGGTCAGGGTTCAGCCGCGGTTCGACGAGCTCTCGCCGCCTCGGCCGAAGCCGGACGAACCTCCGGCTGTCGGGGACGGCACCGGATGCGGGACGCGGAGGCCAGGGCGCCGCCTCATCCGTCCGCCAGCGGGGCGCCCCTCAGCACGGAGACGAGCATGCACCAGATGTCCCCAGAGATGCGGGCCTGCATCGAGGAGTGCCTGCGGTGCCACAGCACCTGCCTTGGCACAGCCACGACCCACTGCGTGGAGCAGGGCGGGAAGCACGTCGAGCCCGGGCACTTCCGGCTCATGCTGGCATGCGCCGAGATCTGCCAGACCTCGGCCAACATGATGCTGATCGGCACCGTCCACCACAAACACACCTGCCGGGAGTGCGCGGAGATCTGCGAGGAGTGCGCCCGGAGCTGCGAGCAGGTCGGCGGACGGACGATTGCGTGCAGGCGTGCCGCAGTTGCGCCGAGATCTGCCGGGGAATGGCAGCCTGAGGCCGCGGCGCCCGACGCCAACCCGGGTGTCGGGCGAGGCGCGGTCCGCACCGACGCGCTCGGGCGCGGTCCCCTTCCGGTCCGGCGCCAAATCCATGCAGAGGGCGAAGCGGCCGCCGCGCCCGACGCGCAACACGGCGGCCGTGCTCGTGTCAGTGGGCGTGGCCCGTTCCCGTGGCGCCGGGATGCGTGAACTCGGCATTTCCGGTGCCCCCGCCGCTCGGACTGACGGACGGGGTTCCTCCGCCCGCGCCCCGGCTTCCGCCCATGCGGCTGTGGTCCATCTCGTAGCCGCCGCCCGGCTGCGTCAGAGTTGGGGCACCCGTGCTGGTACCCTGGCTTCCACCCATGCGCCGATGGTCCATCTCGTAGCCGCCGCCGGGCTGGGTCAGGGTCGGCGCATTGCCTGCCCGCGGCTGGGGCGCCGGGGCGCAGGCGTTGAGCACTCCGGCGACGGCGCCGAGAGCGGCCCATTTGATGAGGCATCCGTTCATGGAATTCCGATCTCCTTCCTTTCGGATGACAACTCCCCCGGGAGCACCGCGCACGGGCGCTAGCCGAAGATGTACCAGGACCCGTAGTCGTTGATGCCCGCGACGAATTGCGGCGTGTCGAACATGAAGTCGCTCTGCCGCAGGTCGTCCCTGGCCACCCCAACGAGCAGGATCGAGCCGTCATCGGTGCCGTCGTGGTCTACGTCCCAGGCGACCCGCGCGCCTTGGCCGGTGTCCTCGACCGCGACGTCAGCCGCCTCGATGTCCATGAACGCGATGTGGTCGAAGAGGCCCTGCGCCAGGCCGGTCGCCCGGAAGTCGAGCACCACATCGTTGCCGCTGTCGGAAGAGACCATGAAGGCGTCCGAGCCCGCGCCACCCACGAAGGTGTCGTCGCCGCGGCCGCCCTCCAGCATGCCGTGGCCGGGACCTTCGGCGAGCAAGTCATTGCCGTCGCCGCCCATCAGCTCGTCGTTCTCGGCGCCGCCGTGCAGGGTGTCGTCGCCCGGGCCGCCCTCCAACTGGTCCGGCCCATCGCCGCCCCGCAGCCGATCGTTGCCCTCGGCGCCATCAAGGACGTCGTCACCGCCCTTGCCCACCAGAAGGTCGTCGCCGTCGCGGCCGAAGATCTGGTCCCAGTCGTCGCTGCCGCGCAGCCGCTCGCCGTCGTCGGTGCCGATGATGGCCGCATACCTGTCGAAGGCGAGCGTGCGGGCCTCCTCACCGGGACCGGGGACCAGGCTGTCGTCCGCCGGGGGCAGGACGCCCGAGATCCCCGGGCCGTCCTCGCTTGGGCTCGGGCGCTCCTCGGTCGGCCCCTCTGGCGCGCGGGTGCCCGGCGGCAAGTCGGGTCGGTTGAAGAACATGAAATCGTCCTGCGACAGCTCGGACTTCCGCATACCCTCGAGCAGGACCGAGCCGCCCTCCCAGCTGATCTTCACCCCGGCTTCGGTGTCATCGACCGAGAGGTCCTCCCAGCGGATGTCCTGCAGGGCGATGTGGTCGCCAACGCCCGGTCCTGCCGTAAAGTCCCGCACGACGTCGTCGCCGGAGCCGGGGCGCACGACGAAGGCGTCCGGCCCGGTGCCGCCCACCAGAATGTCGTTGCCTTCCTCCCCGTCCATGCTGCTGTGGCCGGGGCCCTCGTCCAGGTAGTCGTTGCCCGGCCCACCCATCAGGGCATCCGCGTCCGCCGCGCCGTAGAGGGTGTCGTCGCCCTCTTCCCCGTGCAGGTGGTCCATGCCCTCGCCGCCCGAGAGCAGGTCCGGCCCCTTGCCGCCCGTCAGGACGTCGCCCTCGGGGCCGCCGCCCAGCCGGTCCCCAGCGTCGAGGCCCCAGTAGTGGTCGGCGGCGTCGGTGCCGCCAAAGCTGTCGGATAGTGGCCCGCCCACCGCCAGCTGGTGGTCCGGCATGCCCGCGAAGGCAACGGAGAACTGCTCGCGCTCGCTCGGCCCGCCGCCGCCGTCCTCGTGATCCATGGTTTCTTCCGACACGCCGTGCGCCTCCGGATGGTTGCTGGGGGTCGCGCGCGGGAATGCCAGGCAGGACCGGGCGCGCGATCGGCGGTGAACACGATGGGCCTAAAGCGGTTTGGCTGCCCGTCGTGACAAAGTATGTCAGCGTGCCGCTCCCGGACCGGTACTTGGCGACTGCCGCGGCCGCGCGCCGGGATTCCTGGGAGCGCTACGAAGATTACGAAGTGTGTCCCGGCGGGCTCCGCGCGTTGCGGACGACGGGCGCGCAAGGCAGCTTCCGGCGTATTGGTGGCAGCCTCGGGCAGCCCAGGAGATCAACCCATGGATCAACGTCCGTTCGCCCTCGGTCTGTTGGTTGCCGCCCTGCTCGTCGCGGTCCTCGAGACTGGCGCCGCGTCCGCAGGGTCCGCACCCGCCGAGGCAGGTGCGCCAGGGCGTCGGCAGGAGGCGCGACGCACGGTTGAGGTGGTGATGCGGGACAATGCCTTCGAGCCCGCCAGCATCCAGGTGCGGGCCGGTGAGACGGTCCGCTTCGTCGTCGGCAACCGCGGCGAGGTGGTGCATGAGTTCAACATTGGCACGCCTGCCATGCACGAGGCGCACCGGCGGGAGATGCAGCAGATGATGGAGCACGGGATGCTGACGGCCACCGGCATGAACCGCAACGCAGTGCACGGCAGCCACAGCGAGATGGCGCACGACGACCCGAATTCCGTCCTGCTCGAGCCTGGCAAGAGCGGCGAGATCATCTGGCGTTTCCCGCGCGGCGGAACGCTCGAATTCGCGTGCAACGTGCCCGGCCATTCCGAATCAGGCATGGTCGGGCGGATCAGCTTCGCGCGCTAAGGGCATCTTCCGCCCAGACGGAGGCGGATGATGCCCAGGCACCTGACCGTCGAGCAGACCGCCGCTCCGCGGTCTGGCCTCGGTCGTGCAATGTCGGAACGGAGGAGAATATGAGACTCGTCGCAGGGATCGCGCTGGCGCTGGCCGCCACGCTGTCCGTCGCACCCGCGCTGGCGCAGCGCGTCGACCTGACGCTTGAGGAGCGCACGGTCAACATGAACGGCACTGACCGCCCGGCGGTCACGGTCAACGGCCAGTTCCCCGGCCCGCTGATCCGCCTGCGCGAGGGCGAGGAGGCGGTGATCCGGGTGACGAACCGGCTGGACAGGTCGAGCAGCATCCACTGGCACGGGCTCATCCTCCCCGCGGCGATGGACGGCGCGCCCGGCTTCAGCCCGGGCTTCATGCACGGCATCGGCCCCGGCGAGACCTTCGAATACCGCTTCCCGGTCGTGCAGTCCGGCACCTACTGGTACCACGCCCACAACCTCGACCACGAGCAGCGTGGCCTCTACGCGCCCATCGTCATCGACAAGCGCGAGGCCGAACCCTTCCGCTACGACCGCGAGCACGTGGTCCAGCTCTCCGAGTGGACGGACGAGCGGCCGCTGCGGGTGCTCCAGAACCTCAAGCGCGACCCCGGCTACTACAACTGGAACCGGCGCACGCTGGTCGACCTGATCCGCGACCTGAACCGCGCGCCCGACGGCGAGGCGCGGCGGGCGATCATCCGCGACCGCGTCGACTGGGGCAACATGCGCATGGACCCCACCGACATCGCCGACGTCACCGGGGCGACCTTCCGCTACCTTGTCAACGGCTTCCGGCCGGAGGCGCCCGGGACCCTGCTGTTCCGGCCGGGCGAGCGGGTGCGGCTGCGGCTGATCAACTCGGGGGCCATGACCTACTTCGACGTCCGCATCCCCGGCCTGAAGATGACGGTGGTGCAGGCGGACGGGAACAACATCCAGCCGGTCGTCGTGGACGAGCTCCGCGTCGCGGTCGCCGAGACCTACGACGTCATCGTCGAGCCGCGCGAGGACCGGCAGTACCAGATCCTGGCGGAACCCATGGACCGCACCGGCTGGGCGAGGACCCGGCTGGCGACCCGCATGGACGCCCCGGTCGAACCCCTGCCACCGCACCGCCCGCGACCGGTCCTGACCATGGCGGACATGATGATGAATCCGGGGCCGACGGGCCTCGACCGCGGCACCCCGCTGCCGGAGCGGGACCAGCCCGGTCACGTGGCGCCGATGGGCGGCATGGACCACGGCTCCATGGCCGGGATGGACCACGGCCAGATGCAAGGCCAGGCGGCCGCTCCGGCCGGGCAGGCCATGGACCACGCGGCCATGGGCCATGGTTCGATGAACCACGCGGCAATGGGTCACGGCTCGATGGATCACGCGGCGATGGGCCACGGCGCCCCGGCGCAGGCTGGCGCGCACGGCCCCGGCACCCCGGCCACGACCACGGCGGGCGGGATGCAGGCCCACGCCGGGCACGGAGGCATGGCCATGTCCGACCCGGTGGTGCACGACACCGGCGCGCCGCCCGGCGCCCGCGTGCTCTCCTACCGCGACCTCCGCCAGCTGCGCCCCGACCCGGAGTCGCGGCCATACGACCGCATCATCGAGGTGCGCCTGACCGGGAACATGGAGCGCTACATCTGGTCGATGAACGGCAACGAGTTCTGGCGCGCCCAGCCGATCGTCGCCCGGCTCGGCGAGCGCCTGCGCATCCGCTTCATCAACGAGACCATGATGAACCACCCGATGCACCTGCACGGCATGTGGATGGTGCCGGACCTCGGCAACGGTGCCTTCAACCCGCGCAAGCACGTGGTGAACATCAAGCCCGCCACGACGCTCGACGTCGACGTCATCGTGGACGCCGAGGGCGACTGGGCGTTCCATTGCCACCTGCTCTACCACATGGAGTCCGGGATGATGCGGATCTTCCGCGTCGCGCGCGACGGCGCGCCCGTCGCATCCGCGCAGCAGCCTCGGCAGGCCGTCATGCCCGCCGGGCACAACCACTGATGCCGCGGGAGCGCAGCATGACCTTCGAGATGCCGAAGACCGTGGCGGCTGGCCTGCTGGCCGCCGCCCTCTCCTCCTCCGCGGCCTGGGCGCAGGCGGGCGGCGGCCACGGCGCCCATGCCGCGCCCGCGCCGACGGCGGAGAACCCCTCCCCCGTCCAGGGTGCAGGGGCTGCGGCGACGCCGTCTGCGCAAGGCGACGAGAACCAGGCCCGCCACCCGCCGCCCGAGACGTATGGCATCGACGCCAGGCACCCGCCGCTCTACTTCGGCGCCGTGCTGTTCGACCAGAACGAGGTCCGCAGCAACGGCCGCGGCAGCCCGATCTACGCGTGGGAGGGCTCCGGCTACTACGGCACCGACTACCACCGCCTCTGGGTCAACACGCGCGGGGAGACCAGCCGCGAGCGCGGCGGCCTGGAGCGGGCCGAGGTCCAGGTGCTCTACTCGCGCCTGCTCGGCTACTACTGGGACATCCAGGCGGGCGTGCGGCACGACTTCCGCATCGACCCGCACGAGGGGACGCCCGCGCGCACCTACGGCGCCTTCGGCCTGCAGGGGCTGGCGCCCGGCTACTTCGAGGTGCAGCTGCAAGGATTCGTCGGCGGCGACGGCGTGTTCCTCGCCCGCGCCGCCGCCTCCTACGACCTGTTCATCACCAACCGGCTCGTCCTGCAACCCGAGGCGGAGCTGAACTTCTCGACCGGCTGGGACCGCGACGCGCTGATCGCACCCGGCATCTATCGGACAGAGGTCGGGTTGCGGCTGCGCTACGAGATCACCCGCGAGTTCGCGCCCTACATCGGCTACTCCTTCGAGAGCTTCAACGGCGGCGCGAGCGGGCTGAACCGGCGCCTGGGCCAGAAGCCCTCGCAGTCGACGGTGGTGGCGGGCATCCGCATCTTCTTCTGAAGGCGGCGGCGCGCCGGGTCGAACCCGGCGCGCCTGCGCCGCTCAGTTGCGCTGCTGCTGGCCACCACGCTGCTGCTGGGGCTGCGAACGCTGCTGTCGGCCGCCCTGCTTGCTGGGCTGCTGGCCCTGCGGCGCGCCGCCCTGCATCTGCGACTGGTCCATTCTCGGCATGCGGGAATGGTCCATGCGCCGCATCTGGGAGTGGTTCATCCCCGCATGCGCGAGCGGTCCATGCCCTGCATCTGCTGCGCGGCGGCTGGCAGCGACAGCAGCATGGCAGCGGCGAGGAAACCGAGGCGGATCATTCGAGTCCCCAAGGCGTTGCGCGTCGGCACCACGACAGTGCACCCCTTGGACAGCGTCGAAGATGAGCGGCGCAGACGGCGCGCGAGAGCCCGACGGCGAGCGGAACACACTTCGAAATCCGGCGGCCGCCCGGTCCTGCTGAGCATCCGATCCGCGCGCCCGCGCGAGCTTTACAAAGCGTTGCCAGAAGGCGGTGCGCCGTTGCTCCGGCGCCCGCGCGCGTCCATTCGTATCGGAGCGGCGCACCTGCTTGAAGCGCGCAGCCAAAGTGGAGATTTTCCAATGCGTAGGAAGTTTGCTGGACTCGTCGTGGCGGCCAACATCGCCATCCTGTTCGGCGCGCAGCCCGGCCTCGCGCAGCCCACGCTGACGCCGCAGGGCGGCGGGGACTATGGGATGGACCACAGCCGCATGGGCGGCCAGGGCCAGCGCCAGGGCGGACCGGCTCCCACGCTGACGCCTCAGGGCGGCACTGGCAACGCCGAGATGGATCACAGCCGCATGGGCGGCGTCAACCTCGGCAGCCCGTCCGGCGGCACGATCACCGGCAACCCTGGCAGCGGACCGGAGGTGCGGCATGGCCACGAAGGCGGGACGGCACCCCGCAGGTAGGATAGCCCCGGAAGACGAGGCGCGTGCCAAGGACTTCGCCGTGGGCGCCGCGTTCGAATCGCGCGCCCACTTCCACCGATGGAGGACACATGCGGAAGCGGACAACACTTCTCGTCGCTGCGACGGCCGGTCTGCTGACGGCCTGCGCAGGAACCACGGGCGGCATGGAGCGGGCCATGGTGCCCGCCCACGCCACCGGCCAGGGCCTGGAAAGGAGCCCCCAGACCACCACCGCAGCACCTGCCACCGCGTCGGGGCACGACCACCACACCGAGGGGGACCGGCCGCACGTCCATTGATGTTCCACGGGCATTGATGTTCCACGGGTCAGTTCGTCGCGTTCGCACCGTGGCCGCGCTCCTGCTGCCGCCCCTCCTGGGCGCCTGCGCGGGGGCGCCCGACCTGCGCGACCGCCCACCCGCCGCGGTGGTCGAGACCGAGGGCAACGCGGCGCGCCTCGCATCCTGCCTGGCCGACGCCTATGCGGATGACCCCTTCCGGCTGGACGTGGTTCCCGAAGGGCAGGGCACCCGCATCACGGCTCTCGGGATGCCCGGACGGCTGGTTCCCCTGCGGCGCAGGCCCCGCTTCGAGATCGAGGTGAGCCAGGCGGGACCGGAGACCGCCCGCGTCGTGCTGCGCACCGTCCCGACGCTGCTCGGCCCGGAGGCGGAGGCCGCCAGGCTGCGGCGCCGCGTCACCGCCTGTGCCGGTGCGACGTCAGGGCCAACATTTCGAAGTATTGCTGGTACACCCCGGACGGGCCTCCGCGCCTTGCCCGGCGCGCCGGATCGACCCCATTGCGTAACTTGAGCCGCGCCGTCCGGCGCGGCGGCCCGCAGACACAAACCCGAGGTTCGACATGACTGGTTTCCGTCCCCGGAGGCGCGCCCTCGTCGCCGCGTCTGCCGTCGCCCTGGGCCTCGCCGCCGCAGGCCCCGCGCTGGCGCACTCCGACCTCCACCACTCTGAGCCCGCCGACGGCGCGGTGGTCCGGGGCACCCCGCCCGCGGTCGTCCTGATGTTCCAGGCGCCGGTGCGGGTGATGACCCTGCGGCTGCTGGACGAGGCCGGGCGCGAGAAGAAGCTAGCCCGCGAGGGCGAGCGCGGCACCGCGGTGCAGGAGGTGCGCGCGGCGGTGCAGGACAGGCTGGCGCCAGGCGCCTACCGCATCGAGTGGCGCGGCGCCTCGCCCGACGGCCACGTCGGCGGCGGCACCGTGCGCTTCCGGGTCGAGCCCGCGGCCCGGTGATCCTCTCGCTACTTCGAACCGGCGACGTCGGCTGGGACGGCGTCGCGGTGGTACTGCGCGCCGCCTACTACACGGGCAGCCTCGGCGGCGCGGGCCTGGCCTTCTTTGCGCTGCTGTTCGGAGCCCGCGGGGAGGTGGACAGCGCGCGGCTGCGCCGTTGGACGGCGGGCGCCGCCCTGCTGGGCCTGGCCGCCGGGGTCGGCGTCCTGACGGCGCAGGTGGCCGAACTCACGGGCGGGGAATCCTTCCTCGACGCCGAGGCGTGGGGTGTGGTGCTCGCATCCCGCGCTGGTACGTCCTACGGCCTTGGCGCGATCGGCCTGCTGCTGCTGCTCATCGCCTCGCTTGCCCAGGGCCTGTGCTGGACGGCTGCGGCAGCGGCCGGGGGCGTCCTGGCCTGCGCCAGCTACGCGTTCCTGGGGCACACCACCTCGCTCACCCCGCGGCCGCTGCTCGCGAGCCTGCTCCTGGTCCACCTCCTGGTGGCCGCCTTCTGGATCGGCAGCCTGCCGCCGCTGGCCTGGGCGGCGCGCCGCCCAGGCCCGGGCGCGGCCCAACTCGTCGAGGACTGGGCCCGCGTCGCCGCATTGGCTGTGCCGGTGCTAGTGACCGCCGGTCTGCTGCTCGCGTGGTGGAGCCTGGGCGGGGTGAGACAGCTCTTCGGCTCCTGGTACGGATTGGCGCTCCTCGTCAAGGTGTCCCTGGTGGCAGTGATGCTGGCCTTCGCCGCCTGGCCCCGCTTCCGCCTGCCCCCGGCGCTGGCGGCCTGCGCCCCCGGGGCCGGGGCAAGGCTGGCCCGCTCGGTGGAGGTCGAGGCGGTCGTGGCCCTCCTCGTGCTCTACGCGGCCGCCGAGATGGTCTCCACCTCGTCCGAGGGCATGCAGGGCATGCACTGAGTTACCGGCAGCGCCCCCAGGGCAGCGCCCCCAGCCGAAGCGGAAGCACCCCCGGGGCTCAGGCCGCTCCCCTCCCTCACGGGAGACGCGCCGCCATGCCAGCGACATCCGTGCTTTCGGATTCAGCGGGCCAGCGTCCCGCCCGCCAAATGTCCATGCCGCACTTCGGGTCCGCCCTCGCCCATGCCGCCGGTGATCGCGCCTCCGGCAGGGGAGCCAAAGTTACCTTGGCCGCCCCCCTGGTGGGTGATCTCTGGCCCGCCCTCGCCAGCTCCGCCCGCCCAGACGCCACTCGCTGCGATGCCCGTGCCGGGGGTCGGCAGCGGATGATGGACTTCGGGCCCACCGCCTGGCGAGTTCTCCATGTGCGCAGGGGCTCGGCCGAAGATCTGGCCCGGCGCGGTGCCATGGCTCGCCATGTTCGGAGTTGCCGCGGAGCAGGCCGCGAGCGCCGAAGCGGTGGCGACGACGATGAGGTGCCTAGGCATCGGATTCCCTTCCTCGCGTGATTGGGACGGCGAGGAGCCTGACGCCGCCGAGCCGCGCAACACCTGGCCCGCCGGGAGCGGCTGGAGCCACACCGGCGAGTGCAAGCGGGACCACCTGGCACGTCGGCATCGGGCCACGCCTCCGGTCCTGCTGCCTTGGAGCAGCCGACGTTACCGCCCGCGCCGTCCGCGTGCCGCCGCGTAAGCGGTCCATCGCACAGGAAAGGTCGGCATGGTGGAAGCCGCGAACAACCGCTGTGGAAGCCAGCAACACTATGTAATCCGACACGAGCTGGCGGGGCTCGGAATCGACCACGTCACCGTCGAGGTGCAGCAGTGCGGCGAGGTGCCGCGGTCGCGCAGCGGGCGGCCTGAACCGTGCGACGCCGCAGTCCAGCCACTCAGCCTGCGCGCGAAGGAGAACCGGCGCGGCAACGGGGGAGCGATGGCGACGCGCCCGCGGTCATCCTCGGTCAGCCTGCCTGCGGGGACGCTCCGTGGCACCTCGTTGCGCCCGTGGTGCCGCCATGGCCGCGGCGCATGAACAGATGCATCAGAGGGCACGCGAGCAGAAGCGCGTAGCGCAGGGCACCGCGCGCGTGCTCGTAGTGCTCCCGCAGGACGTAGAACACGGCGACGAGGCCGAAGCCGATCAGGGCGATGCCGCCCCCGGTCCGCCACCACGGTGCTCGCGTTTGCTTGTGCATCCCAGGCCTCCAATGCTCTCGCGATGGGCCTCGCGGGCGTGGGCCACATTGACCCGGGTCAAGTCCCGGCGAGCCGATGCAGGGCCAGGTCGGGTAGACACGCCTCCGATGCGCGCCCGTAAGTGTCATTTCATTGCTGCGGCCTGATGCCGTCGACGCTCCGGCGACGGCCGTCCACCAATCGAATCAGCGGCTTCGGTCCCCCTGGGGATTGGCGCGGCGGTGCCGCGTCCCCGAGCGTCCGGTCCGGGACGTCGGGCGGAAAGAACTCCCCTGTGAGGGTCGTGTTCGTCGCCGCGACGGGGCATGCGCGCGGCCCGGCCGCGGCAGGGGCCTCGTCACCCCCGGACAAGGAGACGACCGCATGCAAGCGCAACCGATGATCGCCTCGCATCCCCACGTGCAGGGCAGCACCAACGACGCGCTTATTCGCTGCCTGGAGGAGTGCTACTCCTGCGCTCAGACCTGCACGTCCTGTGCCGACGCTTGCCTCGGTGAGCAGGTGGTCCAGCAGCTCACTCAGTGCATCCGCCTGAACCTGGACTGCGCGGACGTCTGCGGAGCCACCGGATCCGTCGCCACGCGGCGGACCGGCTCCAACGAGGAGGTGATCCGGCAGATGCTGAGGGCCTGCGAGACGGCCTGTCGGCTCTGCGCCGAGGAGTGCGAGCGCCACGCCAGCCAACATGGGCACTGCCGGATCTGTGCCGAGTCCTGCCACCGCTGCGAGCGGGCCTGCGCTGAGGCGCTGCGCAGCATGTCCGCCTGAACCCGCTTTCGGGAGCCGCGGGGCGTGCGGAGGCCGGGCGGCCGCTCAGTGCCGCGCCCAGACCCGGGCGCCGCCGGGCGCCCCGAACGCGACGACCTCGTAGGGCGTGCGGGGGATGTCCATGCCGGGCGGGGAGGGCGGCATGCCGGGGGCGGACCGCCCTTTCGCGCGCGGCCGCTCGGCGAGCAGGCGGCGCACGTCGGCCGCGGGGACGTGCCCCTCGGCGACCTGGCCGTCCACGACCGCCGTGTGGCAGGACCACAGCGCCTCGGGGACGCCGTTCGCGGCCTTGATCGGCCGCACGTCCGCGACCTTGTGGGCCGTGACCTCGAAGCCCGTGGCCCGCATGTGCCGGACCCAGCCCTCGCAGCAGCCGCAGCTCGGATCTTGCCAGATCTCCAGTCCAGACTCCAGCCGCGCCGTCGGGGCCGCCTGCGCCGCGCGAGCCAAGCCCAGCAACGGAACCGTGGCCACCAGCGCGAGGCGGAGCGCGCCCCGCCTGCCAGCGGCCTTGGACAGGATGCCGTCGCCAGTCCTCGTGTGTTCCCGCCTTCCTCGTTCGTGGTGGCCCGGCGACGGCCAGGACCACCGCCGGGGTTCGACGCCTGGGCCAACGCTCAGTGGTGGTGCGCGTGCCCAGACCGGCCGCGCGCCGCAGGCGCGGGCTGGGTGAGGCGGGACGGCTCGGCCTGCGACGTGGCCACGCCGCCGTGCTCGGCATGACCCGCGCCATGACCGGCATGCCCATCGGGCATGGCACCAGCGGCACCCTGCCCGGCGGGGGCAGCGCCGTGCCCGCCATGGCCGCCGCCCTCGAAGGCCTCGAGGATCGGGCACTCCGGCCGATGGTCGCCGTGACAGGCGTCGGCCAGTTCCTGGAGGGAGTTTCTCATCGCGGTCAGCTCGGCGATCTTCGCGTCCAGCTCGGCGACGTGCTGTTCCGCGATCCGCTTGACCTCCCGGCTCGGGCGCTGGCGGTCGTGCCAGAGGCCGACGAGGAGCTTGATGCGTTCGATAGGCAGGCCGAGGTCCCGCGCCCGCCGGATGAAGCGCAGCGTGTGCACGTCGGCGGCCGAGTAGACTCGGTAGCCCGCCCCCGTCCGGCCCGCCTTGGGGATGAGGCCGATCTCCTCGTAGTACCGGAGCATCTTCGCGGAGACGCCCGACGCGCGGCTCGCTTCCCCAATGTTCATGCTGGCCTCCGATTCCGGCCACCGAAGCCCGGCGGCTCTCCAACAGGTGGGATTTCCCACCGTGGGAAGGTCAAGCCCCAAAAAGGGTCGTTTTGGTTGTTGACCCTCCCACCGTGGGAAGCCGGACTGTGCCCGCGTCGTGACACCAACACGGGCCCGCGGCGTTGCGGGCCGAACCGGAGGCAGCACCCTTGAGCGGCCATCACAGCAAGCACGGAAACGAGCACCACGCCGGGCACCGGCACGGACCCGGAGGCGGCCACCAGCACGGCCACGGGGACGCGGCGGCGTCCGACACCGCCCTGGTGACCGATCCGGTTTGCGGGATGAAGGTGGACCCGGCCACCTCGAAGCACCGCCTCGAGCACGGCGGGACCACGTTCCACTTCTGCTCGGCCGGATGCCGGACGAAGTTCGAGGCTGACCCGGACAAGTACCTGAAGCCCGAGACGGCGGCCGCGCCGACGGCGGCGCAGAAGGCCGCCATCTACACCTGCCCGATGCACCCGGAGATCCGCCAGCAGGGGCCGGGCAACTGCCCGATCTGCGGCATGGCGCTGGAGCCGCTGGAGGTCACCGCCGAGGCCGCCCCCAACGAGGAACTCGCCGACATGACCCGGCGGTTCTGGATCGGGCTGGCCCTGACCATCCCCATCTTCGTCCTGGAGATGGGCGCGCACCTCCCCGGCCTCGACCTCCACCACCTGGTGCCGCCCAGGGTCTCCGTGTGGATCCAATTCCTCCTCGGGACGCCGGTGGTGCTCTGGGCCGGGTGGCCGTTCTTCGTGCGCGGCTGGCAGTCGGTCGTGAACCGCAGCCTCAACATGTTCAGCCTGATCGCGCTCGGGACCGGCGCCGCCTACCTCTACAGCGTGGTCGCCACCCTCGCGCCCGCCGTCTTCCCCGAGGGCTTCCGCGGCCCGGACGGCACAGTCGCCGTCTACTTCGAGGCGGCCGCGGTCATCACCGTGCTGGTCCTGCTCGGCCAGGTGCTGGAGCTGCGCGCCCGCGAGCGGACCGGTGGCGCCATCCGCGCCCTGCTGAACATGGCGCCCAAGACGGCGAGGCGCATCAAGGGGAACGGCGAGGACGAGGAGATCCCGCTGGCCGAGGTCCAGGTCGGCGACCGGCTGCGGGTGCGCCCCGGCGATGGCGTGCCGGTGGACGGCGTGGTGCTGGAGGGCGGCGGCGCC
>NZ_JAMZIK010000005.1 GCF_024178315.1 Siccirubricoccus soli | reverse complement strand
CCGCCCGGGCCCGTCGCCGCCCCGCCCCCCCGCGGGCCGCGCCGGCGCCGCGGCGTGCCGCCCCAGACCCCTTTCCCCCGCCACGCCGGCCCCGCCAGGGCTGGCGCTGGCTGCGCTGGCTCATCCTGCTGCCCGTCTGGGGCGGGGTGGTGCTGGCCGCGCTGCTGCTGGTGCTCGCCTGGGACCTGCCGCGCCCGGATGCGGTGCGGGAGACAACGCGCCGCCCCTCCGTCACCCTGCTGGCCGCCGATGGCGCGCTGCTCGCCACCCAGGGCGACCTCTATGGCGAGCGGGTGCGGCTGCGCGACCTGCCGCCGCACCTCCCCGCCGCGCTGATGGCGGTGGAGGACCGGCGCTTCCGCAAGCATTTCGGTATCGACCTCCTCGGCCTGGCCCGTGCGGCCTGGGCCAATTGGCGGGCCGGGGAGGTGGTGCAGGGCGGCTCCACCCTGACGCAGCAGCTCGCCAAGAACTTGTTCCTGACGCCCGAGCGCAGCTTCCGCCGCAAGGCGCAGGAGGCGCTGCTCGCCCTCTGGCTGGAGCGCCGCTTCAGCAAGGACGAACTGCTCGAGATCTACCTGAACCGGGTCTATCTCGGCGCCGGCGCCTATGGGGTGGATGCCGCCTCGCGGCTCTATTTCGGCATCCCGGCGCGGCGGCTGGCCCTCTGGCAATCGGCGCTGCTGGCGGGGCTACCCAAGGCGCCCTCCCGCTACAACCCCCGCGCCTCGCCCGATCTCGCCGTCTCCCGCGCCGCGGAGGTGCTGGAGGCGATGGTGGCGGCGGGGGTGCTGGGGGAGGCGGAGATGCATGCCGAGCTCGGCCGCATGCGGCTGCCGCCTCAGGCGCGGACCGGCGCCGGCTACTTCGCCGACTGGGCGCTGGAGGACCTGGCCGAGCGCTTCCCCGGCAATGGCGACCTGACCCTGCGCGCCACCCTCGACACCAGGCTGCAGGCGGTGGCGGAGGCGCGGCTGCAGGCACTGCTGGCCGGGCCCGGGGCGCGGGCCGGCGTCACCCAGGGGGCGGTCATCGCGCTGGAGGCGGCGAGCGGCGCGGTGCGCGCCATGGTCGGCGGGCGGGACTACCGCGCCAGCCCCTTCAACCGCGCCACCGATGCAAGGCGCCAGCCCGGCTCCGCCTTCAAGCCCTTCGTCTTCCTTGCGGCGCTGGAGCAGGGGCTGGGCCCTGAGGATACCGTGGCGGATACGCCGCTCAACCTCGGCGGCTGGTCGCCCGGCAACGGTGCCTGGCGGTCGCGCGGCGAGATCACGCTGGAGGAGGCGCTGGCGCATTCGGTGAATACCGCCGCGGTGCGGGTGCTGCTGAAGGCCGGCGGGCCGGCGGCGGCGGCGGCGGTGGCGCGGCGGATCGGCCTGGCGGGGCGGTTTCCCCGGGATGCCTCCCTGGCGCTCGGCACCGGGGAGGTGACGCTGCTCGACCTCGCCGCCGCCTATGCCGCCATCGCCAATGGCGGGCGGCAGGTCGCGCCCTACGCCCTGGCGACCGCCAATGGCGCGGCGCTGCCCCGGCGGGTGGGGGAGCGGGTGGTGGCGCCGGAGCATGCGGCGGCGCTGCGGCGGATGCTGGAGGCGGTGGTGGCCCGCGGCACCGGCCGCGCCGCGGCGCTGCCCGGCCGGGCCGTGGCGGGCAAGACCGGCACCACCCAGGATTACCGCGATGCTTGGTTCATCGGCTGGGTGGGCGGCCTCGTCATCGGCATCTGGCTCGGCAATGACGATGGCCATCCGATGGAGGAGGTGGCGGGCGGCGGGCTGCCGGCGCGGCTGTTCCGGGAGGTGGTGGAGCAGGCCGGGGCCGGCCGATAGCGCCCCATCCCGAATAGTGTCCCCATCCCGAAATCCTCCGGGCTTCGTCCCCGGGGAACGTGACCGAACAACGGGTTACGGTGGGGTGATCGAACGCAGCCCGGCCGTCGCGCCGCCGGGGCGACGGGGGCGGATCGATGTGCCCGCGGTGCCGCGCGCCGCTTCCCTCGGGCCGTTCCCGACCCCATGTTACCTCCGGCAGGAAATCGTGACTCCGCCTCCGGATGCGGCCCCAGGGCCGGCGGCGGCGGATGGGGGCTTGCCTTGGCTGGATTCTCCGCCTAGGCCCCCGCCGAGTTCCGTGTTAACCCCGCCGCCCGCCCTCGGCAGACGCCGATGGCGCAAATTCCGGCGTCCGGGCGTTGGGGAGACCGGAAGATGCGCCGCAGCATGGAGACTGGCACCCGATGAGCGAGACCGCCGAGAAGGTTAAGAAGATCGTCGTCGAACACCTCGGCGTGGATGAAGCCAAGGTGACCGAGGACGCCTCCTTCATCGACGATCTGGGCGCCGACAGCCTCGACACCGTCGAGCTGGTCATGGCCTTCGAAGAGGCCTTCGGCGTCGAGATCCCCGATGACGCGGCCGAGAAGATCACGACCGTGAAGGACGCGATCGCCTATATCGAGAGCCAGAAGGGCTGAGGTCCCGAGGCGGCGGCCGAGGGGCGGCAATGCCCAGCGACCCGCCGCCGGACCCGATAGGGCGGTTCCGAGGGAAGAAACGGAGAGGCCAAGCGTGTTCCCGAATGGCGCCGCGCCGCGGCGGGTTGTTGTCACTGGCATGGGTATCGCAAGCCCCCTTGGGCTTGGCGTGGAACATGTGTGGAGGCGCCTGCTGGCGGGGGAGAGCGGTATCTCCGCCATCCAGTCCTTCGACGTGAAGGACCTGCCGGCGAAGATCGCCGGCCAGGTGCCGGCCGGCACCCGCGAGACGGGCGGCCTCGACCTGAACGAATGGATCCCGCCCAAGGACCAGAAGAAGATGGACCGCTTCATCCAGCTCGCCATCGTGGCGGCGGTGGAAGCGGTGGAGGACAGCGGCTGGCTGCCGGAGGATGAGGAGAGCCGCGCCGCGACCGGCGTGATGATCGGCTCCGGCATCGGCGGCCTCACCACCATCTACGACGCCTCCCAGCTTGTCGCCAGCGGTCGGGCGAAGCGGCTTTCGCCCTTCTTCATCCCCTCGGCGCTGATCAACCTGGCCTCCGGCCATGTCTCCATGCGCTACGGCTTCAAGGGGCCGAACCACGCCGTCGTCACCGCCTGCGCCACCGGCGTGCATGCGCTGGGCGACGCGGCGCGGCTGATCGCCTTCGGCGATGCCGATGTGATGGTGGCCGGCGGCGCCGAGGCGGCGGTCTCCGAGCTCGGCATGGCCGGCTTCTGCGCCGCCCGCGCCCTCTGCACCGCCTTCAATGACCGGCCAGCCGAGGCTTCCCGCCCCTGGTCCGAGGACCGCGACGGCTTCGTCATGGGCGAGGGCGCCGGCGTCTGCGTGCTGGAGGAGTACGAGCACGCGAAGAAGCGCGGCGCGAAGATCTATGCCGAGGTCATCGGCTACGGCATGTCGGGCGATGCGCACCACATCACCGCCCCGCCGGATGACGGCAACGGCGCCTATCGCTCCATGCGGGCCGCGCTGCGCAGCGCCGGCGTGACGCCGGAGCAGGTGCAGTACGTCAACGCCCACGGCACCTCCACCTATGCCGACGATGTCGAGCTCGGCGCGGTGGAGCGGCTCTGGGGCGATGCCGCTTCCGGCCTCGCCATGTCCTCCACGAAATCCGCCATCGGCCACCTGCTGGGCGCGGCGGGCGCGGTGGAGGGCATCTTCTCCATCCTGGCGATCCGCGACCGGGTGGCGCCGCCCACCCTGAACCTCGAGAAGCCCTCGCGGGAGACGCCGATCGACCGCGTCGCCAAGGTGGCGCAGGAGCGGCCGATCAAGGTCGCCCTGTCGAACAGCTTCGGCTTCGGCGGCACCAACGCCAGCATCGTCTTCCGCGCCGCGCCTTGAGCGGCAGGCCGGGGCGGAGGCTGTTCCGCTGGCTGGGCGGCACAGCCCTGGCCCTCGCCCTGCTGGCTGGCCTCGGCGCCTGGCAGGCGGAGCGGCTCTACCGGGAACCCGGGCCGCTGGCGGCCCCGGCCCAGCTCGTCATCCCCCGCGGCGGGGCGGAGCAGATCGCCGCCCGGCTGGCCGAGGCCGGGGTGATCGAGAGCCCCCACGCCTTCCTGGCGGCGGTCTGGTGGACCCGTGCCGCCGGGCCGCTGCGCGCCGCCGAATTCGCCTTCCCGGCCGGGGCTTCGCTGGCCCAGGTGCTGGACATCCTGCGCACCGCCCGCCCGGTGCAGCGCCGGCTGACCATCCCGGAAGGGCTCACCGCCCGCCAGATCCTGGCGCTGGTGGAGGGGGCGGAGGGGCTGATCGGCCCCGCTGCCCTGCCGCCGGAAGGCAGCATCCTGCCCCAGACCTACGCCTACCAATGGGGCGATGACCGCGTCGGGCTGATGCGCCGGGCGGAACTGGCAATGACCGCCGCCCTGACCGAGGCCTGGTCCCAGCGCGCCGAGGGCCTGCCGCTCGCCAGCCCGCGCGAGGCGCTGATCCTCGCCTCTATCATCGAGCGGGAGACGGGGCTGGCGGAGGAGCGGCCGCGCGTCGCTGCCGTCTTCCTCAACCGGCTGCGGCGCGGCATGCCGCTGCAAGCCGACTCCACCGTGGCCTATGCGGCGGCCGGGGGCGGGGTGCTGGACCGCCGGCTGACGCGGGCGGATCTGGAGCTGGACAGCCCCTTCAACACCTACCGCAACCGCGGCCTGCCGCCGGCGCCCATCGCCTCTCCCGGCCTCGCCGCGCTGCGGGCGGTGATGCGGCCGGCGGAGAGCGACGAGCTGTACTTCGTCGCCGACGGCAATGGCGGCCACGCCTTCGCCCGGACGCTGGAGGAGCACAACCGCAACGTGGCGCGTTGGCGGGAGGTGGAGCGGCGCCGGGCGGAGCCGCCGCCGGTGATACGGTAGGGCGATCTCCGGGCTTCCAGTGCGGCGCATCGCCGGGCTGGCGG
Organism: Siccirubricoccus soli; assembly: GCF_024178315.1. GTDB lineage: Bacteria > Pseudomonadota > Alphaproteobacteria > Acetobacterales > Acetobacteraceae > Siccirubricoccus > Siccirubricoccus soli. The sequence continues at coordinate 59,869 of NZ_JAMZIK010000005.1, read as the reverse complement.
ATTGCGATGCGATCCATCAGGCCGGAGGCCGCTTCCGACGCCCCGCGGATAGGCCCCGAATCCGTGTGGCCGCGCAACCCGGCGCCCTTCCTGCAAGCTCGTTCCGCAGCAGGGAAGGCAACCAAGCCGGCGCTGCCGGTTTGCCACCGCATCGCATGACGGAGACGACGATGCGGCACCTGCGCAACCTGATCCTGATGGCTTCCCTCGGCCTTGCGGCCTGCAGCGGTCAGGGCAACCCTTCCCTGTCCTCCGGGGACAATAATTTCATCATGCAGGCCGCCTCGGGCGGCATGAGCGAGGTGGCGCTGGGCCAGATGGCGCAGCGCTATTCCAGCAACCCCGCGATCCAGCAATTCGCCGCGCAGATGGAGCGTGAGCACAGCGCCGCGAATGAGGAGCTGATGGCCCTGGCCCGCCGCAAGGGGGTGTTGCCCCCCACCGCCCTCGACCCCGGGCGGGTGAATGCCAACCGGCAGCTTTCCCAGCTCAGCGGCCAGTCCTTCGACCAGCAATACATGCTGCAGCAGGTCCAGGACCACCAGTTGCAGGCGGCGCTGTTCCAGCAGGAGGCGCAGAGCGGCGGGGATCCGGAGCTGCGGGCCTTCGCCGCCAAATACCTGCCGCTGATCCAGGCGCATGGCCAAGCCGCCCAGCAGATCCTGGAATCCGTCTCCATCCAGGTCCCCGTGCCGGTGGCCCCGACCCGGCGGCGCTGAGGCGGGCGCCGGCTGCGAAGCCGGGCCTTCGGAGGGCATGGCCGGGCTTGGCCATGGCCCCGTCTGATGGTCCGGGCCATCGGCTGCCTGTTCCTTCCCGCGGCAGGAGCAGGCGGCGGCAGCCGGCGAGAGCAATATCCGATCAGGTGGAATGACCTGATCGGATTTCTTGCTCTGGAAAATGCGAGGTCGAGAGCAGCCTCCGGGCGGAGCAAGGGAAGCTCAGCCGATCCCATCCCTCGGGCGGTTTCTTCCGATCATGCCGACCTGGAGCCGCGCCGGCCTGTTGCCCTGCCGGGGCGCCGGGTGCTTCCGCTCGGCCTGAAACGGCTCAGTCGATCGCATCGCCCACGGCATGGATCGGCGCCCCCACCGGCTTGCCGACCACTGGCACGACGGAGACGACATCCCCCGTGACCCGGAAGGGCAGCGCGACCAGGCCGCAGCCGGTCAGACTCAGCAGCAGGAGCAGCAACGGCAGCAATCGCATGGGCAGTCCTCCTGCCGCCCCAACGCGGCTCAGCCCGCCGCGATCCGCCCATCCTCCATCCGCAGCACCCGGCCGCAGCGCGCCGCCAGCGCCGGGTCGTGGGTGATCAGCAGCAGGGTGGTGCCCAGCCTTTCCCACAGGCCGAAGAGCAGGGCCATCACCTCCTCGCCCGTCGCGCCGTCCAGATTGCCGGTCGGCTCATCCGCCAGCAGCAGGGGTGGCTCCGCCACCACCGCCCGGGCCAGGGCCACGCGCTGCTGCTCCCCGCCCGAAAGCTGGCCTGGGTAGTGCCCCAGCCGGTGCCCCAGCCCGACCGCGGCAAGCGCCGCCTCCGCCCGCGCAAAGGCATCCCGCCGCCCGGCGAATTCCAGCGGCACCGCCACATTCTCCAGCGCCGTCATGGTCGGCACCAGGTGGAAGGCCTGGAAGACGATGCCGAGATGGTCCCGCCGGAAGCGCGCCAGCGCATCCTCGTCCAGCCGCCCGAGCTCCTGGCCCGCCACGCGGAGGCTGCCGCCACTCGGCCGTTCCAGCCCGGCCAGCAGCATCAGCAGCGAGGTCTTGCCGGAGCCGGACCGGCCGACCAGCCCGACCGCCTCGCCCCGCCCGATGTCCAGATCGATGCCGCGGAGAATGTTGACCTCGCCCGCCGCCCCCGCCACCTTGAACCGGAGGTCCCTGGCGGCGATGAGCGAATCGTCGGCATGGCTTTGCGCCAGGGAACGGGGGTGGCTCGCGATGGTGTCCATGGGGCTCCGGGATGCCGCGCTGGGGGGAAGGGCCGAAACGCCCGGACCTAAGATGGGACGCCGGGTCGCGCTCGGAACCGCCCTGGCCGGTATCGGCGTGTTGCCAAGCGTTGCGCAAGCCCCTGTCCGCCTTCTCGCCTTGGGGGACAGCCTGACCGCGGGCTTCGGCCTGCCGCCGGGGGAAGGCTTCGTCCCGCAGCTCGAAGCCGCCCTGCGGGCCGCCGGACGGCAGGTGCAGGTGCTGAACGCCGGCGTCTCGGGGGACACCACGGCGGGCGGGCTCGCCCGGCTGGACTGGGCGTTGGCGGACCGGCCCCAGGCGGCGATCGTCGCCCTGGGCGGCAATGACGGGCTGCGCGCCCTGCCGCCGGCGCAGAGCCGCGCCAGCCTCGCCGCCATCCTGGACCGGCTGGCGGCGCGCGACATCCCGGTGCTGCTGGCCGGCATGCTGGCGCCGCCCAACCTCGGTGCCGAATATGGCCGTGAATTCGCCGCGGTCTTCGCCGAACTGGCGGCGTCGCGGCCGCAGGTGGTCTTCTACCCCTTCTTCCTTGAGGGGGTGGCGGGCGATCCGGCCCTGAACCAGCCGGATGGCATCCACCCCAACCGGCGCGGCGTGGCGGAGATGGTGCGCCGGATCCTGCCCGCCGTGGAGCGATTGCTGGACCGCGTGCCGCCGCCGGGCTGAGGCGGCGCTGCGGGGCATCGGCGCCGCTGCCCGCCGGGCGGGGGTGCCCCTGCCGTCCTGCCCCTGCCCTGGCCGGTGCGGCCGGGGAGAGGCGGCAGGCGGCCGACAACGAACCCGGGTGTTCCGGCGGTGCCGGGGCACCGGACGACAAGGAGATTGCGCATGCTCCGCCTGTTCGTCGCCCTTTCCCTTCCGGCCGAGGTGAAGGAGCACCTGCTTCTGCTGCCGGGCGGCATCCCCGGCGCCCGCTTCGTGCCGCCGGAGAATTACCACCTGACCCTCCGCTTCATCGGGGAGGTGGAGAATTGGCAGGCCGAGGAGGTGGACGAGGCCCTGGCGCAGATCCGGGCGAAGCCCTTCGAGCTGACGCTCCGCGGCCTCGGCACCTTCGAGAAGGGCGGGCGGATCAGCGCCCTCTGGGTCGGCGTCGAGAAGACGGAGGCGCTGCAGCACCTCCAGGGCAAGGTGGAGACGGCGCTGCAGCGCATCGGCCTGACGCCGGAACGCAAGCGCTTCGCCCCGCATGTCACCCTGGCGCGGGTGGAGCGGGCGCCGCCGGAGAAGGTCATCGCCTATGTCCAGGCGCACAACCTGTTCCGGGCGCCGCCGGTGGCGGTGGAGCATTTCACCCTGTATTCCTCGCGCCTCGGCAAGGAAGCGGCGGTCTATGTGCCGGAGGTGGAGTACGAGCTGGCCTGAGCCTCCCCACGGCGACGCTGCGCGGCGTCGCGGCGGCCCTGGAGTCGTCCCGGGCCTGAAGCCTCGCACAGCCTGCCGCGGCGAAGCCGCGGCAGGGCGACGGGCGGGCCGGGCTGCGAAGGCCGTCTTCGGGATCGCTCCAGGCGCCTTGCCCTGGCTGCTGCTGACGCTGGCCCTGCTGCTGGCGCCCTTTGGCGCGCTGCGGCCGGTGGCAGCCGCCCTGCTGCCCATCTGCACGGCGGAGGGCGGGGTGCGGCTGGTGCCGGACCCGGATGCGCCGGCGCCGCCCCATGCGGTGCATTGCGACGCCTGCCTGGTGGCCGCACCCGCCCTGCCGGTGCCGCCGATCCTCCTGGCCGGGCCGCGGGAGGCCAGGCGCGCCGCCCCCGCGTCGCCGGAATGGCCCATGGCGCCGGGGGAGGCGCCGGCCGGGAAGGCGAGGGCACCCCCGGGCATCTGAGCGGGGCCTGGCGCCGCGGCGCGCGCCCCGGCCGCTTCCCGCGCGGGCCTGCCGGACCATGCGCAGCATGGCCGGCGGTCCGCCCCAGGCCGGGAGATCCCTGGCGTCCATAGCTGTGGCGTGGCGTCCGGACCCTCCCGCCCCCCTCCTTCCCTCGTCGGAGTGTTCCCATGCGCCTTGCCACTGCCGCCCTCGCGGCCGGGCTGCTCGGCCCCCTTGCGGCCGCCGCCCATGTCACCGTCGATCCCACCACCGCCCCGGCCGGCAGCTATCAGCGCGTCGCGCTGCGCGTGCCGCATGGCTGCAACGGCGCCGCCACCACCCGCATCGCGGTGGAGCTGCCGGAGGGCGTCTACACCGCGAAGCCCATGCCGAAGCCCGGCTGGCGCCTGAGCATCGAGCGCCGCGCCCTGCCCCAGGCGGTGCGCAACCCGCACGGCCATGAGGTGGAGCAGGAGGTCGCCCGCATCGCCTGGGAGGGCGGCCCGCTGCCGGAGGAGCAGTACGAGGAATTCGTCCTGCTGCTGCAACTGCCGAACGAGCCGGGCGGGAGCCTGACCCTGCCGGTGACCCAGGGCTGCGAGGGCGGCAAGGCGGAGGCCTGGGTGGAGCGCCCGGCCGCCGGCCAGCATGCGCACGACCTGGCGCGGCCCGCCCCCGTCATCCGCCTCACCCCGCGTTGAGGGCCCGGCCATGCAGCGCCGCCTGATCCTCGCCGCCGCCCTGCTGGCGGTCGCCCGCCTCCCCGGCGCCCGGGCCCAGCAGGCCGGGGGCATCACCATCTCCGCCCCCTGGAGCCGGGCCGCCGGCCGCGGCGGCACCGGCGCCGGCTTCCTCACCATCGCCAATGCCGGCAGCGCGCCGGACCGGCTGGTCTCCGCCTCCTCCCCGCTGGCGCGGGCGACGGAGATCCACACCCATGTGCGGGAGGGGGATGTGATGCGGATGCGCGCCGTCCCGGCCATCGAGATCCCGGCTGGCGGCAGCGTCACCCTGCAGCCGGGCGGCTTCCACCTGATGCTGATCGGGCTGAGCCGCGCCGTGGAGGCGGGGGAGAGCCTGCCCGTCACCCTGGTGTTCGAGCGCGCCGGGCCGGTGCAGGTGGCGCTGGCGGTGCAATCCGCCGGCGCCCGCGGCCCCGGCATGGGGCATGGGCATTAGGCGGATGACCCGGGACCCCGCCAGGTCTCCGCCCCCGGCGGCCGGCCGGGGGCGAGGACCTGGCTGCCCCGGGCCGGGCGGAGCGGCGTCCGCGCCCGGGCGGGAGGGCGCCCCGGCTGCCATGGCGGGCCTGCCCGGCGCCACCGCCCGCCGCCCCGTCAGGCGCCTGCTGCTGCCGCTGCTCCTGCTGCTGCTCGCCCTGCCGGCGGCGGCGCAGGAGGGCTTGCCCCACCCGCTGCTGCCCGGCGTCGGGCCGCAGGATCCCCGCCAGCCGGTGGATGTGGCGGCGCGCCCCTGGCGCGGCCTCGGCCGGGTGCAGCGCGAGACCGGCGGCTTCTGCACCGGCGCGCTGGTCGGCGCGCGCGAGGTGCTGACCGCGGCGCATTGCCTGGTCAGCCCTCGCAGCCGGCAGTTGTTGCGGCCGAGCTCCATGCATTTCCTGCTGGGCTATGAGCGGGGCGCCTATGTCGCCCATGCCCGCGTCGCCGCCTTCCGGGTGGCGCCGGGCTTCTCTCCGCAGAATAGCGGGCCGGCCTCGCTGGACTGGGCGGTGCTGGTGCTGGAGGCACCGCTCGGCCCCGCCGACCGCATCCTGCCGCTGATGCGGGAGCTGCCGCCGCCCCGCACCCCGCTGATGCTCGGCGGCTACCAGCAGGACCGGCCGGAGGTGCTGCTGGCCGATGCCGCCTGCCGGGCGATCGGCCGCGTGTCCCAGCCGGGCGGCGGCGCGCTGCTGCTGCATGATTGCGCCGGCACCAGGGGGGTGAGCGGCGCGCCGGTGCTGGCCCAGGGACCGGATGGCGCCTGGCAGGTGGCCGGCATCGCCTCCCGCGTCGGGATGCAGGTCGCGCTCGGCGCGGCGGTGCCGGCGGCAAGCGTGGCGGCGGAGGAGCGGTGAGCGTGAGCGCTTGAGGCGGACTCGCGGAAAGCGCGGGTTAGAGCGTTTTCGGTTTACATGCGTTCACCGAAAACGCTCTAAGCTTTTGTTTGTACAGCAGATTCCCGCCTTCGGGCGATGCCGCCCTATGGCGATCTCCTCTAGCTGTTCGGACAAGGGCTGAAGCGGGGTGGGTGGGCGAAGCTCGACCGGACCCGCTCCCGGCGTGATCGCCCGGGGTGACGCAGCGGTCCATGGCCGATAGGGGTGGGGGCTTGCCCTGGCCTACTCCCCCTCCAGCCGCGCGATATCCTCGTCCGAGAGGCCGAAATGATGGCCGATCTCATGGACCAGCACGTTGCGCACCAGGCGGAAGAGGTCCTCCCCGGTCTCGATCCACTCCAGCAGGATCGGCTCGCGGTAGAGCAGCACCGTGTCCGGCTCCCGCGGCACGTCCAGCACGCTCTTCTGGGTCAGCGGCACGCCGCGGTAGAGGCCGGTCAGGTCCCAGGGGCTGTCCAGGCCGAGCTCGGCAAGGGTCTCGTCGTCCGGCACGTCCTCGACGATGATGGCGGTGCCGCGCACCATCTCCCGCAGCGCCTCCGGCAGGGCGTCGAGCGCGACCTCCGCCAGGGCGACGATGTCCTCGAGGCTCGGCGGGGTGGTGTGGCGGTGGGTGAGGTCGCGCGGGTCCGGCGGCATGGTGCCAGAACGCGCCCGGTTGCGCCCGGCGTCAAGCAGGAGTGCGGAGATGATCGCAAAACTGGATGCGGCGGCGCGTGCAGCGCTGCCGGCGGAGCTGCCGGAATGGCATCTGGTGGAGGGGCGGGACGCCATCGCCCGCAGCTTCCGTTTCGCCGATTTCTCGGCCGCCTGGGGCTTCATGTCCCGGGTCGCGCTGCTGGCGGAGCGGCAGGACCATCATCCGGAGTGGTCGAATGTGTGGAACCGGGTGGAGATCACCCTTTCCACCCACGACGCCGGCGGGCTCTCGGCCCGTGACCTCCGGCTGGCCAAGTCGATCGACGCGCTGCTCCCGGGCTGAACCCGAGCAGCCGCGGGGTTCCGGCCGGTCCCAGGTGGCTTCCTCGGCGCCGGGCCGCTCGCCGCGGTCCCGGCCATGCGCCGGGGGCGGGATTTGCGCCCGGGCAGCGTGCCGTGCCGATTCTGCCGATGCGACAGGCCCCAGGGCGCCTGGTCTGCTCTGTTGTGCGGGTCGCCGGGCGAGGCTGCCTGGCTTGCGTTTTCCAGAGCAGCTTATCCCCGACCCGATGGATCACGCCGTAATCCATCAGGTCGGAGGCTGCTCTACGCCGCCTCGGTCTTCTGCCGGCGGAGCTGGGCGCTGAGCTCGGCCAGGGTGGTGGCGCCGAAATGCTCCAGCATCACCTGCTCCGCCTGGTCGAAGCGGTGGCGCAGCAGGGCCGGCACCTGGGCGCCGATGGGGCAGGCCGCGTTGGTCCGGCCATGCACGCGGATCATCGTCTCGCGCTCCGGATGGATGGCGCGCCACACATCCCGCAGCGTGATCTGCTCCGCCGGCCGGGACAGCGAGGCGCCGCCCGGGCCGCGTTGCACCGAGATCAGACCGGCGCGCGACAATTGGCCGGCGATGCGGCGGACCACCACCGGGTTGGTGCCAATGCTCCAGGCCATGCGCGCGCTGGTGGATTCGCCGGTCGCCTCATCCGCGATGAGCAGCAGGATGTGGAGGGCGACGGAATATCGTGTGGCAATCATGCTATGGCATATATGGCGCGAAGAATTGTCATTGGCCAGCCTCTTGGACGGGAAATTACGAAGCTCGTGTCATCCTGTGGTAAACGCGGCAGCAATGTCGCGGTTTGAGTCCCAGGCTTCCATAAGCCCGCCGGAACGGACGGTGGCGATCTGCCGCGCGGCGACGCGCTTCGCCCTCCTGCAGGCCTGGGCGGCGATCCCGGAATTCCCCCTGCCCAATGGCCGGCGGGCGGACCTGCTCTGCCTGCTGCCGGATGGCAGCTTCGCGGTGGTGGAGGTGAAGTCGGGCCTCCGGGATTTCCTCGCCGACGCCAAATGGCCGGAATACCGGGAGTTCTGCGACCGCCTGTATTTCGCCGTGGATACCGAGTTTCCGGCGGAGGTGCTGCCGGAGGATGCTGGGTTGCTGGTGGCGGCGGAGGGCGAGGCGGCCCAGCTGCGCCCGCCGCCGGAGCATCGCCTGGCCCCGGCCCGGCGGCGGGCCCTGCTGCACCGCTTCGCCATGCTGGCGGCGCGGCGCCTGTCCGGGCTGGCGGACCCTTCCCTGGCCGCCTCGATCGGCGCCGCGCTGCGCTGCGAATAGGCGCCGACCGCAAGGGGCCTGCCCAGGCCGGCCGGGACCCGCGAAAGTCGCGCGGGCAACCCTTCCTTCACCGGTCCCGGGCCAAGTTGCGGCATGACGCATTCGGACGCGCCATCGCGTGAAGCGCTCTCCCGTCTGGCTCCGTTCGCAACCGGCCACGCCAAGCCGGTCACTTTCCTTGAGCGCGGCGTGACGCTGCCCTTCACCTCGCCCAACCTCCTCGGCGGCCGGATCCGGCTGGGGGAGCGGGGGCAGTCGGACCTCATCCTCGCCAACCCGGCGGGGGTGGAGGGGGCCTATGTCCTGCCCTGGTCCGCCCTGCCCGATTTCTGCACCCCGACGCTGCACGACCGCGCCATCTGGGAAAGGGTGGCGAAGCTGCCCAAGGTTACCCCCCGCACGGTGCGGGAGGTGACGCGGACCGTGGCGCGGGAGGGCTATGCCGGGCGCAACGCCGCCCGCGCGGCGCAGGAGGCGGAGCGGGCCGGCCAGCGCAGCCGCGTGATGCGCTTCTACGCCCTGCTCGCCGCGCTGGTGGCCCAGGCGGGGCTGGCCCCGGCCCCCGCGCAGGAAAGCGCGCAATCGCTGGAGCAGCGGGCGCGGGAGGTGCTGCGGCTGCGCGGGCGGGAGGCCGGGCTCGGCCTGGACGCCGCGCTGCTGGCGCTGCAGCAGCTTGCCGAGGCCTTCGAATTCTACGGCCCCGGCGGGGGCGCCCTGCTGCCTGGCCTGGTCGCCCGGATCGAAGAGCTGACGCGGGAGGTCGCGGCCTGGGCGGCCGGGCTGGGGGAGGCGGAGCGGGCCTTCGCCGCCCTGCTCCGCGCCAGCGCCGAGCTCAGCCTGACCGCATGGCAGGAAATCGCCGCGCCGCTCGAGGCGCTGCTCGCCGATGTCTGGGGGCTGATCCGCCGCTGGCAGGCGGATCCGGCGCCCATCCTCAACCAGCTCGCCCGGCCCGAATGGCTGCTGGACGGGTGGGAGCTGCTGCTCGCCCTCTGGGCCAATGCGCCGCCGGCCCGGCGCGGGGAGGCGGCGCGGGAGATGGCGGCGATCATCCCGGTCACGCCGGCCGAGGTGGAGACCGCGCTGGCGGAGAAGGCCCGGGTGCGGACCGAGGCGCAGGCCGACCTGCTGCGCTTCTGGCGCCGCAAGGTCCATGCGCATGAGGACTGGGTGACCGGCCAGCAGGTGGCGCTGGTGGCGCGGAACGAGGCGCTGCGGGCCACCGCCATCGGCTATCTGCGGTGAGCCCCGCCATGCGCCTCTTGCCGTGAGCCCGCTACCATGAGCTCCTCGCCGCCGCTGGCCTGTACGCTGCCGCAGCTCCGCCGCCTCGCCCAGGCGGCGAGCGAGGCGGAGGACGCCGCCCTGGCGCAGATCGTCGCCGTGCTCGACCAGCTCGACCGCCGGGGTGAGGCCGATATGGTGCTGGAGAAGGTGCGGCCGCGGCTGCGCGCCCTGGGCGTGCCGCGGCGGCTGAACCTGGCCCGGCTGCTCTTCCTGCCGATGGACGGCGCCATCCGCAGCCCGAAGGAATGGCGGCGGGGGGAGGCGGCGCTGCCGCGCTCCGCCCTGCCGGTGCTGGCGGAGATCCTGCTGCTCCGGCTGGAGCCGGGGGCGGCACAGGCGGTGCAGGCGCTGGAAGGGCGCAGCACGGCGGAGCTCGAGGCCATAGCCCGGCTGGGCGCGGTGCTGTGGCCCGCCGCCGCCGCCGCGCTGCCGCCCCAGCCGCCGCCGGAATGGGCGGAAAGCGGGCTGGGGCCGGCCGATTACCACGCCATCGCCGCCCTCTGCACGCCGATCTGGCAGGCGGGCAGCGCCATCTGGGCGGCCGTGGCGGCCGGGCCGCTCGGCCCGCCGGACGCGCTGGCCCGCGCCGCGCTGCTGGCCGTGGCGCCGGCCGGGCCGCCGGCCCTCTCCATCGTGCTGGTCACCCTGATGGGCGCCGCCGCCTTCCCCGGTGCGGTCGCGCATCTCGCCGCCCTGCTCAACCCGCAGGCCAGGGCAGTGGCGGTGCAGGCGCTGGATGCCATGCTGGCCGCGGCGCCCCCGCCCTTCGCGCAGCTCGGGGTGGAGCGGGCGACGGATGCCGCCCTTGCCCTCGCTCGGCGGCTGGACAACCTGCAATCCTGCTCCCTCCTCGGCAGCGACCGGCTGCGCCGGCTGGAAGGCGCGCGGCGGGAGGCGGAGGAGGCCTGCCGCGAGCGCTATCTGGTGGGGGCGGAGCAGGAGGTGGTGGCGCCGACCCAACGCCTGCTGGCGGCCGAAGCGGTCTGCGACGAGGATGTGGCAGCGGTGGAGGCGGCCGCCCGGGCGCTGCGCGGGCTGGAAGGCGCGGGGCGGAAGCTCGGCGGCGGCCCGCTGCTGGACCGCTGCGTGAAGGAGCTGGTGGGGCGGCTGACCCTGCTGGGCCGCGGCACCTCCCGGCCGGGCGGGCTGAGCGTGGTGGATATCGTCCGCAACATCGAGATCCTGTCCGGCCCGCAGGCGGCGGCTGCCGCCCTGGCCGCGATGCGGAAGGGCTGATGCGACCCGTGCGCGGATCGCTGCGGGCACAAGCCATAGCGCCATCGGGCTGGTGGGCCACCAAGTGCTGCGCTTCTGAGCCCGCTTGACCCGCGCCCGTGCCCGTCGGAGCCTGCGCCAGCTTTCCGAAGGGATGCCGCATGCCCGACGCCGCCCTGCTTGCCCGCCTCGCCGCCGCTGTGGACGCGAATTTCGAGGCCGAGATCGGCTTCCTTGCCGAACTCGTCCGCTTCCCCTCCACCCGCGGCAACGAGGCCCCACTGCAGGATTGGATGGCGCGGCAGATGGCGGCGCGCGGCTATGGCGTGGACCGCTACACCCTCTCCGACGTGCCGCTGCCCGCCCACCCCAAGGCCAGCCCGATGGTCGATGTGGGGCCGCAGAACTCCGTGCAGGTGGTCGCCACCCTGCGCGCGCCCAACCCCATCGGCCGCAGCCTGATCCTGCAGGGGCATATCGATGTGGTGCCGGAGGGCCCGGTGGAGATGTGGACCTACCCGCCCTACAGCGCGACCATCAAGGATGGCTGGATGTATGGCCGCGGCGCGCACGACATGAAGTCCGGCGTCGCCGCCATGGTCTATGCGATGGATGCGCTGAAGACCGCCGGCCTCGCCCCCGCCGCCGATGTGCATGTGCAGACGGTGACGGAGGAGGAGAGCACCGGCAATGGCGCGCTCTCCACCCTGGTGCGCGGCTACCGCGCCGAGGCGGCGCTGATCACCGAGCCGACCGGCGGCACCATCACCCGCGCCCATACCGGCACGCTGTGGTTCCGCATCAAGGTGCGCGGCGTCCCGGTGCATGTGATGGAGGCGCAGATCGGCACCAACGCCATCCTCTCCGCCTACCACCTGATCCAGGCCCTGCAGGCGCATACGGTCACGCTGAACGAGGCGGCGAGGACCGACGCGCTGTACAAGGACATCGACAGCCCGATCAAATTCAACCCGGGCATCATTCGCGGCGGCGACTGGGCCAGCTCCACCCCCGCCTGGTGCGAGGTGGATTGCCGCATCGGCCTGCTGCCGAGCATGGAGGTGGCGGAGGCCCAGGCGGGCGTGGAGCGTTGCATCGCCGAGGCGGCGAAGGGCGACAACTTCCTCGCCAACAACCCGCCGACGGTCGAGTGGCACGGCTTCCTTGCCGATGGCTATGTGCTGGAGCCGGGAACGGAAGCGGAGAAGGTGCTGGCGGCGGCGCATGCCCAGGTCTTCGGCGCGGAGATGCCGGCGCGTATCAGCACCGCGGTGAACGACACCCGCTTCTACGGCCGCTATTTCGGCATCCCCGGCCTCTGCTACGGGCCGAAGGGGGAGGGGGCGCATGCCTTCGACGAGCGCACGAACCTGGAGCAGCTGAAGAAGACGACGCTCTCCATCGCCGCCTTCATCGCCGATTGGTGCGGCACTCGGCCGCTGTAGGGCGGGGCGGCGCCGTACCGCCTGCGAGATGCCGCTTGCCCCGGCCCCGGCCGGTTTGCCAAAGAGGCGCCCGGAGGTTCCGGATGCGCGCTGCACTGTTTTCAACGCTGCTGGCCGCCGCCCTGGGGCTGGGCGGGCCTTCCCTGGCGCAGGAGGGGCGGGACCGGACGGCCTCCCGCCCGGCGCCGGCGGTTGCGGTGCGCCCGCCGCTGCAGCCGGAGCCGGGCGATATCTGGGCTGAGGTGCGTGGCTGGCATGAGGCGACGCGCCCGCGCCCTGGGGCGCGGCCGCCGGCCCCGCGCGGCGCCGCCATGGCCGAATCGCCGGAGGCCGGCGAGCCGGCCGCGGCGCACCGTCAGCCCCGACCGGCAGCCCAACCCCGCCGCCGTTCCGCCCCCGTCGCGCCGGCACCCTGAGACCACCGGGCAGGGCCTGCGCGGCGGTTGCAGGTGTCGGTCCGCTTTCGTGTCACTATCATAACGGAAGCTGCTGAACCTGCGACAATTTGAACCCGTCGCCGCAAGGGGGTGTTAATCCTGGCCCGCCATTGTCCCCTCGGTCGCCCATCCGGGAGACGCGAAAGACATCGCCAGGACGGCGCAAGGTGTGGACCTCATGCCGGCCGACTGGAACAGCCTGTCCGACGAGATGCAACTCGCCCTGTCGCGCGAGGCCATGCGCCGCGCGGCGGAAACCCTGGCGGAGCATGCCGAATTGCTGGCCGCCGAAATGGAACAGGGGACGCTCAGCGACCAAGGGGGGCCGGATGCGCTGCGGCTCTTCGCCATCGTGGTGCGCACCACGAACCGCGACACCTTCGGGCCGATCGGCCATGCCTGACTGCCGCGGCCCGCAGCCCCGCAGGCGGGGCCGCCGGCCCTGCGAGGGGGAGGCGGGACGGGAGGCTGGGGATCGACCCACCGTGGGAAAGCGAGGGGCGGACGGCAAGGGGGGCCGCCGCGGCCAGCCCGTGCCCGGGCGGCCGAATCGCGCCAGCCCGATTGAGCCCCCCGCGCCGCCGCGCTATCGCTGCGGTGGGCCGGGTTAGCACAGCGGTAGTGCAGCGGTTTTGTAAACCGAAGGTCGGGGGTTCGATCCCCTCACCCGGCATTGCTTCCTCAGCCTCTGTCTCCCGGTCCTTTTTGGACTTCCGGGACGCCGGTTGAGTGGTCTCTGGCTGGAAGGGGGGCGAAGGAGGCGGCCTGGTCCGGTCCGAGGGCGAGCAGCGCCATTCCTGCCTTCCCGTACTCGCTGCGGAGGATGGCGAGAGGAGCGGACGCAGCTACCCGGCGCCGGCATCGGGTACCCGGCCGATCACGCCTTTCGTTGGGAGGGCGGATTTGGGTTGCAGCCGGCGCCCCGGCGCCCCATCTTGGCTGGGTCAGCCTCGTTTGGTTCGGCCTGCTCTCCCTGCTCGTGACCGAGCGCCGAGCCCGGTGTCCGTCTTCGCGAAGTTCGATCCGATCCGCAATGTCGCGGGCCGGCACCCCTTTTCATCGCAAGCGGAGCACCGCCATGGCAATCGGCACCGTCAAATGGTTCAACGCCACCAAGGGCTACGGCTTCATCCAGCCGGATGACGGCTCGAAGGACGTCTTCCTCCACATCTCCGATGTCCAGCGCGCTGGCATCCAGGAGCCGCGCGAGGGCGACAAGCTCGAATACGAGCTGCAGCGCGGCCAGCAGGGCAAGACCTCGGCCGGAAACCTGAAGCAGGCCTGATGGTTTCGGCGGGGCGGCTCACCGGCCTCCCCGCCATCCCGGTCCGACCGGACCGGTGGATATGCGGGCATGTCCCGATGGGGATGCCCGGCCAGGCCGCACCGCGTGCGACGTGGCCACGAAAGGATAGAATGCTCAAGACACTACCCCGGGCCTCCATGAGGCCCGAGCCTAGGCCTGGAACGGCCGGAACGGCCCCCACGACTGAAGCGCATCTGCCCGAACCCTCGGGCCTGACGCAGGACGAAATCCGCCAGCTCATCCTCGAGCTGATCGGCTGAAGAGGCAGCGGGGCGCGCGGGCCGCCCTGCCGCTTGGCCCCCGCCGGGACCCCTACTTGTCCCGCGAGGACCAGCCATGCAGCATCCCCATAATTTCACGGTCGGCCAGACCGTCGAACTCTGCCACGACCGGTATGACCGCAACCTCCCGTCCGGCGCCTACACCATCACGCGTCTGCTGCCGAACGATGCGGAAGACCGCGAATACCGCGTGAAGAGCAGCCATGACGGGCATGAGCGCGTGGTGCGGGAAAGCCAGCTCCGTGCCGGAACGGCCCCGGTCTTCGGCTTCGGCCGCCCTCCGGCGAAATCCCAGGGCGGGATCGGTTGAGTTTCGCTCATCCATCCCGCTTCGGCTCCTTGTGCAGTCGCGTGGCGCACGGCCTGCGCTGACCGGATCCCGACCGATCGCGCCCTGGAAGGCGAACATCTGAAACAGCCTTCGGCTTGACGGATCACGCCCTGATCCAACAGGCCGGAGGCCGCTCTGGTCGGCCATGACCGCCGCGGCCGAACCGGCGGCCGGGACTGTGATCCGGTCCGGTCGCGGCGCGGCAACCGCCTCAGCCCGGGGCGAGGTCCAGCAACAGGAAAACACCGTGGTACAGAGCAAGATGAAGGCCGAAGCTGCTGATCCGGCCGCTGCGGCGCAGCTCGAGGAGGATGTCGCCTACCTCGCGAAGCGGCACCGCGTATCGCCCGCCATCGTGCGGGAAATCATCCGCCGCATCGGCACGAGCGAGCGTGCGGCGGTGGAGCGCGAGATCCGCAAGGGCATGGCCCGCCGCTGAGATCGGCACCGGGTCGGGCGGCGGGTCCACTGCCCGGGACGGCACCGGCGCGCCGCAGGGCCATGACCTGGCCGCCCGCAGCCTTCAGTTGAAGGCCATGCCGCCGCAGAGCGCCACCGTCTGGCCCGTCATGTAGGCATTGCCCACCAGCATCATCACCACCTGCGCCACCTCCTCGGCCGTGCCGAACCGGCCGAGCGGGATGCGTGCCGGCGTCTGGGCGATGCCGGCCTTCACCATGTCGGTCTCGATCAGGGACGGCGCCACCGCATTCACCGTGATCCCCTCCTTGACCAGCCGGGCGGCATAGCCGCGCGTCAGCCCCTCCAGCCCGGCCTTCGAGGCGTTGTAGTGCACGCCCACGGCCCCCGCCCCGCGCGCCGCGCCCGAGGAGATGTTGACGATGCGCCCCCAGCGCCGGGCGCGCATCTGCGGCAGCACCGCCTGGGTGCAGAGGAAGGCGGATTTCAGGTTCACCGCCAGCGTCGCGTCGAACTCCGCCTCGGTCAGCTCGTCGATGCCGCGGACCGGGGCGATGCCGGCATTGTTCACCAGGATATCGACCGGCCCGAGCTGGCGGGCGACGCTCTCCACCATATGGGCGACGGCACCGCCCTCCGAGACATCGGCCTGGATGGCGAGGGCCCGCCCGCCGCCCCGGGTGATGGTCGCGGCGACCGCCTCGGCCTCCGCCGCGCGGGCGCGGTAATTGACCCCGACGGCCGCACCGGCCTTGGCCAGGGCAAGCGCGATCGCGGCGCCGATGCCGCGGGATCCGCCGGTGACCAGGGCCACGCGGCCGGTGAGTGGCGACGTCATGGAATGCCTCCCTCGCTGCGGCAGTGGCCGCAGGTGCTGCGGATCCGCATGGCCAGGACGCGCCGCCGGGGCGCCCGGCCTGCCGCGGCGCGGTGCCCCGGGCCACGCGAACCATGCCTTCGCCTCGTATCGGGGCAAAGGCGGCGCCGACACCCGGCCTTGTCAGCAGCCTGCCGGATTTGCGTCGCGCGCGCAGCTTGATTGCAAGGCCGCAGTCAGGCGCACGGCAGTAGCGTTCGATGTGAAGGCCGGCCGCAACGCTCGATCGGCATGGAACGACTGAGCAGACACGCTAGCCCGCTGTAGCGGTCTCACGGTGGCCGTGCCGGCGTGAAACCCCCTCCAGCTTCTCCTGCCGCCGGTTGACCGGGGCGCGAAGCGATTCCGCCCGGCCTGGAACCGCCCTAGCCGTGCGGCGCCCGCGCCCCGCCCGGCTGCTCGTCGCGCGTCACCCCAGGGGTCAGCAGCCCGCTCGACTGCGCTGGCAGGTAGAGCTGCTCCGCATAGTCGCTGGCCACCCGGATCTGCGGATATTGCTGCAGCACCCGCAGGAAGCCGCCGAAATCGCTCAGCGGGTCGGACACCGCCTGGGCCATGCGCTGGATCGCGGCGAAGGAATCATAGCGCCAGAAGGTCGCGTAGGTGCCGCCCTTGCCGAAGACGCCATAGGTGCCGAGATAGGTCACCCCCTTCGGCGCCAGCTGGTGCAGGTAGCGCTCGTTGCGGAACAGCCAGTCCTGGAACCGTGCGGCTTCCGCCGTCGGCACGAAATAGGTGACCTGGCGCAGCATCATGCCGGGCGCGAAGCCAGGCTGCGGGGCCGGCTCCTGCGGCTGTTCCGCTCCGGGCGTGGTCGGCGCCGGGGTCTGCGGCGTGCCCGTGGGCGGCTGAGATGGCTGCGCTGGCCGGTCGGGTTCGTAATCCGGGTCGATCAGGTGCCAGGCGCCGGCGGAGCGGATCTCCGGCCGGATCTCCACCACCTCCGGCGCGCCGCGCAGCCCGCCCCGCCGCAGCAGCGCCTTGATATCCTCCAGCTCGTTCTCAGCCATCGCCCCCTCCCGCTTCCGCCAGTGCCTCCTGCGAGGCCACCCCATCCTGCCGCAGCAGCCGCCTGGCCAGCAGCAGCTCCACTGCCTGCTGCAGGCATTCGGCCGGCCGTCCCTCCAGCGCCGCATCCTCCGGCGCCACCGCCTCCCGCCAGGCCGCCTGCAGCGCCGGCCCGCTCAGCCCCTCGCGGCACAGCGCCAGCACCAGCCAAGCCTGGGCGTTGAGGCGGTAGAGCCGCGCCTCCTCCGCCGCAAAGACCACGCAGACCCCAAGCTCCCGCACCGGCCGCAGCCGCAGGCCGGGCGCCTGGCTATACCGGATGCTTGGGGAGAACACGCAGGTCCACTCCGTTGTTGGTGGCGCGGTCGAAGGGGTCGGGCGCGTCCCAGCGGCCATGGAAGGCGAACGCCGTGGAACGGCAGCCGCCATGGGAGCCCTGGCTGGAGGCGCAGTCGCCGCAGGCCTCCGTCACCGCGCCGGAGCGCAGCTCCCGGTGCAGCGGATGGTTCCAGGTGTCGAGGAAGGCCACCTCCCGCAGATTGCCGAGATGCACGTATTCGCGGAGATAGGCGCA
The DNA here is from genome assembly GCF_024178315.1 of Siccirubricoccus soli. Classification (GTDB taxonomy): domain Bacteria; phylum Pseudomonadota; class Alphaproteobacteria; order Acetobacterales; family Acetobacteraceae; genus Siccirubricoccus; species Siccirubricoccus soli. The sequence goes on along the minus strand of NZ_JAMZIK010000005.1, from coordinate 42,522 downwards.
GCCGATGGAATTGCCGCGGGCGTCGATCGCCGCGGTCTGCCAGCAGCAATTGCCGTTGTTCGGGTGCCAGGACTGCATCAGCCGCATCCCCGGCGGCAGGCGCAGCGCCTCCAGCGCGGCGTGCATCTCGTCGAGGCTGAGCGACGCCTCCGCCCAGCGCCGCTTCAGCCGCCCGAGCGGGTAGGGCCGCAGGATTCCGACGGTGGCGACGCCGAGCCGCGCCGCGAGATCGACCCAGCCCTGCAGCCCCGCCACGTTCCACCGCGTCATGATGGTGAGCATCTGGGTGTCGATGCCCGCCGCCAGGGCGGCGGTGATGCCGGCGGTGGCGCGTTCGAAGCTGCCCGGGACGCCGGTCGTCGCATCATGCGTCGCGGCATCCGGGCCCATGATGTCCACCAGCAGGGTGGCGATGCGGCATTCCTGGCGCAGCACCGCCGCCATTTCCGGCGTCACCAGCGTGCCATGGGTGCGGAGCTGGATGTGGAAGCGCCCCGCCGCATGCCGCAGCACGTCCAGGAAATCCGGCCGGTGCAGCGGCTCGCCGCCCTCGATGTAGAGGCCGATGACGCCATCCGCCTCCAGCCGGTCAAGGATGCCGCACCATTCGGCGGCGGAGAGCTCGTCCGGCTTCGGCGTCGCGCTGCAATCGGCGTAGCAGTGGCGGCAGTTGAGGTTGCAGCTATCGGTGAAGGAGAGCGTGACCTTCAGCGGCCGCTCCAGCACCGGGTTGCGGTGCGGCGGCTTGGGCGGCCCGGCGCTCATTCGGCGGCTGCCTCGCCGGCCGCGCCCGCCGGCCCGGGCGCGACGGCCAGCGCTGCCTCTTTCGCCACCGTGGGGGCGGCCATCGCTTCCCGGGGCGGGTCGAGGCGCCCGGGCAGGGCGTCCAGCGCCGCCCGCACCGCCAGCCGGCCGCAGCCGGCATGCGGGTCCCAGCCCGCTGCCTGCGGGGTCAGCGTGTCGCGGCGCGCCGTCTCCCGCAGCAGGTCGCGTAGGAACGTGCCGGACATGGTCAGCGCCCAATTGCCTGCCGCCGCAAAGAGTAGCGCCACTGCGCCCGTGACATGCGGCGCTGCCTGGCTGGTGCCGGTGCCGACGGTGCCCTCCGGCCGTCCCCGTCGGCGCCCTCCGGCCTGCCGCGGATCGCCCCGCAGCGAGCGTGCCGCCAGGATGCCGACGCCGGGCGCGATGAGATCCGGCTTCGCCCGCCCGTCCCGCGTCGGCCCCTCGGAGCTGAAGGTGGCGGGCGGCCGGTGCAGCGGCGCCAGCGCGTCATAGGCGCCAACCACGATGACCTCGTCGCAGGAGGCGAGGGAGCCCAGGGTGCAGCCCGGGGCAGCCGAGGTGGCGAACCAGGACTGGTCCGGGTCGTCGCGCTCGATCCAGGCGTGGAAGGCCACCGGCTGTGCCCCGGCCGTCAGCGTCAGGCGCCATTCATCCGCCTCGCCATCCATATCCGCCAGCAGGGTGACGGCGACCTGCCGGAGCGGCGGCGCCGCCCCCGCCACGCCTGGCGGCCGGGCGCCGCGCGTCACCACCGTGCCGATGGTCCTGTCCTGCCAGCGGAGGCTGTATTCGCCATCCGCTTCGGGCAGCGCCACGCTGCAGGCGGCGCCCTCCTTGGCCGGCGCGGCCAGCGTCAGGGCCAGCGCCTCCTCCCCCTCATGGCAGAGCAGGAGCTGGTTGGGGATGCTGTCATGCGCCGGCTGCCGCCAGGCCAGGGATTGCGGCGCCCCGGGCTGCGCCAGCCCGGCGGCATGGATCCGCTTGCTGCGTTCGTTCCCGGCGCAGACGACAACGGCGCGGCCCGGGGCGCGCAGCAGCGCGGCCAGCGCCAGCTCCACCGGGTTGGTGCCGTCATGCGTGCCGGTATTGGTGGTCAGGCTGAGATTGACCACCGCCGGCTTCCGCGCCCGCGCCGCGCGCTCGAAGATGAAGGCCGCGGCTTCGTACACCCAGGCGCCCTGGGCCAGGTCGCCGGGGTTCTTCCAGTCGAAGGCGGGCAGTTGCACGAAGACCAGCTCCGCCCCCGGCGCGACGCCCGGCAGGCCGGTGGCGGCGCCATTGCCGGCGGCGATGTCGAGCACATGGGTGCCGTGCGCGCCTTCCTGGTCGGCGGCCTTGCGGTCCGTGTAGTAATTGTCGTGCGGGTGGTAGCCGAGCGCCGCGTAGGGGCAGCCCGGCGCCTGCAGCGCGGCGTCGATCTCGGCCCGCTCTATCGCCCGCCCGCGCGGCAGGCCGCCCGGCGCGGCCGGTGCGCCATTCTGGTCCCAGATTGCCAGCAGCCGGGTGCGCCCTTCCGCGTCGCGGAAATTGGCATGGGCGAAATCGACGCCGTAATCGGCGACGCCGATGATCGCGCCCTCGCCCGCGCAGGCCCCGCCGACGTCGCGGGTCCTCCCCGCGGCGCGGGGATCGCAGGCGCCGATCTCGGCCGTGGACCAGTCGAGCTGGGTGCGCAGCCGCTGCGCTTCCCGCACCCAGTCCACATGCTGCTCCGCCAGCAGCCGGCCGAGCGGGATGCAGCCCGGCCCGCCATGGCGCGGCGCGGCGCCGGCCAGCAGGACGCGGGTGGTGTAAAGATAGGCCGCGGCGGCCCTGGCCGGGGCTGGCGTGCCGGGGGCGAAGACCTCGCCCGTCTCGAGATCCGTGACGAAGCCGGGGTCGAGGCCGGGCAGGATCGGCTTCCCGGCCGCGTCGAAGGGAAAGCGCCGGCTGCGCACGAAGACCCGGGCGATGCCGTCCGGCCGGGCCCGGGCCTGGGCGCGGGCCACCATCATCGCCAGGCGCGGCCCGGCCTTGGCGCGGTCGAGCCACGGCAGCGGGCCGCTATCGTCCGCCACGCGTTGCAGCGACAGGTTCCCCATACCGAGCCATCCTTCCGGCATCGTGATTGAGCGATCCGCCCGGCTGGATCGCAACCCGGGCCGTCACATGCGATCAATATCGAGGTTGCGGAGGAGCGCAAGCGGGTTTGGCCCGCCGGATGACGCCAGTCCCCGCAAGCTATCAATGTCCGTCAAATGTCCACAATCTTAGTGTATGCAGAGTAACGATATGCGGATACTGTGCCGCGCCACACGATATCGAGAGGCGTCCGGCGCGACCGTTACCCGGGGTGGCGCCGTGGCGGATGGTTTCGGGGGCTGGACGGAACCGGCCAGGACAGCGGAGAAGAGACGGCAGTTGCGACTCTTGCCACAGACCGCAAGGCCATTCCGTGCTGGGGGTCTCACCATGCCAGGACCTTCCGTATGACCGAGCCGATCGGCGCGACCATCGCCTGCGCGGGCTGCGGCCAGGAAAACCCGGCCAGCGGCCGGTTCTGCGGGCATTGCGGCGCCGCGCTGGCCCGGCGCTGCGAGGGCTGCGGCGCGTCCCAGCCGGCGCAATTCCGCTTCTGCGGCGCCTGCGGCCGGGCCTTCGGCACCCCGTCCGCCCCGCCCGCCGGCCGGCGGGCGGAAGCCGGCACCTTCGCCGCGCCCCAGGCGGAGCGCCGCCCGGTCAGCGTGCTGTTCTGCGACCTGGTCGATTCGGTCGGCCTGTCCACCCGGCTGGACCCCGAGGAACTCGGCGCCGTCATCCTGCTCTACCGCCAGGCGGCGGTGGCGGCGATCGAGGCCCAGGGCGGCCATGTCACCCGGCATGTCGGCGACGGCATCCTCGCCTGCTTCGGCTACCCGAGGGCGCATGAGGACGACCCGGTGCGGGCGGTGCGCGCCGGCCTCGCCGTGCTCGCCGCCATGCGCCAGGTGAACCAGCGGCTGGCGGTGGAGGGGCAGCCGGCGCTGGCGCTGCGCATCGGCATCCACACCGCGCTGGTGATGGTGGGCGATCTCGGCTCCGGCGCCGCACGGGAGAGGATGGCGCTGGTCGGCGAGGGGCCGAACCTCGCCGCAAGGCTGCACCAGGCCGCGGCGCCGAATGCGCTGGTGGTCAGCGCCGATACCTGGGGCGCGGTGCGCGGCTACTTCCAGGGCCGGGCGCTCGGCCCGCAGCTTCTGCGCGGCCTGCCGCGGCCGGTGGAGGCCTTCGAGGTGCTGGGCACCACCGGGGCGACCACGCGGCTGGAAGCCAGCCAGGCGCTGACGCCGATGGTGAACCGGGAGGAGGAGCTGGCCCTGCTGCGGCGCGCCTGGGAGGGCGCGGCGGGCGGGGCAGGGCGGGCAGTCCTGCTGCGCGGTGAGGCCGGGGTCGGCAAGTCCCGCCTGCTGCAGGAACTACGCAGCCGCATCCCGGACGACAATTGCGTCGGGCTGCAATGCCTCCCGGAACACCAGACCGCCGCCCTGCAACCGGCGGTGGAGGCGATGCTGCGCCTGCTGGACCTGCCCCGCGCCACCCCGGTGGAGGCGGTGCGGGAGCGGCTGGAGGCCCGCTTCGCGGCCCTGGCGCCCGAGGCGCGGGCGGCGATGACCGAGGGGCTGGTCGAGCTGCTCTTTCCCGGTCAGGGCAGCGGCATGGAGGGCACGCCGCAGCTCCGCCGCCAGCGCAGCTTCGGCGCGGTGCTGGACTACCTGGCGATGCGCGCCGCCGAGCGGCCGCTGATGCTGGTCATCGAGGATGTCCACTGGGCGGATGATTCGACCCGCAGCCTGCTGGAGCTGCTGCTCGACCGCCTGCCCGGCATGGCCATGCTGGCGCTGCTCACCACCCGGCCGGAGCTGGAGGAGGGCTGGATGGCCCATCCTGCCGTGACGCAGCTCGAGCTGCGGCGGCTGGCGCCGGAGCATACCGGGCGGATGATCGACTCCCTCACCCGCACCCGGCCGCTGCCGGAGGCGATCCGCCGGCAGATCCAGGAGCGCACGGAGGGCGTGCCACTCTTCGTCGAGGAGCTGCTGCGGGCGGTGCTCGATTCCGGCGCGCTCGGGGAGGGTGGGGCGCGGCCGCAGCCGCTGGCCATCCCGACGACGCTGCAGGGCTCCATCCTGGCGCGGCTCGACCGCCTCGGCCCGGCGCGGCCGGTTGCCCAGCTCTGCTCCGCCCTCGGCCGCAGCTTCAGCCGCCGGCTCGCGGCGGCGACCGGGGAGGTGGAGCTGGCGCAGCTCGACGCCGCGCTCGACCGGCTGGTGGCGGAGCGCTTCCTCTCCCGCCTCGGCAGCGGCGAGACGGCGACCTACGCCTTCCACCATGCGCTGATCCAGGATGCGATCTACCAGTCCATGCTGCTGGCGCGGCGGCGGCGGATCCATCGCCGCATCGCGGAGGTGCTGCGGGACGGCAGCGGCGGCGATGTCGCGGCGCAGCCCGAGGTGCTGGCCAACCACCTGACCCTCGCCGGCATGACGATGGAAGCGGTGGCCGCCTGGGAAGCCGCCGGCATCGCCGCCGCCGCCCGCTCCGCCAGCGTGGAGGCGGCGGCGCATTTCGGCCAGGCGCTGGAGCTGGCGGAGACGGTGCCGGCCGGCCGCTTCGCGGATGCGGCGCAGCGCGCCGAGACCATGCTGCGGCTGCGCATGGCGCTCGGCACCCAGTACCTCGTCACCCGCGGCAATGGCGCGCCGGAGGTGGAGGCCGCCTTCGACGCGGCGCTGGCCGAGAGCCAGGGCATCACCGAGACGCCGATGGCCTTCCGCGCGCTCTACGGGCTGCAGACCTTCTACATCGTGCGCGGGAGGCTGGAGGTGGCGCGCCGGGTGGGCGGCAGGCTGCTCCGCCTGGCGGAGCGGCTCGGCGATCCGGGGATGCAGGTGCAGGCGCGGCGCCTTGGCGGGCTGCTCGCCCTCTATTGCGGCGAATTCGCCCGGGCGGAGGCGATGCTCCGCCAGGCCTGGGCGCTCTACGAGCGGGAGCGCGACGCACCGCAGCGCTTCGAATACGGCTCCGACCCTGGGGTGCTGACGCTCTGCGCGCTCGGCTGGGCGCTGTGGTTCCGCGGCAAGGCGGAGGCGGCGCTGGAGGCCGATGCCGCGGCGCTTGCGCTTGCCGCCGAGCTGGCGCATCCGCACAGCCAGGCCTTCGCCCTGTGCTTCTCGGCCTCGCTGCAGCAATGGCGGGGGGAGCCCACGGCGACGCTGGACCGGGCGGAGGAGGCGGTCCGCCTGGCGCGCGAGAGCGGCTTTCCCTACTGGGATGCCTGGGGCGAGATGCTGGCGGGCACGGCGGAGGCGATGCTGGGCGATGCCGCCGCCATCCGCCGCCTGGAGGCAGGGCTGGCCGCCTATGCCGGGACCGGCGGCGGGCTGATGCAGCCCTATGCCGAGATGCTGCTGGCCGATGCGCATCTGCGCACCGGCGACGCTGCGGCGGCGGAGCGCCATGCCGCGGCCGGGCTCGCGGGCGCGGAGGGCAACGGGCTGCGCTTCCTCGATGCCGTGCTGCTGCGCTTGCGCGGCGCGGCGCTGGCCGGGCGGGATGCCGCCGCGGCCGCCGCGGCGCTGCGCCAGGCAGTGGCCGTCGCCGAGGCGCAGGGCGCCGCGGGGGAAGCGGCCAAAGCGTGCCAGGCGCTGGCGGAGCTGGCGGAGGGCGACCGGCAGACGAGCGTCCTGCCCTGACGGCGCGTCCGCTGCGGGAGATGCGTGCCCGGCCTGCTGCGGTCACCGCGCCATGCGGGAGACCGGCGCCGGCGGTGCCGCGGGAAACCGCAGCTCTGCCGCGGTGCCGTGGCCACCTTCGCCGGGATGACGCGAGAACATGCCGCGGAGCTGCGCGGCCAGGGCGCGCATGAGGCGGGTGCCGAGTCCCGATCCGGGCGGCGTCGCGGTGGGCGGCGCCCGCAGCAACTCCCCCTCAGGCGGCAGGCCGATGCCGTCATCCGTCACCGTCACGACGAAATCGCCCTGCGCCTGGACCAGGCGCACCCGCACGATCCCGGCCCGTTCCTCGGGAAAGGCGTATTTCAGCGCGTTCGTCACCGCCTCGTTCAGCATCAGGCCGAGATAGACCGCCCGCTCCGTGTCGAGCCGGTGGCTCTCCGCCTCGACGACCAGGGCCACCGGCCGCAGCCCATCCCCCACCTGGGCGGCGAGGATGTCCCGGCACAGGCCCTCGATGAAGGTGCGGGTGTCCACCTCGGCGCCCTCGGCGTCGGCGATGTCGCCGCTGCCGGCGAGCTGGGTATGGACGCGGGCGAGCGCCATCGCGTGCTCGGCGGCCTCGAGCAATCCCTCGCGCGCGGCGGCGGACCGCGCAGCCCGGGCGCGCAGCCGCAGGAGCCCGACCAGGGAGTTCAGGTCGTTCCGGGCCCGGTGGCGGAACTCGCGCAGCAGCAGCCCGCGCCGCTCCTCGGACCGCCTGAGGTCGGCGTTGGAGGCCGCGACATCGGCGAGGGCCTTCTGCAGGTCGGCCAGCGCGCGGTGCAGGAGCTCGAAGGCGACCGAGATGGCGGCGCCGACGAGGACGAACAGGCAGAGTCCGATGACGTCCCCGGTGCGCTCCACGCGGAGGCTGCCGGTGGGGGGCAGGTAGAACCAGTCCCCGAGCAGGCCTGCCAGAACGGTGGCGATCAGGCCGCAGCGATGGTCGAACAGCGCGGCGGCGATCAGGATCGCAATGAAGGACAGGAGGTAGGGATAGCCAGCCGGCAGGATATGGCTGGCCGCCAGGCGGGACAGGAATACTGCGAGCACGATGGCGATCGTCGCGCAGATGCGCACCACTTCCGGCCAGCGTCGCGTCCGGGAAATAATGGCCCTGGGAAGGTCATACGGCAGCATGTCCGGCAGCGAACGCTCCGGACCCCGTTGGGTGGCCGGACACACCCAGTTTTCTTCCGCCTGCCATCCGGCGGCAGGACCACCTTGCCGCGCCGAGAGCAGGACGGTGCCGCGGCCGCGTCGGCAGGCGGGCCGCACTCGTCATCGGCGCATGCGCCGCTGGCCGCCAGGGCGTCGCGTTGCCGCCGGCCGTGCTGGCCGGCGTGGCGGTGCTGCCGCGGCCGCATCGCGACGGCGGCAGGGGGGGTATGGGGCAGCGGCCGCGCCGCAGCGCCGGCGCCCCGCCTCCCGGGCATGATGCGGCCGCGTGGCCGGTTGCGGTCGGCTGCCGAAGCCGGGAGTCCTGCCATCGAACGCCCGGCGCCGGAGCGGGCGCGATGGGCGCGGCTCAACCCGTCCCGCTCCGGCCGGCCGGCTTCACCGCCTGTAGCTGCGCAGCCGCCCGCTCTGCGAGTTGCTGCGCGTCGATGGGCTTGCGCAGCAGGGTGAAGCGGCCGCTCAGCGCGCCGCCGACGGCCAGCTCCGCCATGTCCGTGGCGAAGCCCGTCAGCAGGATGGCCGGCAGCCCCGGGCGGCGGCGCTGCGCCTGCTGGATGAGCGCGATGCCGTCCAGCCCGGGCATGGACAGGTCCGCGATCATCAGGTCCAGCTCCGTGCCGGCGTCGAGCAGCTCGAGCGCCTCCTTGCCGCTGCCTGCCGCGAGGATGGTGAAGCCGCTGGCCTCCAGCCCCTCCGCCGTCAGGGCGCGCACCAGCGCCTCGTCATCCACCAGCAGGATGCGGCGGCGGGATCCGGCCCCCGGCACCGGGCCGACCGCCGGCGGGGCCTCCCGGCTCGGCGGGGCAGCGGCGGCCGGCAGCCAGAGGCGGATCGTTGTCCCGCTGCCCGGGGCGCTGTCGATCTGCAATGCGCCGCCGCTCTGCTCGGCGAAGCCGCGCGCCATGGCGAGGCCGAGCCCGGTGCCCTGGCCATGCGGCTTGGTGGTGAAGAAGGGCTCGGTGGCGCGCGCCAGGGTCGCCATGTCCATGCCTGCCCCGGTATCGGCGATGGCAAGCCGCACATAGGAGCCGGGCTGGACCCTGATGGGCCCGGGGCTGCCCGCCGGGGTCTCCACCGCCTCGTGGATGGCCGAAAGCGTCAGCACGCCGGCGCCCGCCATGGCGTCCCGGGCATTGGTGGCCAGGTTGACGAGGACGGTCTCGAGCTGCCCCTTGTCCACGAAGAGCGGCGGCACGCCGGGGGCGATCTGCACCCGCACATCGATGCCGGCGCCGAGCGTGTGCTGCAGGATCTCCCGCATGGCGAGCAGCAGCTCCGGGACGTCGATCGCCTCGGCGCGCAGATCCGCCCGCCGGGCGAAGGCGAGGAGGCGGCGGGTGATGGCCGCGCCGCGCGCGGCGGCATCGACGATCATCGCCGCCAGCCGGCGGACCCGGCCGGCATCCGCCGCATGGCCCTCGATCAGCCTGGCGCCGCCCTGGACCGCCTGCAGGACGTTGTTGAAGTCGTGCGCGATGCCGCCGGCGAGCTGGCCGAGCGCTTCCATGCGCTGCGCCTGGGCGAGCCGCGACTGCGCCTCCTCCCGCGCCTGCACCGCCTCCTCCACCCGCGCCTGCAGCTCCTCGTTCAGCCGCTGCAGGCTGGCCTTCGCCTGGTCGCGCGCCAGGATGGAGGCCTGCAGCCGGGTTCCCGCCTCGGCCAGGGAGGCGGAGACCTCGTCGAGCTCGCGGATCGAGGTCGCAAGGCGCGGCATGGCCGGCGCCGCCCCCACCACCCGCGCGATGCGGCTGAGCCCTTGGATGGAGTGGGCGAGCCAGCGGCCGTAGAGCAGCGCGGCGGTGACCGAGGCGCCGACCGCCAGCAGCCCCAGCGCGCCGAGGAGGGCGGCGGAGCGGCGGAGCGGCGCGCCCAGCGCGCTTTCCGGCACGCCGATGGCGACGCGCCAGCCCCAATTCGGCAGGCGGACATAGGCGCCCCAGACCGGCACCCCGGCGATGTTCACGCTGCGCAGGCTGCCCTCGAGCCGGTCGGCGTTCGCGCGCAGCGCTGCATTGGCGAGGTGGCCGACGAAGCGCTCATGGTCCGGCACGCGGGCCACCACCCGGTCCTGCCGGTCGAGCACTGATACGGCCCAGCCCGAGGGCGTCTGGTGGCGCGACAGCAGCGCGGCCAGATGCTCCGCCCGGATGGCGATGGACAGGGCGTATTCCACCTCCCCCTCCCGCAGCACCGGCGCGTCGAGCAGCACATAGGGCTGCGGGTCGGAGGCGCTGACGAACAGGTCCGAGACGCAGAGGGCCCCGGTCTGGAAGACGCACCGGTCCGCCGCCAGCACGCCCGGGTTGCTGGTGAGCGGCAGCGGCGCACCGGCGGGGAAACGGGTGCTGGCAAGCTGCTGCCCGGCGCGGTTCCGCAGCACGATGGCGCTGCCCGCGGGCACGACCTGCACCGCCTGCCGGTGGAACTGCGCGAAATCGCTGGCCTGGAGGGCCGGGGAGGTGGCCAGGGCGCGCAGGATCCCGCCGAATCCGGCCAGCTCGCGGTCCAGCTCCAGCGCCAGGTTGCGCGCCACCAGCCTGGTCTGCCGCTGGTATTCGCTGCGCGCCTGCTGCACCGAATTCCAGGCCACGAAGCCCAGCAGGCACCAGAGCGGCAGGACGACGGAGAGGGCAAAGACGGCGAGGTGGGTCCAGATGGGAAGGGTGAAGCGCGCGGCGCGCCCGGGCTTCGAGGGTGCCGCAGCTCCCATGTCGGATCTGTCCATCTGCGACGCCTCCGCCCGACGCCCGCCGGCGCCGGGACACCCCCATTGGAAACGAAATCGGCCGGACCCGCCACTTCGAGGCACGCCACGGGCCGGCCTGCCCCCGTTTCGTGCCGAATGATGACCGGAAGGCAAATCCTAGCATGGCCGGCGCGCCCGGCGGCCAGCGGCGGGCCGCGGGACCGGACAGGGGAAGCCGGGGCGGGGCCGGAAGGAAGGCAGCCGGCGCCGCCCGCGTCCGGCCTCACCCCGCGGGCTGGAAGCGCTTCTGCAGCCAGGCGGCGATGCGGCCCTGGCGGGGCACGACCACCGGCCGGGACGGGCCGGCATCCGCCGGGTCCAGGTGCAGCTCCCGCGCGAAGCCGGGCAGGGGCTTGGGCAGCGGGCCGGAGACCAGCAGCACCGCCTCCGGCAGCGCCTGCCGCAGCTTGCCGAACAGCTCCTCCTGCACCTCGGGCGCCAGGGCGCGCAGCGGGTGCTCCAGCACCACCACCTCCGGCCGCCGCACCAGCAGGGCGGCCAGCATCAGGCGCTGCCGGTCGCCCTCCGGCAGGGTGCTGTCCCAGGCCTCGGCCTCCGTCAGCTTGTCCTTCAGCGCCTCCAGCCCCATCGCCTCCAGCGCCGCCGCCATCAGCTCCGGGTCGCCGGCGCCGGGGCCGCAGAGCAATTCCTGCAGCGGCACCTCCGGCAGCCAGGGATTGGCGATGCGGATCACCGGCACCACGCCCGGCCCGAGCCGGATATTGCCTTCCCCCCAGCGCCAATGGCCGGCGATCGCCTTGCACAGCAGCGCCGTCGCATGCGGGTCGCCCAGCAGGTGCACGCCCTCGCCGGCGGCGAAGCGCTCGTTGAGGACGGGGGTCGCCGCCCGGCCATCGGGGGTCCGCACCACCAGCGACTCGAGCACGATGCCGCCCTCCTCCACCGGCTCGCCGTAGAGGTTGGGCCTGGCGCTCTCGCCCAGCGTTGCGATGGCGGCCCGCAGCGCCAGCACGCGCTCGGCCGAGGCGCGCCATTCCGCCATGCGCTGGGCATTGTCCACCGGCCAGGAGAGCGAGGCCGTCACCTGCTGGAAGGCCTGGGACATCTGCACCAGCCCGCCGAGCGTCACCGCGCCTGCCAGGTAGCGCGGCGTGGCGACCAGCAGCGGCAGCACGGGGGCGATCTGGCCGTAGCCGACGGAGAACAGGATCAGGCTCCGCAGCGTCCGGGTCTGCTCCTGCCAGACCTCGCCGATCAGGGCGATGAGCCCGTTCAGCCGGCCGCGCTCCCGCGGCTCGGCATGCGCCATGGCCAGGGCCTCCGAGCACTCCCGCGCCCGGCTCAGGGCGAAGCGGAAGCTCGCCTCATGGCCCTGGCGGAGATCTGTGGCGCGCACCAGCGGCCGGCCGAGCAGCAGGGCGACGGTGTTCCCGCCGGCGGAATAGAGCAGCGCGAGCACCACCATATGGCCCGGCACCGGGATCACCGTCTCCGTGCCGGGGAGCGGGATCTCCACTATGCCGGACAGCACCCAGAGGACGGAGAGGAAGCTGAACAGCGCCAGCAGGGCGGTGAGGAAGGTGCTGGCCAGCTCGATGGCGCTCTCGGTGGTGATGCGGATGTCCTCGGCGATCCGGCCATCCGGGTTGGAGGCGTGTTCCGTGTCGAGCTGGGAGAGCGCGTAGTGCCGGCCCTGGGAGAGCCAATTGGCGGTGAGATGCCGGGTCAGCCAGCAGCGCCACTGCCATTGCAGATCGCGCTTGAGCTGGAGCTGCACGGCGTTCGCCACCATCATGCCGGCCACCAGCAGGAGGAAGAGGCCGGCCTGCCACAGCAGATGCTCGGTCGCCCGGCGGTCCAGCGCGTCGAAGAGGTCGGCGTTCCAGACGTTCAGCCGGACCAGCAGCGCCACCTGGGCAATGATTGCGAGGATCAGCCCGAAGCTGAGAAGCCGCGGCCGCATGCCGCTGCGCCCGAAGAAGTAGCGCAGGGCGAAGCGGTGGAAGGCGCGGCGGAAGCTGTCCTCCTGGAGCGGTGGCGGAAGGTCTTCCTCGTGCGGATCGGACATGTGGGCGGCGGAAGGTCCCGGGCGGTGGCGGATGCGGCGCGGAGCACGGCTCCCCGGCCCGAGCCAAGCTGCAACGTATTGCCCGCGGCGCGGATCGTTGCGTCCATCAGCCAGTGCATCACATCACGCTGTTGGGCGACGCAAGGTCGTGTCAGGGCAATGGGTTAGGAACAAGGATCGCCCGCCGGCGGTCATCGCGTTGCCCGCCGGAGAGCGGGCCCCGGCGGAGCCCGGCCCGCCTGCCGGCGCTCGTTCCGGCTTGAGCCGGGCCTTCGCCGCTACCTGGGCAGGGATCCGGACATCGCGGGCGATGCGCGTCGCCAGCCAGGCCGCACCCTGCTGCGCCGCCTCTCCCGGCAGGGGCGAAGGGCATGGTAGCCTTGCCGCGGAGGCTCCATGCCGCACCCCCGCCGCGCCCGCGAGGCCGATCTCGAAGCCCTTCTGGCCCTGTTCGCCGTGGCGGAGGTCAGCGCCTTCGCCATCCCGCCGGAACGTGCCGCCGCCCTCTGGGCGGAGATCCTGGCCGCGCCCCACATGGCCGTCTTCGTCACCGAGGCCGGCGGCGGGATCGGCGCCACCTGCACCCTCATCACCGCCCCCAACCTGCTGCGGGCCGGGCAGGGCCATGGCTTCCTGGAGAATGTGGTGACCCACCCCGCCCATCGCGGCCGGGGCCATGGCCGGGCGGTGGTCCGGGCGGCCCTGGCGGAGGCCTGGGCACGGGGCTGCTTCCAGGTGCTGCTGCAATCCGGCCGGAAGGATCCGGCGGTGCATCGCTTCTATGAGGGGTGCGGCTTCGTGCCCGGCCTTCGCACCGCCTATGCGGCGCGCCGGCCCGCCCCGGCCTGACCGTGCCGGGGTTTGGAGAATCCGCCGCGAGCACCTATATTGCAGGCAGAAATTCCAGCGGTCGGGGCGCGCTTCCAGCAGGTGCGCCGGGCGCCAGAACCCGCCCGACCCGTAGCCGAATGAGAGCATCCACCGCGTGAGCGAGACAGAGAACGGCGGCAGTGACGCCCGCCCGGAGGGCAGCCTTCCGGTCGCGCTAGAGGAGGAGATGCGCCGCTCCTACCTCGACTACGCGATGAGCGTCATCGTCGCCCGCGCCCTCCCCGATGCAAGGGACGGGCTGAAGCCGGTGCATCGCCGCATCCTCTACGCCATGCAGGAGAGCGGCTACACGGCGGACAAGCCGCACCGCAAATCCTCCCGCGTCGTCGGCGACGTCATGGGTAAGTATCACCCGCATGGCGACAGCGCGATCTACGACGCCATGGTGCGCATGGCGCAGCCCTTCTCCATGCGGGTGCCGCTGATCGACGGCCAGGGCAATTTCGGCTCCATGGACGGCGACCCGCCGGCGGCCATGCGCTACACCGAGGTCCGCCTCGCCCGCGCCGCCTCCGCCCTGCTGGAGGGGATCGACGAGGACACGGTCGATTTCCAGCCGAATTACGACGAGTCGGAGAGCGAGCCGCGGGTGCTGCCGGCGGCCTTCCCGAACCTGCTCGTCAATGGCGCGCAGGGCATCGCCGTCGGCATGGCGACGAACATCCCGACGCACAATCCGGGCGAGGTGATCGACGCCACCCTGGCGCTGATCGAGGATCCGGCGACGCCGCTCTCCCGGATCATGGAGATCATGCCCGCGCCGGACTTCCCGACCGGCGGGCTGATCCTCGGGCGCGCCGGCATCCGCGCCGCCTTCGAGACCGGGCGCGGCTCCATCCCGCTGCGCGCCCGCTGCGAGATCGAGGAGATGCGCGGTGGCCGCCAGGCCATCGTCGCCACCGAGATCCCCTACCAGGTCAACAAGGCGACCCTCATCGAGAAGATCGCCGAGCTGGTCCGCGCCAAGGCGATCGAGGGCATCTCCGACCTGCGCGACGAGAGCGACCGGGACGGGTTGCGCATCGTCATCGAGCTGAAGCGCGACGCGACGGCGGAGGTGGTGCTGAACCAGCTCTACCGCATGACCCAGCTGCAGACCTCCTTCCCCGTCAATTTCCTGGCGCTGGACAACGGCAAGCCGCGCCAGATGGGGCTGATCGAGGCGCTGCAGGCCTTCATCGCCTTCCGCGAGGAGGTCATCCTCCGCCGCTCCCGCTACCGCCTGGCGAAGGCGCGGGAGCGCGGGCACCTGCTGATCGGCCTGGCCATCGCCGTCGCCAATATCGACGAGGTGATCCGGCTGATCCGTGCCAGCCGCGACACCGCCGAGGCCCGCGCCGCGCTGATGGCGCGCGACTGGCCGGCCGGCGATGTCGGCGTGCTGCTGGCGCTGATCGACGATAGCGGCAATGTCGTCACGCCCGAGGGCACCGTGCGCCTCACCGAGGCGCAGGCCCGTGGCATCCTGGCCCTGACCCTGAGCCGGCTGACCGGCCTCGAGCGAGAGAAGATCGCCGCCGAGCTGGAGGAGGTGGGCGCCCGCATCCGGGAGTTGCTGCACATCCTCGGCAGCCATCCCCGCCGCATGGAGGTGATGCGCGAGGAGCTGCTCGCCGTCCGCGCCCAGATCGCCACGCCGCGTCTGACCCAGGTGCTGGACGGCGTCGCCGACCTGGACGATGAGAGCCTGATCGAGCCGGGCAACATGATCGTCACCCTGACCCGGGACGGCTATGTGAAGCGCACCGCGCTCGAGACCTTCCGGGCGCAGAATCGCGGCGGCCGCGGGCGCAGCGCGGCGGCGACCCGGCAGGACGATGTGGTGATGCGCAGCTTCATCGCGCACACCCACCAATGGGTCCTGTTCTTCACCAGTCGCGGCATCGCCTTCCGCGAGAAGGTCTGGCAGTTGCCGGAAGGCGGCGCGCAGGGGAAGGGGCGCTCGCTCCGCCAGGTGCTGGCGCTGCAGGAGGGAGAGCAGATCACCGCCGTGCTGCCGCTGCCGCAGGACGAAAGCCTGTGGGACGGGCTGCACCTGGTCTTCGCCACCGCCACGGGCCATGTCCGGCGCAACCGGCTTTCCGATTTCCGCAATGTCCGCGCCGCGGGCCTGATCGCGATGAAGCTGGAGGAGGGGGATTCCCTCATCGGCGTCGCCACCTGCCGGGAAGGCGACGACGTGCTGCTGGCCACGCGCAATGGCCGCGCCATCCGCTTCCAGGCGGCCGAGGATGTGCTGCGCGTCTTCGCGGGGCGCGACAGCTCCGGCGTGCGCGGCATCCGCCTTGGGAAGGATGATGCCGTCATCGCCCTCTCCGTGCTGCGGCATGTGGAGGCGACGCCGGCCGAGCGCGAGGCGGCGATTCGCGCCGCCGCCCAGCGCCGCCGCGCCAACGGCAATGGGGTGGAGGAGGCCGAGGCCGGCCCCGCCCCCGCCGAGGAGGGGGAGGAGGGAGCGGTCCCCGAGATCACCCTCTCGCCCGAGCGGGCGCGGGAGCTGGAGGAGGCGGAGGAGATCATCCTCACCATCACCGATGGCGGCTTCGGCAAGCGCAGCCTGGCCTTCGATTACCGGATCACCGGCCGCGGCGGGCAGGGGCTGGAGAACATGCTGTTCAGCCGCCGGACGGGGAAGGAGGTGGTGGCCACCTTCCCGGTGCGGCCGGGCGACGATGTCATGCTGGTGACCGATACCGGGCGGCTGATCCGGCTGCCTGCCGATCAGGTGCGCTTGACGCGCCGCCGCAGCCTGGGCGTCATGCTCCTCCGATTGAACGAGGGGGAACGCGTGATCAGTTGCTTCCCGGTCGTGGACGACCAGGGCGAGGCCGGGCCCGATGCCGGCGCGGCGCAAACCGGGGCGCTTTCGGTGACGGAGCCGGAGACCCCGTCCGATGGCTGAGCGGGTCGGCCTCTACCCCGGTACCTTCGACCCGGTGACCAACGGGCACCTGGACGTCATCGGCCGGGCGGCTCGGATCGTGGACAAGCTGGTGGTCGGCGTCGCGATCAATATCGGCAAGGGCCCGCTCTTTCCGCTGGAGGAACGCTGCGAGCTGGTGCGGGCCGAGACCGACGCAATCGCCGCCCGCACCGGCACCAAGATCGAGGTGGTGCCCTTCGAAGGGCTGCTGATCGGCTTCGCCCAGCAATGCGGCGCCAGCATGATCGTGCGCGGGCTGCGCGCCGTTTCGGATTTCGACTACGAATTCCAGATGGCCGGGATGAACCGCAGGCTCGATCCGGCGATCGAGACGGTGTTCCTGATGGCCAGCGAGACCAACCAGTTCATCTCCTCCCGCTTCGTGAAGGAGATTGCCCGGCTGGGCGGGGACATCGCCAGCTTCGTCCCGAAGCTGACGCTGAAGCGGACGCTGGAGCGCGTGCGCGCCCCGGTCTCCGAATAGGCCCGCCGGGCATGGTCGCCTGCGGTGTGGTCACTGAAGGCGCGCCTCATGCCATCGGATGAAGGGCCGGGGTGGGCCGGGCGGGCGCGGCCCCGGCCGGACCCGCTCCGGGCACGAGCAAAGGAGCTGCATATGCGACGTCGCGAACTCGCCGCCCTGGCCGCTGCTGCCGCCCTGCCGGCTTTGCCCGGCCGGGCGCAGCAGACCCAGGCTCCGGCGGGCGAGGAGAGGCTGGTCTTCGAGCTGAAGGACGGCCCGGTGACCATCCAATTCCTGCCCGATGTGGCGCCGCGCCATGTGGAGCGGATCAAGCTGCTGGTCGGCCGCGGCTTCTATGACGGTACGCCCTTCCACCGGGTGATCGAGGGCTTCATGGCCCAGGGCGGCGACCCGACCGGCACCGGCACGGGCGGCGCCCGGGACCTGCCCGACCTGCCGGCCGAGTTCACCAACAAGTACCGCTTCACCCGCGGCATCTGCGGCATGGCCCGTTCCAGCGAACCGAACAGCGCGAACAGCCAGTTCTTCATCATGTTCGGGCCGTCGCCCAGCCTCGATGGGAAATACACCATCTGGGGCCGGGGGGTGGCCGGGATGGAGGCGGTGGACAAGATCAAGCGCGGCGACCCGCCCAATGGCATTGTCCGTGGCCCGGACCGGCTGCTGCGGGCGCGGCTGGTGGCCGCCTGATAGCTGGCCTTGAAAGCCTCGGCCTTCCAGGCCGGGCATTGCGCAGGCTGGTGTGGCGGCTGCGCGTTGGACGCGAAGGCATGCCAGCCGCGCACCCTGAACCCACAGGTTGGCGTTCCACCCAGCCGGCATGAGACAAGTCACGAAAGGATGCGAAGCATGAGCGACGAAGCCGGCACCCCCGAGAAGGTTCCAGGCGAGCCCCCGATCGGCACCGAGCCCGCCGCCGAGACGACGAACGAGGCCGCGGCCGAAGCCGCGCCGGCCGAGGCAGCGGCGCCGGAGCCGGCGGCCCCCGCCGAGCCCGACCCCAAGCTTGAGAACACGCTGATCCTCGAGCTGAAGGACGGCGCGGTGACCATCGAGTTGCTGCCGGAGCTGGCGCCGCGGCATGTGGAGCGGATCAAGACGCTGGCCCGCGCCGGCTTTTACGACAACACCCCCTTCCACCGGGTGATCGAGGGCTTCATGGCCCAGGGCGGCGACCCGACCGGCACCGGCACGGGCGGCGCGCGGGATGCGGGCTACGAGAACCTGCCGGCGGAATTCTCGCCGCCGGCCAAGGCACGCTTCGTCCGCGGCACCTGCGGCATGGCCCGCACCGCGGACCCGAACAGCGCCAGCAGCCAGTTCTTCATCATGTTCGCCCCGGCGCCGAGCCTGGACGGCCAGTACACCATCTGGGGCCGGGTGGTGGACGGCATGGAGGCGGTGGACAAGATCAAGCGCGGCACCGGCGGCAACGGCATCGTCCAGGGGCCGGACCGCCTGGTGAAGGCGCGCATCGCGGCGGACGCCCCCGCCGCCTGAGGGCCGCCCGACTTGACAGGGCGGGCGCCCCTGCGTAGGGGCGCCCCGCGGAGCGGATGCAGGCACTGCCTTTGCGCATCCCGCTCCGGCGCCTTGTCCACCGCGTGGTCCGCGCTTCGGCCGATCCGGCCGCAGTCGGTCGCGCCCCAGCGCGTGAGCCGGTAGCTCAGCTGGTAGAGCACGGGACTTTTAATCTCGTGGCCGTGGGTTCGAATCCCACCCGGCTCACCACCCATCCTGCGAAAGCGGCTTCTGACCGCGCTTTTTGCGCTGGGTAGACAGTTTGACGGGACCAGGGTTGACAGACCCCGCCCCGATTTTGTTCATGCCTGCCACCGCCATTTTCGCCTGCTCGGCAGCGCGGGTGTAGAGTTCGACCTCCGATAGCTTCTTGTGGCCGGTCACCGCGGCGATTTCGTGGGCTGTATTCATAAGCCGCCTACCGCCCTTGGCCCGCGCAGCAGGAACGCCGGCGGAGTGTGGGCTGACATTCTGCGGGCCGGCGGTGGTATTCCTTACCCAGCATACCGCCGCGATGACCCACAGAACAGTGCACCTCGTTGGCTGGTGAGGACTGGTGATTGCGTTACAGAACCCATCCGCCGGCTAGCGCGGTGACGTCGCCGTCGAACAGGATGGCCATGTTCGCCACCGTGTCGCCAGTGGCGTCGAACAATGCGGTCGTGGTGTTTGTACTCGCGTCGTAGGTGAGCGTGAACTCGCCTGCGGAGTGGGTGAAAGCGGCCACCTGCTGGAAGGCCTGGTCACCATCGCTATTGCTGTTGGCATCAATGGCCGAGATGTCGATCTTGTCGCCCGCCGCCAAGTCCAGGACCCGGTCGGGTACCGTCACCATGCTGTCCGCAAGCGCGGTGAAGTGGAAGATATCGTCGCTGTCGCCGCCCACTAGCGTGTCAGTGCCACCGCCGCCTGTTAGCGTATCCTCGCCATCGCCGCCCAATAGGCTATCAGATCTACCACCGCCGATCAGCAAGTCGGTGCCGTCGCTGCCGATCAGCGTGTCAGCACCATCGCCGCCATTCAGCGTGTCGTTGCCGTCGCCGCCCAGCAGAACATCGTCGCCCCCGAGCCCACTGAGCTGGTCGTTGCCATCGTGACCATCGATGGTATCGTTGAAAAGCCTGGTCGACGCGCGGTATCCCACCCTGCCGAAGCCAAAGAGGACGTCACCAAGTTCGGTTCCGTCTATCTCGAACGGCATCTGCAGGGGATTTATGGTTGTCCCGTCCGCAAAATATGCCGATTTAAGAAAGAACGCCTGCCCGACAATGGTGCTGGAGAGGTCACCCTCGATATTAGAGACGATCTGCTGATAGGTCTCTGCTTCTCCGCCGTCCAAGTCAAATACAACCGTTTCCGAGAAGCCGTTGTCGGTAAACTCGACTATATTTCCCTGCCCTTCAATGAGCTGGGTCAAGCCCGATGTCACCTCACCATGCCAACCAGCCCCCCGCCCGGTCGAGAAATCGTCCACTTCGAACGTCTCTGAGCCGATGTGAATAAGAAGATTGGCGCCGAATTCGTTTCCATCGCCGGATAGGATGACATCTTGCCGGGGTAGATTGAAGTGGAGTTCCTCAGGGTATGACACCGCAGTAATTGACGTCCTGCGGGTGTCTCCGTCGATCATGTATGAAGAAAATTGGGTGATCAACCATGGTGAGGCGACTTCATAGCCGTACTCCGCTGGGAGAAACCAATTTTTGGTAAGATCAAACATATCCTCCGGATCCTCTTTTTTGTTGCTTCAGGAAGTTACGGGCTCATTCCCGCCGCTGCCAACGTCAGAAGTATTAAATATCACATCCTTAATTATTACAGTTTGTTCCCCAAACCGTCGAGTGGTGAAGAACCTCTCTGAGCTGCTACTAACAGTCAGCTCACAAGGCCGGGATGCAACCTTAAATTGCGATAATGTGGCCGAATCGAAACGCGATCTTTGGTGACAGGAAGCTTCCAGCCTCCACCGCCTACCTCGGTTGCTCGCATGTGTTGAGGCTGTCGGCCTTACGTCGGGCGTAAGTTCGGCTGTAAAGTCATGGGCGGTGGACAGTTGAGATCACCACCGGGCGTAAGCGGCGTCGGCGTTGGAGTGTAGCGGACGAGCCCGCATCCCGGCCGGCTCACCATACCCAATCCCCTGAAACAGAAAGGCATTTTCAAGGTGCGGCGCATCCCGCTTGTGCGGCGATGCCTCAACGAACTGGACATTATCCGGATGCGCGAGTCGAGGCGGCAGTGGCTCGGCAACCTCCCTCCCCGCGCCTCCGGCCTGGCAGCACCGGCACTTCCGGTCGCGATCCCCCAACCCATCCGCTAGCCGGCCATCGTGGGCCGCCGGGGTAAAATCGTGCGCTTCGTCCCCGCGCCACCTCGCTGCCTGATTCTCCTCTCCGTCGGGGCTGCCGCCTGCGATTCGTCGGCTTGGCTTGATCCGGCTGCGGGCTTTCACACTGCCCTGACTCGCTCCGGCAAGCGTCGCGGGTGGAGCGGGTGGAGCGGGTACGATCGCCTTCCGGCCTGGGCTGGCCCGCCTGCGCCTCACGGGCGGACTTCCGCGGATGGGGGTCGGCAGCGCTGCCTTACCTTGCTCCCGTCGGCACCGAAGCCGCCAAGCGGCGCAGGATGAGGCCGGTCATCTCATCCGGCTCTTGGAAGGCTGGCCCATTCCAGGCCGGTCTGCGCGCCGCCCTGGCTTGCGTCGCAGAGCGTCAGCCAGAGGATGTGCCTGGCGCCATGGGTGCCACTTGGACGCTGATCCATCCGGCACCCGGCATACCTCATGGGGCCAGAGGGCTTAGAGAGTACCGGCTCGCGCGGTGGTCCTGCCTGCTCGACCAAGGCGCAAGCTGTTGGTGGCCGCCATCGGGTTTCCGTCCCGAATACAGAAGCCGCTCACCCAGCACGGGAAGCATGCTGCAAGAACAGCGCAGACACCGGAGTCGCTTCGCGGTTACGCCTCTCGAAAACGCTCGAACGGATCAGGCACGATCGGATCCCTTAGGGGCAAGGTCTTAGAGACTGTAAACTGGCTTGGACGGACTTCGCCGCCTGTAGCCTGCGGTTCGCCTTGTTCTCCACCCCCCCCTGCGCCCTATGCCGGCGGTCAGGTGGCAAGCGGCACCCAGCTTGGTCTGCTGGGCAACCGCAGCATCGTGCACGCGCCCTTCAGCGTTACCAGCTATGTCCGCCGTCAAGGCTTGCGGCACGCCGGACGTGTCAAGGGATTGCTGACCACCCTTCGGGCATCATGCCAAGATAAGGGGCGCCACCCGCCAGCGTGCCGTAATGGCCGATGCCCTTGCGAAGCCAGTTGCCGATATCGATGTTGAGCATGCGGCTTGGCTCGCGCAGGGTCATGAGCGGCTCTTCCGCCAGTTCGATCATCATATAGCCCACGCGCCGCCGGCCATGCCGATCCGGCAGCCATTCGCCCGCGATGTCCTGTACGAAGGCGACGCCCGGCGCCCAGACATGCCGGATACCGGCGATCAGCCGGTCGCGCGATTCATGCAGATGGCCGGAGAGGCAGAGGCGCACGGCGCCGTCGCGCATCAGCCGCAGCACCATCTCCCGCACCGAAGGATACCAGTAGGACTGGCTCATCTCGGTCTCCAACACGTCGAAGGCGCAGAACGGCTTGTGGTAGAGCAGCGCAATCTGGCGTCCCGCCGCCTCCGTCACCGCCTGCTCCAGGAAGGCTGCCTGCTCCGCCTCCGCCGCGAAGCCGGAGCCGCAGATCAGGCAATCGAGCCCAATGATGCGCCAGTCGCCGATGTCGTGCGCCCAGTAATCCTGGCCGAAATGCCGCAGCCAGGCGGCGCGGTGCGGTTCCGTCACCGTGGCCTCCCCGCGCTGGTCGGGGATGGAGTTGCCGACATCGTGGTTGCCGGGCACGGCGCGCCAGGGCGCCGGTAACCGGTCAAGCTGCGCGCGCGCAAAGACGAGATCGTCCTCGCGATGCGGCGCATCGAGCGCGATATCCCCCGCGAGCAGCACCAGATCCGGCGCCTCCTGCGCCAGCTCCTGCAGCAGGATCTCCCAATTCGCGTGGAAATAGGGCTTGGCGCGGCTGAGATGGATGTCGGAGACGAGGGCGATGCGCGGTGCCATGGCCTCAGCTCCTCCGCCGCGGCAGCAGCGCCTGCACCTCGGAGGCCATGCGGTCCAGCGCGGCCTCGGGCGCGGCGCGCTGCGCCACCACGGATTGGAGCTGGTCCTGGATCACGTCCGTGATCTTCAGGGCGTTCTGGCCAGGGAAGGCGTACCAGCCGGTGATCACATCCTGCTGCCGGATCGCGACCAGGTGGTTCGGGTTCTCCCGGTAGAAGCGGCCCAGCAGCTCCTCCCGTTCGGCCGGCACGGTCGAGGCCGGCATATAGCCGGTGTGGTTCACCATCATGGTGCCGCCGATCGGCCCGGTGGCGAATTTGATGAACTTCCACGCCGCCTGCTGCTTCGCCGCGTCCCGGGCGAACATCATCGCCACCATGCCGCCGGCCGGCAGGCGGGGGTTGGGGCCGGGGATCGGGAAGCGACCTGTCTTCAGCGGGAAGCGGCCGCCGATCTGGCGATTGAAGGCGCCGAGCTGCGCGGTGGAGCACATGATGATGCCGAGGCGGCCGGCGGAGAATTCCGCGAACATGGTCGCCTCCCGCGCATCGGGCATGCGGCCCTGGGTCACCATGGCGGCGAGGTCGGCCGCCGCGGCACGCCCGGCCGCCCCGTTGAAGGCAACCTGCGTCTCCTCCGCATTCAGCATGCCGCCGCCGCGGCTGAAGATCTGCGCCTGCCAGGCCCAGTTGCCGGTGATCTGCCAGTCGAAGAACAGGCCGGCGATGCCTTCGCTGCTGCCATGGATGGCGCGGCCGAGGGCGATGACCTCCTCCCAGGTGGTGGGAAGCTTCTCGGGGTCGCCGCCGGCGCGGCGCAGCAGGTCCAGATTGTAGTAGAGGATCGGCGTGGAGAGGGCGAAGCCGATGCCGGTCTGCTTCCCGCTGACCTGGCCGAGGCTCAGCAGGCTTTCCGAATAGCCGAGCCCCGCCACCTCCGCATCGGCCTGCATGAAGGGCTGCAGATCGACCGGAATGTCACGCTCCACCAGGGTACGCTGGCGGTTCAGCCCGTGATAGGCGACATCCGGGAGGTTGCGGGTGATGCCGTCGCGCAGGCTGCGCTGCAGCATGGCCTCGTAATCCACCTCCGGCGCGCGGTAGGTGATGCGGATGCCGGGATTCTCCCGCATGAAGGCGGCGGCGACATCCTCCATCAGCTCGCGCACCGTGCCGGCATTGCCGTATTGCACGCTGAGCTCCACCTCGCGCGACTGCGCACGGGCGTAGAGCGGCAAGGCGAGGGAGGCGGTGGCGGCGCCGAGCAGGCCGCGACGGGTCAGGATCATGAAGGGCTCCTGTGGCGGGTCATTTGATGCCGGTCATCGTCACGCCGCGGACGAAGGCCCGCTGGGCAAGGAGGAAGGCGAGGACAAGAGGGGCGGTGGCCACGGTGGCGGCCGCCATCAGCGGGCCCCAACTCGTGCCGGCCTCGGTGTCGCTGAAGAAGGCGATGCCGAGCGGCGGGGTCATGAGCTGCTCGCTCTGCACAGCGATGTAGGGCCAGAAGAACTCGTTCCAATTCCAGATGAAGGAGAGGCAGCCGAAGGCGGCCAGCGCCGGTGCCGCGGTCGGCAGCATGATCCGCCAGACGATGGCGAATTCGCCGAGCCCGTCCATGCGCGCCGCCGCGATGAGGTCGTCCGGGACGGTGCGGAAGAACTGCCGCATCAGGAAGATGCCGAAGACGCTGATGGTCGAGGGCAGGATGATCGCGGCATAGGTGTTCAGCAGGTCGAGCTGCCAGAGCGCTATGTAGAGCGGGATGGCCGGGACCTGCGGCGGCACCAGCAGGGCCGCCAGCACCAGCAGGAAGGCGGTATCGCGCCCCTGCCAGCGGAGCTTCGCCAGCGCATAGGCCATGGGCAGCGCCGTCAGCGCCTGGGCGGTGAAGATGCAGAAGGTGACGATGAAGCCGTTCAGCAGGAAGCGTGCCAGCGGCACCTTGGTGAAGGCGGCGGTGTAGTCTTCCACCGCCGCCCATTGCACCGGCAGCAGCCGGAACTCCGGCGCGAAGATCTCCGCGGGCGGCTTCAGCGAGAGCGAGAGCATCAGCACGAAGGGCGCCAGCATCACCGCCGCGCCGAGCAGCAGCAGCACGTGGCGCAGCAGCAGGCCGGAGCGGTCAGCCATAATGCGCCCTCCGGTCCAGAAGCACGGTCTGCGCCACCGTGACCGCCAGGGTGAAGACCAGGAAGATGACCGTGATGGCGGCGCCATAGGCGGTGCGCAGGAAGCGGAAGCCCTCCTGCACCATGGTGTGCAGCAGCACCTCGGTCGCCTTGTTCGGCCCGCCTTCGGTCAGCACGGCGACGGTGTCGAAGACCTGGAAGCTGCGGATGGCGATGATGGCGACCACGAAGACCAGCGCCGGCCCGAGCATCGGCCAGGTGACCCGGCGGAAGCGTTCCCAGGCGCCATCGGCGCCATCCATCGCCAGGGCTTCGTAGAGGTCGCGCGGGATGCCCTGCAGCCCGGCGACGAAGAGCACCATCGCCAGGCCGAGATTCTGCCAGATGCCGATGACGGCGAGCGCCAGCAGCGCGGTGTCCGGGTTCTGCAGCCAATCGGTGGTCGGCAGGCCGAGCGCCCGGAACCCCTGGGTGACGAAGCCGACCGTCGGGTGGAACATGAACTCCCAGACCAGCGCCATGGCGAGCAGGGTGGAGGCGACCGGCAGGAAATAGGCGGCGCGATAGAAGGCACGGCCGCGGCCCACGCTCTCGACCAGCAGCGCCGCGCCGAGGCCGAGCCCGACCGTCGCGGGCACCGAGACCCCGACATAGATCAGCGTGTTGCGCAGCGACTGCCAGAACACCGGATCGTCGGCGAGCTGCAGGTAGTTCCCGAGGCCCGCCCAGCCGATCTCCGGTTCGCCAAGGCTCCAATCCGTGAAGGAGAGAAGCAGCACGGCGAGGGCCGGGCCGAGCAGCATGGCCCACATCAGCAGCAGCGCCGGCAGGGCAAGCAGCCAGGCGGCGATGGCTTCCGCGCGGGCGCCGGGATGGCGAGCGTGCTCAGCCATAGGCAGGCTCGGAGGAGGGAATAGTGGCGTCGTGCAGGCGCGTCATCGGCAGCCGGTCGCCCCCGGCATCGAACAGCACTGCCCGGCTCGGCATGAGCAGCAGCGAGGTGCCAGGCGGATGCGCCACGATCTGCGCGGCTTCCAGACGTGCGACCAGCATCTCGCCCGATCCGGACAGGGCGCCATGCATCAGCGCCTCGGCGCCGAGCCGCTCCACTCGTTCGACCCGGACCGGAAGGCCCTGCGCCGCCGGGACCAGCGCCTCCGCCCTGACGCCCAGGGTGACTTGCGTACCCGGAACCAGGCCGCTTCGCCATGGCAGGGCGAAACCGGCGGCTTCGACGCGACCCTCCGCGCCGATTCGCGCCGGGATGGCATTCATGGGCGGGCTGCCGACGAAGCGCGCCACCTCGAGGCTGGCCGGCTCGTCATACAGCTCCTGGGGCGGCGCAAGCTGCAGCACCCGGCCGCCCTGCATCACCGCCACGCGATCCGCCATGGCCATCGCCTCGGCCTGGTCATGGGTGACGTAGAGGATGGTCGC
Source organism: Siccirubricoccus soli (assembly GCF_024178315.1). GTDB lineage: Bacteria > Pseudomonadota > Alphaproteobacteria > Acetobacterales > Acetobacteraceae > Siccirubricoccus > Siccirubricoccus soli. The sequence goes on along the minus strand of NZ_JAMZIK010000005.1, from coordinate 16,550 downwards.
GCCGAGGCGCTGGCGCAGCGCCATGATCTCGGCCCGCGCCTCGGTGCGCAGCCTTGTGTCGAGATTCGACAGCGGCTCGTCCATCAGGAAGGCGGCGGGATGCCGCACCATGGCGCGGGCCAGCGCCACGCGCTGGCGTTGCCCGCCGGAAAGCTGCGCCGGCCGCCGCTCCAGCAGATGGGTGAGTTGCAGCGGCTCCGCCGCGGCCGCGACATCCTCGGCGATCGCCCGGCGGCGGAGCGCCGTGCCGGGCAGCAGCCGGCCGAGCAGCGGCAGCCGCTGCAGGGCGGACAGCCGCCGCATCTCCAGCGGCAGGGCAATGTTCTGCCGCACCGTCATGTAGGGGTAGAGCGCGTAGCTCTGGAACACCATGGCGAGGTTGCGCGCCTTGGGCGGCAGCTGATCCACCCGCGCATCGCCCAGCCGGACCTCGCCGCGATCGGCGCCTTCCAGCCCCGCCAGGATCCGCAGCAGGGTGGATTTCCCGCAGCCCGAGGGGCCAAGGATCGCCAGGAATTCGCCATCGGCGATGCGCAGCGACACGTCGCGCAGCACCTCCGTCGTTCCAAAGCGCTTGCCGATCCCGATCAGGTCGACGCTCGCCATCCCGGCCCCCTGCTTGCCGCCCGTTCCAGCCGCGGGGGATTTGCCGCAACGCAGCAACCTGTGGGGTGACGGTCTTATGAAATCGTCTCAGTGAGGCGGGAGATAGACCTGAAGAAAATTCATCCGCCCCGCTGCGGTGGCTATAGACTGCTCTGGCATGTCCCGATCTGCCCCTACACGCCTGCCGCGTGATCCGATCCCATCCGGGGGCAACACCCCGCCACTGGCCGCCATCGAACGGTTGCGCGCGCTGCGCTCCGGATTGCCGCCCACCGCGGCCCGCATCGCGGATCTCATCCTGAGCCGGCAAGCCGAGGTCGTGCATATGTCGGTCACCGAGGTGGCCGAGCATGCCGGCGCCAGCGAGGGCAGCGTCATCGCGCTCTGCCGCCAGGTTGGCGCGCGGGGCTTCCAGCACCTGAAGATCGAACTCGCCCGCGCGCTGACCCAGCCGGTGCAGGCGATCCATGAGGACCTGGAGCCCGGCGATGCGCCGGCAACCGTCATGCGCAAGGTCTTCGCCGCAGGCATCCAGGCCTTGCAGGACACTCTTGCGGTGCTCGATCCGGCGGCGCTGGCGCGGGCCGCGTCGCTGCTCTGCGCGGCCAAGCGCATCGAAGTCTATGGCATCGGCAGTGCGGCGCCGGTCGCCGAGGACGCGCATATGCGGATGCTGCGCATTGGGCTGGATGTGCGGCTCGCCGTGGACAGCCATGTGCAGGCCGTCAGCGCGGCCCTGGCAGGCCCCAAGGTGGCGACGCTGACCATCTCGCATTCCGGCAGTTCGGTCGAAACCATAACCGCGACCCGGCTGGCGCGGGAGGCCGGGGCGCGCACCGTGATCATCACCAACCTTGGCCGCAACCCCTTGCAGGCGCATGCCGATGTGGTGCTGAGCACCGCGGCGCGCGAGACGCGCTTCCGGACGGAGGCGATGACCAGCCGCATTGCTCAGCTTGCCGTGGTGGACGCGCTGATCAGCAGCATGGCGCTGGCCCGAGGCGGTGATGCCATCCTCGCGTTGCGGCGCAGCTCGGAGGTGCTGTCGTTGAAGCGCTACTGAGGAATCCCTGGTTTTTTGGAACGATGGACGGAGCGCTGGCCCCCTCAGACCAGAATAGGGTTCGGTGGAGGTCCGTTCCCGCCCATCTCTGACATTCCGACGTCAATCGGAGTTGGCGGTGCTCGCTGGCTATCCCTTGTGCGCATCCTCAGCAGCATCGTGCTTTCCGCCAGCCGATTGGCCGAGGCGACCAAGGCGGCGCGGCAACCAATCGGCGGCTGGCTCGACTTGCCATTCAGGTCATGGCCTATGGGCGACCGGGACTGGCCGATCATGGCGACGTCACGCCAACCGCGCAGGCAGGACCGCGAACAACAGGGTGCCTGACCGACCGGGCGCTCGACATCCAATGCTGCCGGAAAGCCGGTCGAAGTCGTCTGCGTGGCCGGTCGAGCAAGGTGGCGCCGGCAGCCTCGAGATTGCCTTTGTCGGCCTGGAATGTGTCGGCCTGGAATGCTCCAACTCCGCATCTTAACCTGAATCGCATTGAGTATAAAGTATACAAATGGCACGTCCTTGCTGCGGATTGTTCCGCCACGAGGAGAAATCGCTATGGCAGATCAGCCTGATATTCAGCCAGTGGCCAAGAATATTATTTTCATGCTGCCGGACGGTGCTTCGGCAGCCTATGCAAGTAATTATCGCTTCTTCAAGGAGGGCGGGGAAGCCCCGGTCTGGGAGGCGCTTCAGAAAGGGCTGGTGCAGACCGACTCCTTCAACAATCCGATCACCGATTCCGCCGCCGGCGCGACCGCCTACGCGACCGGCGTGAAGACCCGCAACGGCACGGTGGGCGAGGATTTCTTCGGCCATGAGCTGACCTCCATCGCCGACCTCGCCAGCGCGGCCGGGAAGGCGACGGGCCTCGTCTCCACCTCGGCCATCACCGACGCCTCCCCGGCCTCCTTCGGCGCCAGCATCGCCGACCGCGACGACTGGGGCGCCGTCGCCCGCCAGTATATCCTGGACAACGCGCTCGACGTGATCCTCGGCGCCGGCCGGCCGGCCTTCCTCGGCGAGGGCGAGGGCGGCAGCCAGCCGGAGGGCGGGATCGACCTCCTCGCCACCGCCCAGGCGCAGGGGATGAACTATGTGGCGAGCGCCGAGGCGCTGGAGGGCTTCTCCGGCGACCGCGTGCTCGGCCTGTTCAGCGACGAGGAATATCTGGATCCGATCGGCCCGCGCCCGGCCGGCGAGCCGAGCCTGCTGCAGATGACCGATGTCGCGCTCGACACCCTGGCGAAGGACCAGGACGGCTTCTTCCTCTTCGTCGAGGAGGAGAACACCGACACCTACGGCCATGCCAACGACGCGGCGACGGCGATGCACGCCATGGCTGCCTTCGAGGCAAGCGTCGCCCGGGTGCTGGAATTCCAGAAGGCCAATCCGGACACGCTGGTCGTCATCCTTGCCGACCACGACACCGGCGGCATGACCAGCCAGCCCGGCACTGCCCCCGGTTCTACCCCCGCCATCTTCCGCGACTTCGACGCCACGGCCGAGGAGATCGCGGCGGATTACGACGCCGCGGACCCTGCCTCGATCCGCAGCGCGGTCGAGGCGCATACCGGCCTGACCCTGACCGATGCGGAGATCGCCGCGGTGCAGGCGGAGGAGGACAGCCTCGGCCTGGCCCAGGTGCTGAGCGCCCGTGGCGGCGTCCACTTCACCACCACCGGCCACACCGCCGCCGATGTGCCCATCTACGCCATCGGCCCGGGCGCCGAGCAGTTCCTCGGCATCCAGGAGAATGCCGAGGTCGGCGCCAAGGTGGCGAACGCCTTCGGCCTGGAGCTGCCGGTGTCGCAGCAGGATGGCGGCGCCCTCCGCTTTCAGGTGATCGAGCTGTACGACGCCGCCTTCGACGCGATCCCGCATCAGGAAGCCCTCGACTACTGGGTCCAGGTCGCGGCCGAAGGCGGCAACGTCGCTGCCGCATTCGCCAGCCGCCTGGAGGAACGGGACGGCCTCGGCGACCAGGACTATGTCGTCGGGCTGCTGCGCAATGCGCTGGACGCCGAGCCGGAGGCGGAGGAGGTGGCCTATTGGACCGGCTTCCTCGCCGGCAGCGGCAGCCGGACCGAGGTGCTGGAGGCGATCGCCCATTCCCCCGAGCACCAGGCGGCTCTGCTGCAGCTTCCGGTGCCGGAGGATGGCGGCCTGTTCGGCTGAACCCCTGGGCCGAAGCGGGAGGAGGGTGGCGACACCCTCCTCCTTTCCGTGCCGGCGGTGCGCTCTCAGAGCAGCTCCAGCTCCGCCCGCGCCACCGCGGCGCGCCCGGACTCCGGCGAGTCGGTGAAGAAGCCGTCCACGCCGAGATCGATGAAGGCGCGGTACTCATCCTCCGGCGACCGCACCGAGCCGTCAGGGTTCAGCGCCTGGAAGGCTTCCTCGTCGCGGAGCGTGTAGATCACCACCTCCAGCCCCGCCGCATGCGCATCCTTCAGCAGACCGGTGACCTGGCCGGTGACCTGGGTGGTGATGGCGGCCACGCCGTCGCCATCGCCATCCACCGGCGGGGAGACGGGCCGGGTCGGCAGGATGTCGTCCTTGTAGGGGCCGATGGCTTCAGCATAGAGCGCCTTCATCGCCCGCAAGGCCTCGGGCGTGTAGAGGTCGCCATTGGTCGCGCTTTCCGCCGTCAGCTCGAAGCCGAAGTCGGCATAGGCGCCCTGGTTGTTGCCGCGGGCCGGATCGAAGTTGAAGGCGATGTCGTAGCCGCCTTCATTCATGAGTTGCAGCAGCGGGATGTCGATGCCGGCCGCCGGCATGACCTGCTTCTGCAGCTCTATCAGGTTGGCCAGCTCGAAGGACTGGATGGTGACGCGGGACGGGTCGGTGAAGTCGTTCGCCACCAGCGTCTCCACCAGGAGCCTGCTGGTGTCCTGGGCGATCGGCGTGCCGTCGAGGTGGTGCCCTTCATACTCGAAATAGGTCGGATGCTTGGTTTCCGGCGCGATGCCGATCTTCTTCCCCGTCTCGAACTCCACCTCCTTCACCAGGTCGATCACCTCCGCCAGGGTCGGGATGCGGTAGAGGTCATTGTAGGCGGTGTTGTCGGGGCGGATCTCCGGGATGCGCTCCCGCGCATGCAGGGTCTTGATCTCGGCAAGGGTGAAATCCTCGGCCCACCAGCCGGTCACCGGCACGCCGTCCAGCAGCTTGGTGACCTGGCGGTCGGCGAATTCCGGGTGCTCCGCCACATCGGTGGTGCCACCGATCTCCGGCTCATGCCGGGCGATCAGCACGCCATCCTTGGTGACCACCACATCCGGCTCGATGACATCGGCGTCCTGCTGGATGGCGAGGCGGTAGGAGGCCAGGGTGTGCTCAGGGCGGTAGGCGCTGGCGCCGCGATGGCCGAAGACGGTGGGCGCCTCGCCATCCAGCGTGTTGAAGCCCGGCGGCGCATCCGGCGTCAGCACCAGATCCGCCCAGGCGAGCCGGTGGTCGGAGCTGGGGAAGCCGCCGGGCAGCTGCGGGTCGTACTCGCCGACCAGGGGGAAGAGCGGGTCGTCGCTGGCCGGCCAGAACACGCCGGCGCCGCGCGGCGCAAGGCCGTCCTTCGAGGGGAGGACGTAGTCGGCGCGGAGGTTGCCCGGGGCGGTATCGGCGAAATCCGCGGTGTCGAATCCCGGGTCGCCGGCATGCGACGCATTGGCGCCGCCCTGCTCTCCGGCCTGTTCCGGCCCGCCGGGGCTGGCCGGGCGGAGGCTGGCATCCACCGCCTCGCTGCTGAGCAATTGCTGAATGGCCGCGTCCACGCTGTCGCCGTCCTGCGGATCGGCATTCATGTCGCCCAGCACGACGAAGCGCTCCCCCTCCTTCAGCCCGCCATACACGCCGGCATCGTCGTAGATGTAGCCGCCATGGCCAGGGGTGACGTAATCCGCCAGGAAGCGGATCTCGTCATGGTTGCGCAGCCCGTTGCGGTCCTCTGCGCCGTCGAAGGTGGGCGGCGTCGGGTGGCCGGCGATCATGTGCACCACCTCGCCATCCACCAGCACCGGGACGTCCCAGAAACTCTTTGAAGCGAGGCGGAAGCCGGCCAGCTCCTCGGCCGAGTACCAATCGCCCGGCGCTGCCGTGGCGGCATCGTCCGGCAGTAGGGCGCCCGGCATGTCCTTCCAGAGGAAGGTCTGAAAGGTCCGAACCTGATCGAAGAGGATGGGATACTTGGAAAACAGCGCCATGCCGTACTGGCCGGGGAAGGCCCCGAAGCCGAGCGCGTCATCGCCATAGCCGGGGGCCCCGGGGGTGGTCACCACCTGGCCGTCATTGTTCAGGTCGAAGCCGGAGGGGATGCCGGTATTGGACGGCGCGACGAAGACCTGCGGGTAGTCCTGCGCCTCCGCAACGTCGGAGGCGAGGCCCAGCGTGTTTTGCGGACGCTCGAGGTAGTTCAGCCGGAACAGATCGGCGGCGGCGCCATAGGGCGCGTAGTCGAATTCATTGACCAGCAGGATGTCGGGGGCGTTGCGCTGGATGATCTCGGCGATGGTGGCCGCCTGCGGATCGGCCGGCGTGGCAAGGTCCGCGATCAGCTCCCCGGCCGTGCCGCGGTTCAGGGAAGCATTGAAGGTCGCGACGCGGAAGGTCGAGGCAGCGTTGCTGGATTCCGTGCTCATGCAGTCTCCTCCATGGCGACGCGCGGATGGCACGCCGTTGCGGGAAGAGGCTTATCGCCCAAGGATTTCGTATACTTTCATACGAAAAGACGTGTCCGTGACATTGCGGCAACCCATCCGAATGCCGGACGCGCTTCGGACTGCCGGCGTTCCAGGTTCCGGCGAAGCGACGATTTAATAAAACCATTACCTTCCGGTCACTCAACGGCGCAGGCCGGCAACATTGCCTCCAGGTAGAGCAGCAGCGCCTGCCGCCCAGCGCCGGCGCGCGGGACGACCACACGGCTAGCTGCGGAGTCCTCCAACGATGTCCGGGACGAATATCGATCTCACCACCTATGTCCGTGTTGGTCGCTACGACCTGCCCGAACCCACCCGGACCGAAGCGCCGGAGAACAGCGTTCTGGCCCAGGAGGTTTCCGCCGTCACCTACAACCGGGATACCGACACGCTCTTCGTCGTCGGTGATGGCGGCACCTCCATCGTCCAGATCTCGAAGACCGGCGAGCTCATCGACTCGATGACCCTGGCGACCGGCAGCAGCCCGCAGGGCACCGAATTCTACGACCCGGAAGGCCTGGCCTATATCGGCAACGGGCAGTTCGTGATGACCGAGGAGCGGGACCGCCGCGCCGTCCACTTCACCTACGAGGCCGGCGGCACCCTGACGCGGGACGAGGCGCAGACCGTCACGCTTGGCACCAATGTCGGCAATGTCGGCCTCGAGGGCCTGACCTACGACCCGCTGACCAGCGGCTACATCTTCGTCAAGGAGATCGACCCCGAGAGCATCTTCCAGACCACGATCGACTTCGAGGCCGGCACGGCGAGCAACGGCGACGCCAGCACGGTGAACTCCACCAACCTCTTCGATCCGGCGCTGCTCGGCCTCTCCGACATCGCCGATGTCTTCGCCCTTTCCAACATCACCTCCCTGACCGGCACCGACGAAGCCACGCATCTGCTGGTGCTGAGCCAGGAGGATGGCCGGATCGTCGAGGTCGGCCGCGACGGCAGCATCCTCAGCACGCTCACCATCTTCACCGATGCCGGCAACCCGCTCGCCCTGCCCGATCAGCAGCATGAGGGGCTGGCGATGGACGATGACGGCATCCTCTATGTCGTCAGCGAGAATGGCGGCGGCGATTTCGACCACCCGCAACTCTGGGTCTATGCCCCGTCCGCGGCGGCGGACACGGCGCCGACCGGCATCGCCCTGGGCGGCGCCGTGACGTCCCTGCCCGAAGGCACCGGCACCACCGACCGGGTGCGGGTGGCCAATGTCGTCATCGCCGATGACGGCCTCGGCTCCCACACCCTCTCGGTCAGCGGCGCCGATGCGGCGTTCTTCGAAGTGGACAACACCGGCCTCTACATCAAGGCCGGCACCGTGCTCGACTTCGAGACGAAGCCGAACTACTCCGTCACCGTCGCCGTGGACGACACAGGCGTGGGCGGCACGCCGGATGCGACGACGACCTATACCCTGGCGCTGACCGACGTGGCGGACAGTGCCGGGCCGGGCGGCCTCATCATCTCCGAGGTCGCGCCCTGGTCGAGCGGCAACAGCCCGGTCGGCGCCGACTGGTTCGAGGTGACCAATAACGGTTCCGGCGCGGTGGACATCACCGGCTGGAAGATGGACGACAGCTCCAACGTCTTCGCCCAGGCCGTCAGCCTTACCGGCATCACCAGCATCGCGGCCGGCGAATCGGTGATTTTCATCGAGACCGACAACCTTGAAGCGGCGAAGGCCGCCTTCATCGCCACCTGGTTCGGCGGGAATGCGCCGGCCGGGTTGCAGATCGGCGCCTATAGCGGCGGCGGCGTCGGGCTGAGCACCGGCGGCGACGCAGTAAACCTCTACAACGCCGCCGGCGAGAAGCAGGCGGGCGTCAGCTTCGGCGCCTCCCCGGCCGAGGCCCCCTTCGCCAGCTTCAACAACGCCGCCGGGCTGAACAATGCCGAGATCACCGAACTCAGCGAGGCGCGCACCAACGGCGCCTTCGCCGCGGCGGCGGACGCGAGCGAAATCGGCTCGCCCGGCACCGTCGGCCGGGTCTTCATCTCGGAGGTAGCGCCCTGGGCCAGCGGCGACAGCCCGGTCGGCGCCGACTGGTTCGAGGTGACGAACGGGACGGCCTTCGACCTCGACGTCACCGGCTGGAAGATGGATGACAGCTCCGGCTCGCCGGCTGCCGCGGTGGCGCTCAACGGCGTCACCAGCATCGCGCCCGGCGAATCGGTGATCTTCATCGAGAGCGACGACCCCACGGCAGCGAAGGCCGCCTTCATCGAGACCTGGTTCGGCGGCAACTTGCCGGCCGGGCTGCAGATCGGCACCTATAGCGGCTCCGGCGTCGGCCTAAGCACCAGCGGCGATGCGGTGCATCTCTACGACGCCAGCAACACGCTGCGGGCGAGCCTGACCTTCGGCGCCTCGCCGACCGGCCCCTTCGCCACCTTCGACAACGCCGCGGGGCTGAACGCCGCCACCATCACCCAGCTTGCCGCAGCGGGCACCGACGGCGCCTTCGTCGCGGCCGGCGATGCGGCGGAAACCGGCTCGCCCGGCGCGGTCGCGGCGGGAGACGGGCCGGCAGCGCCGGCCTTCACCCTGCAGATCCTGCACGCCTCGGATTTCGAGGCCGGGGTGCAGGCGGTGGACCGGGCGCCGCAATTCGCTGCCATCGTGGACAAGCTGGAAGACCAGTACGCCAACAGCATCACCCTGGCCTCCGGCGACAACTACATCCCCTCGCCCTTCCTCAATGCCGAGGGCGACCCGGCGATGAACGCGGTGCTGCAGGAGTTCTACGCGCAGCTCCTCGGCGTGCCGGTCTCGACGCTGTCCAGCCTTACCTCCGATCTCGGCCGCGTGGACATCGCCATCATGAACGCCCTCGGCGTGCAGGCGAGCGTCTTCGGCAACCACGAGTTCGATCTCGGCACCCGGACCATCCTGACCGCGATCGACATGGCGCAATCGGGCGGCCTGGCGACTTCGATCGGCGCGATGTTCCCCTACCTCTCGGCCAATCTGGACTTCTCCGGCGACGCCGACCTGGCGCCGCTGTTCACCGACCTGCTGCGCGACGCGGCGAGCTATGCGACGACCGCCGCCGACCTGAACCCGGCAAACATCGCCGCCGAGGCAGCGGACCAGCAGATCGCACCCTGGACGACCATCGAGGAGAATGGCGAAACCATCGGCGTGCTCGGCCTGACCACCCAGGTGCTGGCCAGCATCTCCTCCGTCACCGGCGTGCGGGTGAAGGACCCGGCGGGCGATGGCGGGGTGAACAACACCGACGAGCTGGCACAGATCCTGCAGCCCTATGTGGACCAGATGACGGCGCAGGGGATCAACAAGATCGTCCTACTGAGCCATCTGCAGCAATATGGGCTGGAGCTGGAGCTGGCGGGCAAGCTCTCGGGCGTCGATATCATCATTGCCGGGGGCAGCCATTCGGTCTTCGCAGATGGCACCGACGGGTTGACCGAGGGCGTGACCGCCGACGAGACCTATCCGGTGATCCGCACCGGCGCGGACGGCAACGCCGTCGCCGTCGTCAACACCGGCGGCGAGTACTACAATGTCGGCCGCCTGGTGATCGGCTTCGACGCGAATGGCGTGATCCTGCCGGACAGCGTGGACCCCGCCGTGTCCGGCGCCTATGTGGCCGATGACCAGACGGTGGACGAACTCTATGGCGAGGGCGAGGACCCCTACGCCGATGGCACCCGCGGCGGCGCGGTGAAGCAGCTCACCGATGCGGTGGATGCGATCATCGACGCCAAGACCGCCGTCGTCGCCGGCTACAGCGACGTCTATCTCCAGGGTCAGCGGGCCTTTACCCGCACCCAGGAGACGAATTTCGGCAACCTCTCGGCCGACGCCAACCTTGCCTATGCCAAGTCGGTCGACGGCAGCGTGGTCATCAGCCTGAAGAATGGCGGCGGCATCCGCGAGGGCGTCGGCACCGTGGGCACGGGTGAGACCCCGAGCTACGAGCCGCCGGCCGATGGCCGCGTCACCCAGCTCGACATCGAGAACGCGCTGCGCTTCAACAATGGTCTCTCGCTGATCACCGTGACCGCGCAGGGCCTGCTCGACATGCTCGAGAACGCGCTGCGCGGCGTGGCGCCAGGGGCGACGCCGGGCAGCTTCCCACAGGTCTCCGGCCTGAAGTTCAGCTTCGACCCCAGCCGCCCCGCGGGCGACCGGGTGCTGAGCCTGGCCGTGGTGGATGAGGCCGGCAACGTCATCGACGTGGTGGCGCAGGATGGGGCGGTGGTCGGCGATCTCGGCCGCAGCTTCCGGATGGTGACGCTGAACTTCATCGCCGATGGCGGCGACGGCTATCTCGGCAACGCCGGCGGTGCCACGGTCAGCCCGACCGACCGCGTGGATCTGTTCAACGCCGCCGATCCCAGCGGCTATACGACGGAAGGACGCGAGCAGAAGGCCTTCGCCGACTACATGGCGGAGCATTACGGCACGCCAGAGACCGCCTATGGCGCGGCCGACACCTCTCCAGCCCTCGATACCCGCGTGCAGAACCTCTCCGCCCGGGCCGAGGATGTGCTGCCGGAGAGCTTCGCCTTCAACGGCACGGCAGGCGACGACAGCATGGCCGGCAGCGCTGGCGACGACGTGCTGAACGGGCTGGCCGGCAACGACACCATCGCCTCCGGCGCAGGCAATGACAGCATCGACGGCGGCGCGGGCCTCGATGTGGTCGTCGTCGATGCGGCGCGGGCGGCGGCGACAGTGGTGAAGACCGGTTTCGAGACCTGGACGGTGACGACCGCAGGCGGCACCGACACGGTCACGGGGGTGGAGCGCCTGCACTTCACCGATGGCGGCCGTTCGCTGCTGCCACTGGCGGACGACTTCCTCGGCACCCACACCTCCAGCCCGCTCTTCCAGCACGGCGGCGGCACGGTGGCCTTCTGGACGGTGGAGGGCGGCCTCGTCACCGCTGCCACCGGCCTCGGCGTCAGCGCCGCCGGCTGGTCCGCAGTCGCGGCCGGCGACCTGACCGGCGACGGCATCGCCGATGTGGTGTTCAGGAGCGCGGCCGGGGACATCGCCCTGTGGCAGACCAGCCAGGGCGCGGTCACTGCCTCCCGCGGCCTCGGCATGCTGGGCGCCGGGGAGAGCTTCGCCGGCCTCGGCGACGTCAATGGCGACGGCACGCAGGATATCCTCGTGCGTGACGCGGACCATGCGATCTCCGCCTGGACGGTGTCGAACGGTGCCGTTACCGGCGTCACGGCGGTGGGTATCACGGACGCCGCCTGGACCCTGGCCGGCACCGCGGATGTGAACGGCGACGGCACGGACGATCTGGTCTTCACCAGCACGGCCGGCGACGTGGCCGCCTGGCTGGTGCAGAACGGCGTTGCCACCGCCGGCCCCGGCATCGGCAAGCTCGCGGCGGGCTGGAGCTTCGGCACCGTCGCCGATGTCAACGGTGACGGCCACCAGGACCTGGTGTTCACCCACACAGACGGCTCGGTCGCCGCCTGGCGCATGGATGGCAACGGGGCGGTGGCCTCCGCCGGCTCGGTAGGCAACCTGGCGGCGGGATGGAGCCTCGCCGGCAGCGGCGACTACACCGGCGACGGCGTCGCCGACCTGCTCTTCGTCCACGGGGACGACTACGCATTCTGGGAAGTGCAGGACGGCGTCGCGGTGGCGGCCGCCAGCCTCGGCAGCACGGCGGCCGACTGGGCCATCGTCTGATGTCGGCATCGGGAGGTGCGCTGGACGGCGAGGGCCTGACGCCCCCGCCGGCCGGGGCCATCCTGCCGCGGATCCGCCACGCCGCGGCGCTGCTCCAGGCGACCTGGCGGCAGCATGGGCTGGCAGCGGCGGTGGGCTACGGGTTCAGCACGGTGCTCCGCAAGGGCGCCCTGCTGCTGCACCAGGTCGGCGCCCGCACGCAGGAGAGGACGCTGCGGCAGGCATTGCGGGCGGAGCGGCGGGCGGCGCCGGGTGGCGTGCCGCGCATTGCCGTCGCCATCACCGGCGGGATCGGCGATATGCTTGTCGTCGGCCGCCTCCTGCGCGATCTGGAAGCCCATCTCGGCGGCGCCATCTTCGATGTCTTCTGCCCGCGCCCGGCGCTCGCCGCCTGGGCGCTGGGTGGCCTGCCGAGCCTTAGGCAGGTGCATTACGATATCCTGTTCGACGGGCTGCGCCAGGAGTACGACGTGGCGCTGCGTGCCAACCAGATGCTCGTCCTCTACCGGGAAGACCTTTGCTGGCAGACGGTGCGGGACCATCCGGCCCTGGCGGAGGTGGTGGCGGCGCTGATCCGCAACCGGCCGCTGATCGATCCCTTCGTTGCGCAGCACCCCTGGCACGACAACTTCCTGGCCCAGAAAGCGGTGTTCGGAGGCCGCAGCCGGCGGGACTTCCTGCACCACCTGGCCGGGCTGGAATATCGCGGGGACCGGATGGCAGTGCCGCAGGAGCCAACGGCGCTTCCTCGCTTCGGCCTGTGCCCGGGAAGCTACGTCACCGTGCACAATGGCTTCGACACGGAGTTCATCATAGCCGGCCGCCGCGCCACGAAATGCTATCCGCATTTCGGCGAGGTCGTGGCAGAGCTGAAGGCTGCCCGGCCCGACCTCGCTGTCATCCAGCTCGGCACCGCTACCAGCACGCCTATCCCATCCTGCGACCAGGTGCTGATCGGCCGGACCTCCATGCAGGAGGTGGCGGCAATCCTCGCCGGCAGCCTGCTGCACCTCGACAATGAGAGCGGGCTGGTGCATCTGGCGGCTTCGCTCGGCACGCGCTCCGTCGTGGTGTTCGGGCCGACGCCGGTGGACTATTTCGGCTATCCGCAGAACCTCAATATCGCACCGCCGATTTGCGGCGGCTGCTGGTGGATGACGCGAACCTGGATGGATGGCTGCGCCAAGGGCTATGGTACTGCCCTGTGCCTGCAGCAGCAGGCGCCCCGAGCGGTGGCAGGCCAGGCCCTGGCGGCGCTGGCGCCGATTGCGGAGGCGGTGTCATGACTCGGCCCGATGCTGGCCTGCTGGAGACCCTGGAGGCAGTCATCGAGCAGCGGCTGGGCGAGCCGCTGCGGCGCATCCTGGCGAAGCTGGAGGGCGGCGGTGAGGCCACGGGCCTCGGCCCCTGGAATTATCGCGGTCACCCGGACCAGCTTTTCGGCGCGGTGAGCTACGCCCAATTTGCCGAAGACCTGATCCTGCTGAACCTGTTCCAGAGGCTCGGGGTGGATCGGCCGAGCTATCTCGATATCGGGGCGCACCATCCGGTCCATTGCAGCAATACCGCGCTGTTTTATGCGCGAGGTAGCCGCGGCGTCTGCGTGGAGGCGAACCCAAACTTGATCCCCGCCTTCGCCGAATTGCGGCCGGAGGATGTTACGGTAAATATCGGCGTCGGCCCAACGGAGGGCGAACTGCCCTTCTACATGATCGATGAGTGGTCCGGCCGGAACAGCTTCGACCGCGCTGCGACGGAAGCCTTCGTCACCGCCCATCCGGAGTTCTCCATCCGCGAGGTGCGGCATATCCCGGTCATCACGCTCGATCAGGTTGTGGCGCGGCATTGCGGCGGTGCCTGGCCGGACCTGCTGAGCATAGACATCGAGGGGCAGGACCTGGCAGCGCTCGCGACCTCCGGCCTGCGGCGTGGCGCCGGGCCACGGATCATCTGCGCCGAGGTCGTCAGCGGCGGGGATCAGGATGCCGGCACGGACATGGCCGCGTTGCTCTGGGAGCGCGGCTATGCCGAGGCGTTCCGCACCGTGGGAAATTCGCTGTTCATGGTGCGGGAGTGAGGGCGAGGTGCAGTGGTCCCTTCCACGAAGGGGTGGACCGCAAGGCCTATGCGGAGATCGCGTGGGACCAGGAGATCTCGGTCAGCACGGTCGAGAGGACATGATCCGGCCCAGAACGCCGGCAGGGCAGTCCTACGGACCCGGGCAGACCTAGAGCGTTTTCGGTTTACATGCGTTCACCGAAAACGCTCTAAGCCTTTGTTTGCAGAGCAGATTCACGCCTTCGGGCGATGCCGCCCTACGGCGATCTGCTCTAGCGGATCAAGCCGCCTTCCACGCCTTCGAGCTTGGCAAGACAACACGGCGGACCTTCGGGCCTGTCCTCCGGCGTATTATCCTTGGTAATCCCGCCACAATGCCGGTCCGAACCCCCGCGGGCAGACCGCCGCATCGGACGCACCGTCGCTAGGCCGCAATGCTACTCGGGCTGGACACCGGCGGCGCGCAGGATCGCGGTATAGCGCTCGACGCCGTCGCGCACCAAAGCCATCACCTGCTCGGGGGCATCGAAACCCGCCCGCGGCGCAACCCCGGCCAAGTCGAGGAGCTTCTCGGTGCTCTGCTGGATCGCCCCCCGGAAGGCGGCGCCAAGTGCTGCCACCACGGGTGCCGGCGTTCCGGCGGGGGCAAGAATGGGGAAGAACTCCTCGTGGATCAGCCCAGGCAGGCCGGCTTCAGGCGCGCTCGGCACGTCGGGCAGCGCCGGGCTGCGCTGCTCCGAGAGCACCGCAAGCGCGCGTACCCCGCCGCCACGGATCTGCCCGATCGAGGAGGCCATGGTCGGGGTGCCGACCTGCGCTTCCCCGGCAACCAGCGCTGCGACGCTCGGGCCGCCACCGCGGTAATGCACCGCCTCAACCTCAGCCTGGGCGATCGAGCGGAACAACTCGGCGGCAACGTGCACCCCGCTGCCGATACCAGCGGTGGCCAGGTTGTAGCGGCCTGGATTGGCTTTCAACAGCGCCACCAACTCCTTTGCCGTCTGCGCTGGCAGGCGTGGGCTGACCACGAGCACGTGCGGGGAAAACCCGGCCACTCCCACGCCGACGAAGTCCTTGAGCGTGTCATAGGGCACCCGGGCGACAATCGCTGGCACCGTTGATTGAGAGCTGTTGATCAGCACCGTGTACCCATCCGGCGCCGCGCGCGCGACATACTCGGTGCCGATCACGCTGCCGGCGCCAGCACGGTTCTCGACGATGATCGGCTGACCAAGGGTTTGGCTGGCTGCTTCCGCGACAATTCGCCCGACGATGTCGTTCGAGCCGCCGGGGGCGAAAGGGACGATCAGGCGGATGGGCCGGTCGGGCCGCCAGCCCTGTGTGGCTTGGGCCCGGGCCACCGACGGCGCGAGGGCAGCAGCAAGAGCGAGAGTCCGACGACGGATCGTCATGTGGAGCAACCTCCCCGGGTTCGGCTGCGCTTCGCCTCTGAAGGGGCGGTGCGCGCCATTTTTCTGGCCAAACCATACTGCGATCGCGGATCGAGGCCAGACACGACATCGCTTTCCATTCACCGGCCCGGTCTCGCTGCGGAAGGCGAAATCCGGCAGCCCCTGCCCTCGGTCCTCCAATAGCCTCCAGTCACCTGTTTCGAGATCGCACGCACTGCATGCATAACCGAAGTAGTTCGCGATTATTTTATTGATCAGCCACGTATACGTGATTAGTCATGGATCGCCCCATGAACGGGAGCGCGGCCCGGAGGCATGCTTCATCCCGGCCGACGAAAAGGGTCACCCGGTATGGACGGTTTCATCGCGCAGGCTCTCCTGGGCGTCACGGATGGCGAGCATCCACCCCTTGCCGCCATTGCGCCGGATTCCGGCACAGCGAAGTCCTTGGAAAGGCTGCTGAACGGCGTGCCGTATCCGGTCCTGATCAAGGACCGGGCGCATCGCTGGGTGCTGATGAGCGACGCTTGGTGCGCGCTGATGAACCGCCCGCGTGAGGAGATGCTAGGTCGTACCGATTACGATCTGGTCTCCAAGGAGCAGGCGGATGGATACTGCGCCCTGGACGACGAGGTTTTCGAGACCGGGGAGGACCGGGAAACCGAGGAGGGGCTCACCCTGTCCGATGGTACGGTTCATGTCCTCCTTACCCGCAAGCGGCTCGTCAACCTGGCCGATACCCATGGCGACCAACCCTTCATCTGCGTCTCGGTCTTCGACATCACGGATATCAGGCGGACCGAGGCCGCCCTGCGGGAGCGCGAGGCACGCTATCGCGCGACCGTGGAGCTGAGCCCCCTCATCGCCTGGTCGGCGGACCCGCAGGGCGGGATCGTCGATGTCGTGTCGCGTTGGTATGAACAGACGGGCCTGACGCCTGAGCAGACCCTCGGAACGGCCTGGGCCGCTGCCCTTCACCCCGAGGATGTAGCTGAAACCTCTAGGCAATGGCGTCACGCTACCGAGACTGG
>NZ_JAMZIK010000049.1 GCF_024178315.1 Siccirubricoccus soli | reverse complement strand
AGACGGCGAGGCGCATCAAGGGGAACGGCGAGGACGAGGAGATCCCGCTGGCCGAGGTCCAGGTCGGCGACCGGCTGCGGGTGCGCCCCGGCGATGGCGTGCCGGTGGACGGCGTGGTGCTGGAGGGCGGCGGCGCCGTGGACGAGTCCATGGTCACCGGCGAATCCATGCCGGTCGATAAGCAGCCCGGGGACAAGGTGATCGGCGGCACGGTCAACGGCACGGGCTCGCTGGTGATGCGGGCCGAGAAGGTGGGCTCGGACACCATGCTGTCGCGTATCGTGGCGATGGTCGCGGAGGCCCAGCGCAGCCGGGCGCCCATCCAGCGCATGGCCGACACCGTGTCCGGCTACTTCGTCCCGGCGGTCATCGCAGTCGCGGGGCTGGCCTTCATCGCCTGGGCCGTCTGGGGGCCGAGCCCGGCGCTTTCCTACGGGCTGATCGCGGCGGTGTCGGTGCTCATCATCGCCTGCCCCTGCGCGCTGGGGCTGGCGACGCCCATGAGCATCATGGTTGG
>NZ_JAMZIK010000048.1 GCF_024178315.1 Siccirubricoccus soli | reverse complement strand
CATCGCAGTCGCGGGGCTGGCCTTCATCGCCTGGGCCGTCTGGGGGCCGAGCCCGGCGCTTTCCTACGGGCTGATCGCGGCGGTGTCGGTGCTCATCATCGCCTGCCCCTGCGCGCTGGGGCTGGCGACGCCCATGAGCATCATGGTTGGCGTCGGCAAGGGCGCCGGAGCCGGGGTGCTCATCAAGAACGCCGAGGCGCTCGAGCACATGGAGAAGGTCGACACGCTGGTCGTGGACAAGACCGGCACGCTGACCGTGGGCAAGCCCAAGGTCGTGGCCGTGGTTCCGGCGCCGGGGCTGACCGAGGTCGAGATCCTGCCGCTCGCAGCCAGCCTGGAGCGGTCCAGCGAGCACCCGCTGGCGGCCGCCGTCGTCGCCGCGGCAAGGGAACGCGGCATGGCCTTTGGGGAGCCTGCCGACTTCGCCTCCGTCACCGGCAAGGGGGTGACCGGCACGGTGGAGGGACGCCACGTCGCGCTCGGCAACGCGCGGCTGATGCAGGAACTCGGGGTGGATCTGGGCGAGCTGGCCGCCAAGGCGGACGAGCTGCGGCGCGAGGGCGGCACGGCGCTGTTCCTGGCCGTGGACGGCAAGCCGGGCGGTGTCATCGCGGTCGCCGACCCCATCAAGCAGACCACGCCAGCGGCGCTGGAGAGCCTGAGGGCCGCTGGCATCCACATCGTCATGCTGACCGGCGACAACCGCACCACGGCCGAGGCGGTCGCTCGGAAGCTGGGCATCGACGAGTTCCAGGGCGACGTCCTGCCCGAGGACAAGCATCGCATCGTCCGGGAACTCCGCGCGAAGGGGAAGGTCGTCGCCATGGCGGGCGACGGGGTCAATGATGCGCCAGCTCTCGCCGAGGCCGACGTCGGCATCGCGATGGGCACCGGCACCGACGTGGCCATGCAGAGCGCGGGCGTGACCTTGGTGAAGGGCGACCTGGCTGGCATCGCGCGGGCGCGGCACCTGTCGCGCGCGGTGATGCGCAACATCCGCCAGAACCTGTTCTTCGCCTTCGTCTACAACGCGGCGGGGGTGCCGCTCGCGGCGGGCGTGCTCTACCCGTTCCTCGGCATCCTGCTCAGCCCGATCGTCGCCGCGTTGGCCATGGCGCTGAGCTCGGTGTCCGTCATCGGCAACTCGCTGCGGCTGCGGACGGTGCGACTGTAGTCGGCTGGCGACTGGGAGCGGCCTGGGCCGCTCCCCGTGGATCCGCCCGTGGGCCTCCGCGAAAGCAGCGTGGGGGCAGCGCTCTCGCCCGGCTCTCCAGCGCCCGGTCGGTGCTCGACATCAAGCTGCGGTGCCGTGAGCGAGGTGGGCTACGGGCGAGGAAGGTCAGCGTAACGCGTCGACGTAGTAGGTTCCCCCGGGGTCCCTTTCCACGCCGACGGCCTTAGCCTCGTCCCGCTTGGCCTTGTCCAGGAACACGTCCTGGCCGTCGATTGCGATCCGGACGAAGCTTTCCGGAGGCCGTGGCACGTCCGGCGAGAAGAGAACGACCCGCTCCGGGAGCTGGAGGCGGCCGTCTTCCCGCCGGGCCGCTTCGAGGCGCCTCGACAGGAGGGGTCTCACGGCAGGGTTCCAGCTCCTCGCCTCGGGGTAGAGCTCCACCTCGACCGCCACCGCAGGCCCCTCGGGCCGGGCATGCGTCCGGCCAAGCACCCGGTAGGCATGACCGCCCAGGATGCGGGCCTCCTCGTCGTCGCGGTACAGCCGAAAGCCCATCCTTTCCCAGAACGGGATGGACGACGCGGGCTGGCACTCGATCCGCAGGAGGCAGTCGCCGATCCGGCTCGCCTCGGCGACGACGTGTTCGGCGAGCAGGCGGCCGTGGCCGCGGCCCCGTCGGTCCGGCCGGACCTCGAGGATGTCCGGCACCCAGACCCGGCCCGCGAGGAAGGCGACGGCCTCGCCGTCCTCGCGGAGCACGAGAAGCTCGCCGTCGCGGTGGCAGCTCTCGACCACGGTCCGGTTGCACCAGAAGCCTTCGCCCGTCTCCTCGTCCTCCTGCTTCAGCCAGCGCAGGATCTCGTTGAGGTTGGAGCGCGTGGCTTGGGCGACGGTGACGGTCATGCGGCATCTCCCATCCAGGTTCGAGCGGAGGCCGCCCGACGCGGGCATCGTCCGCCGGTCATGCTCCACGCCCTTGGCGGCACGCGCCCCTACCTTACCGGCACCGACACTCGGCCGCTCAGGGCGAGCTGCAACTCGTCATGCTCGAAGGCTGTGGACATGCGATCGATCTCGGATGCCTTGATCCTGAGAGAGGCGGCGACGTCCCGCCACTGCGACGTGGCAGCCGCCACCTCGCCCACGATCTCGTCGGCGCGGGCGGCGGACACGCCGAAGTATTCGGCGTTCTCGCGCGCCAGCTCAATCGAGCAGGTGCCTTCGTCAAGGCTGATGTTCGTCGACAGGATGTGCGCCTTCACGTCCACCGGGACCGGGTTGAGGTCGTAGGCAGGGGACAGCCGCCACCCTGTCTCGCCGGTCCACAGGAAGCCGTGGTTGCGCAGGTGGTCGTCGACGTTGGAGACGAGGATGTTGAACACCATGCGCCGGAAAAGCTCCTCCGCGTCGGCGTCCGTGTCGGATCCGTGGGTGCGCAGCACGTCCACGAGTTCCGGGTAGCTGCCCCGGCCCCCGCCCACGAGGTTCACCATCGACATCGCCGAGAGGAAGGGGACGCGGTGCCCCGCGGCGTCCCGGTCAAAGCGGCGGGACACCAGGACCGGCTTCCGGGCCACCCGCTCGAGGCGGTGCTCCGCCGTGCGGATGCCCGCCTTGCCCGCCAGCCGGAGGGCGACCTCCTCCCAGGTCTCGATCGAGTAGTCGTCGTCGTTGGGGAACTTGGCAATGGCGAGGTGCCCGTCCTTGTCGGCCACCGACGCCTTCGGCCGGGCGCCGCCCAGCGACGAACCGGGCGCGAAGAGGAGAAGGAGGTCGTCGTCCGTTTCCTCGTCCCGCAGGACCCGCTCGGTGACCGACAGCAGGCGCGGGAGCTCGATGAAGGGCGGCACGCCGTTCTCCCGAAGCGGGGATTGGAACGCGTCCTGGCCGACCCGGCGGAACCGCAGCGCCCCGAGACGGGCCACGTCGGCCACCCCGAGCAGGTAATCCGCCTCGGTGAGCGTCCGGACCGCCCGGTTCTGCCGCTTCGCGGTCTTCCGCTCCATGCGCTGCATGAGCCGACGGCCCCAGGTATCCGGAGCGGAGTCCCCGATCGACGCGAACATGTCGCGCCCCTTGTCCGGGGCGAAGACGCCGCGGCCCACCGCCATCGAGGGCTCGAGCGAGAAATGTCCCGCCACGCCCCTCCAGCCGTCGTCGTAGATGAAGGTGGCGCTGTTCCGGCCGCTGCGGGCCATCACCCGCAGGATTCCAACCAGGTGGGTCCTCCCGGCGAGTTCGGCGTGAACCTCGATCTCCCCCTCGTTCATCGGCCGGGGGCCTCCGCCACCCTCTTCGCGCGGACGCGCTTGGGCAGCTGCTCGTCGGCCAGGTCCGCCCCGACCGGATCGTCAGCGGCCAGGTCAGCGAGCGGGCCGATCAGCCCCAGGGCCTGCAGCACCGACGCATAGATCCCGAACGACACGGCGGGATCCCCGTGCTCGACGCGCGCCAGGGTGCCCCGCGAGATGAAGGCGCGTTCCGCGACCACCTCCATCGGCAGATGGCGCCGCAGCCGTGCCCTGCGCAGGTCGGATCCGAGCTTGCGGATGGCTCGCCTCGCGCCAAGGGTCGGTGTGTGGGGGGTTGCCATGAGCTAATGCCAGCTTGGGTGGACGCTGCGGCGTATAATGTGCTCTCAAGCTACCATTAAGTCAAGGGTTCTACCCGGCGGGCAACCATGAAGGACGACTTCCCCGCCTTGTGGGGGCGAGTTCCACGGCCACCGGGGCCGGGCGCCGCAGAGGCGACGAGCATCCGGGAGTCCGAACTCCGGACCAAGCTGGATGCCGTGCTCGGCGCGGCTCGGTCCGGCGAGACCTCGCCCGTTGCACGGACGCGCCGACGGGATTCTCCGCGCTACCTCCGCAGGAACGCCTTGCTCAGGGCAGGTCCGACTCATGGCCGGTCCGAGGCCGTCTTGGCACTGCCCTCGGCGCGGCCGGGGTGCCGTTCGCGGCGGGCGTGCTCTACCCGTTCATCGGTGCGGCTCAGCCCGACTGTCGCGGCGCTGGCCATGGCCCCGGGGTTCGGCGTGTGACTGGGAGCGGCTCACACCGCTCCCGCCCAACCGGTCAGTGCCTGTGCTGGCCCGCCGCAGGCGCGGTTCCGGCGGCACCCGCCTGCGGGTGCATCTGGTCGCAGTGCGAAATCATCGCCTGCATGTCAGGGCTCATGGTGGCGCCCGGCCGCATCTGCTGACGCATCTGGGCGCAGTGGGCCGCCATCTGCTGCATGTTCATCCCGCGCATGTCATGGCCCTGCATGCCTGACATCCCGGACATGCTGTGTCCCTGCATGCCCATCCCGGACATGCCGCCGGTCTGCTGCGCCGCAGGCGGGCTCGGCTGCTGGGCGCAGGCCGCGAGCGAGAGGCCCAGCGCCAGCGCGAGGCCGGTGCGGCGAAGCGTCGTGGTGTCGATCATCCCGGCGTGTCTCCTTCGTTGCCGTATCCGCCGTCGCCTGTCGGCCGCGGCGCGGGCGGGCGCCGACGGCCCGTCGCGACGCGGCCAGGCGCCACGGTAGACGGGAAGACGCGGGACGCCTCCATCCGGAGCGCCGGTCCTGTGTGACAAAGTATGAAAGCGGCCCCTCCTGGGCGTCCGCGAGGGCAGACGTCGAATCACGGCTTGACCTTCCCACCAGTGCAGGGCGCACGGTCGCGGCTGGGCGGCGCTCGAAGCCCTGGCGAATGCGGAGGCGGAGATGCCAACTCCCCGAAGACTGGAGGACCGGGTTCTAACGGCTCTCCAGCAGGCCCTGAACGAGGGCCGGTTAGATGCGGCCGAGCACCTGCTGCAGGCCATCGAGGCGCTCTGCGCCGACGCGGCACCGGGCTCGCCGCTGGCCGAGGCGTACCTCGCGGCGGTGGCAGGCCGCCGAAGAGTTGCCGAGATCGTCAGCGGGGCCGGGCGCGGCCCTCGTACATGAACGTGAGCGGCCTCGGCCCGCGCACGTAGCCGGTCCTGAGGTCATCCAGCCGGAACCCTGCCGCCAGGACGAGGTCGTCCATCTTTCGGTTCAGGTGGCAACCCCCGGCGACGCGCCGCCAGGTGGGCGTGAGCCGGTCCTGCCACCAGCGGACGCGCGGATCGGGCGCGCGGCCGTGCTCCACGAACAGCAGCGCGCCGCCGGGCCGCAGGACGCGGCGCGCCTCCCGCAGAGCCTGGACGGCGTCGCCGACGCTGCACATCGTCCAGGTGGTCACCACGATGTCGGCGCTGCGGTCCTCCAGGGGCAGTCGCTCGCTCGACGCCTCGACGAGCTCGACGGGGAACGATGCTCCCCGGGATCGGTCCTCCGCCATCCGGAGGAGCGCGGGCGACGGGTCGACGCCGACCACCGAGGTCACGTCCGACCCGTAGAATCCAAGGTTCAGGCCGGAGCCGATGCCGAGCTCCAGCACCCGCCCCGCGGCGGCGCGCCCGACCCGCTGGCGGAAGGGCACGAGCTCCCTGTGCCGCATGGCGAGCGCGAGCAGGCGAGGCAGGACGAAGCGTTCGTAAACACCCATGGCGGCCCCTCCGTCCAGGTTCTGGCTCCAGGGGGCAAGTCGAACGCGGCGGCGAGAAGGCCGCCGACGGTCACAGCGGTGCGACGGGGCGCTCCCGTCCCGGCCAAATGCCGAGGCGGCCGCCCGGGCCGAGCGGGCTTGGTATGCCACGCGCGCGCGCCAACGACGGCGACCAGGGGCCCTGGCCGATCTCCTGGCCGGAAGCGTCGGCAGTGGTCACCGGCCTGCTGGCGCCGCCAACGGTTCCGGGCAGCGTCCCGCTGCATCCCACCAGCAGCAGGCCCGAGATCGACAGGACCAGCGCGGCACGAGACGCCGAACCCCGTCGCCGCACGAGGCGAGCGTCCATGTGCTTTCCGTGCATCGTGTTTCTCTCCCGTCTGTCCGGTGTTGCCGAAGCACCGGCTCCGCCATTCCTCTGATCCCACGCGCGGTGGTCGGGTGGCATCGAGTCCATGCAGCGCGGTCATCGCGAGCGTCCCGGTGACTCCGGCCGCAGGCAGCGCCCGGCACTTCCCCCGCCGGTGCTGGTGTGGTTCAACGGCAGCCATGTTCCGGCGGGGCGGCGGTGTCCATCTGTCGCCGCACCGTCCATAGGGGAACGCCACGCCGTCCCTGGCGCCGCCCGGGACCCGGTCATCTTCTCCGCCGCTGAAGCGAATGACTGAACGGAGCCAGCCCCATGTCGACGGTCGAAGTTCGCAGCGCCCTCGAGAGGACCGCGAGAATTTTCTCCAAGGATCCGGCGAAGGCGAGGGCCGCCAGTCCGGCCGTGACCGCGGTCCTCGAGAACGGTTTGGTGTGCCGGATCAGCGGTCCTTCCGGCGAGCTCCGCACCGACATGCCGTCCGCCATGGGTGGGGGTGCCTCCGCGCCCAGCCCGGGCTGGCTCCTGCGGAGCGCGATCGCGTCCTGCACCGCGACGGTTATCGCCATGCGCGCCGCCCAGCTCGGGATTGCGCTCGACCTGCTGGAGGTGAGCGTGACGAGCGGCGGCGACGCGCGGGGCATGCTGGGCCTCGACGAGGCCGTGTCGGCCGCGATGACCGACCTCCGCACGCGCGTGAGGATCGGCGCGGAGGGCGTCCCCGACGACACGCTGGTCGAACTTGTCCGTTGGGCCGAAGCGCACGCGCCGGTCACGTGCACGATCCGGGGCGGCGGCATCCAGCCCGTGGGGATCGAGCTCCGCTGAGCTTCGGCCCCCGCAGCGCGGGGCAGCGGGCCTACGGCTGCGCCTCGATCGCTCGCAGGCAGCGGTTGGGCCACTGCCCGCCCTTGCGACCGATGCGTGTCGCGGTCCGGCGGGCAGGGTCCCGCACCAGGCGGGGCCGGGCATTTGCACTATTGGCGTTGACGGTCACGACGGCCCTGAAGCCGCTGCAGACCGAAGGCTGATCGGCTCCCTCCTCTTCCTGCTCTGGTAGCAAGGAGCCCCTCGACTGTCATCCCGCCACCCCTTGCGTGGTCGCCCATCGCGCCGCGCCCGCGCGGTGGGCCGAGTGCAGGGCCAGCGCGGGCACGACGAGCCATTGCAGCAGGGGCGAGACGCCGACGTCGAAGCCGAGGACCGGCACCACCGGCATCAGGTCGGAGTAGGCCCAGCTCTCGCGGACGACGATGTTCAGCCACTCGCTGAAGGTGGTGTAGCCGAGCCCGAACGCCATGGTGAGCGCGCCGACCGCCCCCAACCGCCGGACGGGCCAGTCCCGGTGCCCGACGAGCACGAGGCCGAGGGTCAGCGAGGCAAGCGCAATGAGAAGGTCGCCGAGGGTGCAGTGGACGACCGCGAACAGCTTCTCGCCCGTGGTCCCAGTCCGCCATAGCGTGTAGAGCGGGAGGTGGGCCGCCTCCCACACGAGGTCGCCCGCAACGACGGTCAGCAGGTAAGCGCGCAATGCGGCGAGCCAGTTCGGGACGCCAGTCACGGATGACGGTCTTCCTCAAGGCGTGGGAGTCCCGCCGCCCACTCATCGGACGACGGGACCCATTCGGTCACCCGTGGCCGGGCTGCGTGTCGCGCGGGGCGGACGGGGAGCGCTGCATGCCCTCCATCATCCGGTTGCAGTTCTCCATCATGCGGTTCATTTGCGCCGGATCCATCTGACCCATCATGTTCATCATCCCCATCATGCCGCCCCGTCCCATCATGCCCTGGTCGGGCGCGGGCGCCTGCTGCGGCGCCGGAGCCTGCGGTGTCTGGGCCTGGTTCCCTTGCGCGAGGGCCACGGTCGCGCCGAGGGCGGTGGCGAGCAGGGCCGCCGCGGCGGCCATCGGGATGCGCTTCGTCGTCATATCGAATTTCCTTCCGTTGATTGTGGCGCCGACGGCGCCCGTGAAACCAGCGTCGCTCCGCTCACTGGGGCAGGCTGGATTGGGAACCACCGGCGGCGGCGCCCGGCCTGGCCGAGGCGTTCCCATCGGAGCCGCCGTGGCCCTTCATGCACATCGCCATCATCGCGGCGCAGGGCAGGGCATAGAGCAGCGGGAGAACCGCCGCCGTGCCGAGCCACGTCGATCCGGCAAGAAGGCCAGTCGCCGCGAGCACGGCTGCAAGCATGAGCAGACCACTGCGTCCCTGCAGGAACGCCGGGGCGCGGGCCCAGGTGGCGGCCAGTCGATGCTGCTGGACGCCTTCGTCGGGCGGAAGGCCCGTGGTTAGGGCAAGATCCCGTGAGGGGCTGGAGGTGTTCATCTTTCAGTTCCGTTCGTTGTGCCGCTGTGCACGGCATGTGGGAGGACACGTTCCGGAGGACCGGTGACGCGTCTCGGCCTGCGGCATCCGCGTGGACTGGGCGTCGCGCCAAACCAGGCGGAGAGCGGCCGATCGAAGCCACCCGAGCGGGCGGCTTCGGCAATCAGGTGAACGGGATGGGGGGATCGAGGGCGGGTTCGATTGACCGTCCCTCGCGCGCGTCGGCGCCAGCCCAGTAGATGGTCGGGGTCCAGGTCAGCGGACCCCCGGCCGGGTTCTCCGGGGCGGCCAAGCTGTTGGAGACGCAGCCGAGCGCGTCAACGCAGGCGGGCGTCATTCCCTTGCAGGGTACAGGAGTCTGGGCGTGTCTGGTAGACGCCTGGTGGTCGACGACGGTCATGTGCACGGCGCCGCACGGGACCGCGGCAACCGCCTGGGCCGCTGGCGCCCCGA
Source organism: Siccirubricoccus soli (assembly GCF_024178315.1). Taxonomy (GTDB): domain Bacteria; phylum Pseudomonadota; class Alphaproteobacteria; order Acetobacterales; family Acetobacteraceae; genus Siccirubricoccus; species Siccirubricoccus soli. The sequence continues at coordinate 70,851 of NZ_JAMZIK010000048.1, read as the reverse complement.
CCAGGGCGATGGCGGCCAGGATGGCGAGCAGGGGCCTGAGGAGGCGAATCACCATGGTTTGGGACCTGGGCAGCGGGGACGGGCCTTTCAAGGCGTCGGCCGACCGTCGAGGCCGGGCAAACCAACCGGCCGTGCGGCTGGGTGTACGATCGGTGGACAGCATGCGCTCAGGATTGCCTGGCATGATGAACCCGCCTCCCAGGCACCGGGTGAGACTGCGGGCGCCCGAGCAGGCCGCAACCGCCAAGCACGACCGCGGAACCACTCATGCAAACCTCCTGCCGGTTGCCTCTCGCCGCGGCCGGGCATCCGGGACGCGAGGCGACGTCCAATGATGGCCGGGAGATTGAACCTGCGGCTGCGCGGAGTGAAATGCCGCATGCTTCCAATCTCGATGCGCCGGGCGCATTCCGAGCGGAAACACCGCCCGCGGTCGGCCGTGCCGACCGCGCAGGCTGGGCGGCGCGTGCTGAAGGTCTCGACCCTCCTCTCGTCAGCCACGACCTCCTCCATGTCGGTCGGGTGACCGCGGCCAGAGCATCCGACCTTCCCACATGGCAAGGTCAATAGGGCCGGGCAGCCACCGAGGCGGCACGGAAACCCAGCTTCGCGAGATGAGATGCTTCGGCGGGAGCATCGTAGGGCGCGACAGCGACTTGCCCAGGTTGGCCGTGAAGTTGCTCGCAAATCCTCGGCACGGGTATAGAATCTCGGCCATGACGCGGACCAAACGCATCCTGGCGATGCTGCTGGTCACCGCCGCGTTTCTGACCGGCGGCCCCTACGGGTCCGCGTTGCCCGCCGCGCTGGCCAGCATCAGCAGCACCGCGGGCAGCGCCGCGCCACTCTGCGACGGGTGCTGCGGCAGCGCGCTGCCCCGCTGCCTGCCGAATGCGCCCTGCGGGTTGGCCTGCCCGCAGCTGCCCGCCCTGCCTTCGGCGGTTCCCGCGTCCTGGCCCGCCGGGTCCGCGCAGCCGGTGCCGCTGCCCGCCAGCGATCTCGCGGGCACCGTGCCGCGGCCGGATCCGCCGCCTCCGCGAGCCTGATCCTCCAGACGCCGGGCGCGAGCGCACCGCGTCGGCGGTGGCCCGAAGCCCTGTCCAGGATCAACGACGGCTCGGCCCCGCAGTCGGGCCGCCTCCAGAGGAAACAATCGATGTTCAAGTCCGCTCTCAATCCGCTGCATGCCGCGGCGCTCGCCGTCGCGGTCGCTGGCTGCGCCAGCGCGTTCCAAACCTCGTCCGAGAGCTACCGCTTCGAGCTGGTCGACTCGCAGGTGCGGGCGAGCGACACGGGCGTCCAGCTGCGCGTGCGGCTGGTGCGTCTGCCGGACAACCGGCCGGTGACCGGCGCCGAGATCTACGGCCAGCGGCTCGGCATGTGGATGTCCGGATACAAGACCACCACGTGGCGGATGACGGCCGCGGTCGGCCCGGCCGAGGCCGAGGGCAACGGCGTCTACCGCCTGCGCGCCGAGCTGCCGATGGCGGGCGAGTGGAGCCTGTCCCTCTCGGCCCGGGTGCCGGGCGAGGCGCGGCCCGTGCGCGGCACGGTCAGGGTTCGCGCCTCCTAGCTCCGGTCGCCTTCCGCCGAGGCGGTGTCGTGCCTGCGCCTGGTCGAGCCGCAGAGCCTTCTGAGGAGGCTGACGGCTCGGCCTCGCCATTTTGCCCCTTGATTCCGTACCTAGGTACGGACCCCACATTGGGCGCGAGGTGACGGGATGACGGCAGGACTCACCATCGGCAAGGCCGCCCGCGCGGGGGGCGTCGGTGTCGAGACAATCCGGTTCTACGAGCGGCAGCGCCTGGTGGCGCAGCCGCCGAAGCCGATGGGGGCAGGCGTGCGGCTGTACCCGGCCGACACGGTCGAGCGCATCCGCTTCATCAAGGAGGCCCAGGAGCTCGGCTTCTCCCTGCGCGAGATCCACGAGCTCCTGGCACTGCGGGCCGACCCCGTCGCCGACTGTTCCGACGTGCGGGAGCGGGCGACAGCGAAGCTCGATGATGTCCGGCGGAAGATCCAGCGTCTCCAGGACATTGGTGCCGCGCTGGAGCGGCTGATCGCGGTCTGCCCCGGAAGTGGCGGCCTACAGGCGTGCTCGATCATGGACGCGCTGACGCCGCACCCAGGTCAGGCATCCCGGCGGCGGCGGGACGGCGCGTCGTCCCAATCCAACCCGAGCGACGAAGGGAATGCACCGATGAAGAACGCGACCTTCAAGATCGAGGGCCTGCGCTGCGACGGCTGCGCCGACACCGTCAAAGGGCTTGTGGGGAAGGAGCCGGGCGTCAAGGCCGCCTCCGTCTCCTTCGCCGACGGCGAGGCCCGCGTCCTCTACGACCCGCAGGCCACCGACGAGGAGCGTCTGGTCGCAACGATCCAGAAGCCCGGCTTCCGCGTCATCGAGCGCCGGTGACCGACGGGGCCACCCTGACGAGCCTGGTGCTCCTCCCGGTGGGCCTCGGCCTGCTGGGCTTCGTCGAGCCGTGCTCCATCGGCTCGACGCTCCTGGTCATCAAGCACCTGGAGGGCCGGGGCGCGGCCAGCAAGATCGCCCAGGTCGGCGTCTTCGCGGCCACCCGCGCCGTGTTCGTCGGCCTCCTGGGCATGCTCGCGGTCGTGCTGGGCAGCGCCTTTGTGGGCTTCCAGCGGGCCGCCTGGGTGGCCCTCGGCGCGGTCTACCTGGTGATCGGCCTTCTCTACGTCGCGGGCCGTTCCGGGACGCTGATGGTCTCCCTGGGGCCGGGCTTCACCCGCCTGTCCGACACCCGCGGCTCGGCTGCCCTCGGCCTCCTGTTCGGCCTCAACATACCCGCCTGCGCTGGCCCGCTGCTCGTTGCGTTGCTCGGCGCCGCGGCCGCGGGCGGCGCCTCCGGGGCGACGCTCGCCAGCGGCTTCGTCTCCCTGGGGCTGTTCGGCCTCGCCCTGTCGCTGCCGCTCGTCCTCGCGGTGCTCGTCGCGCCCGCCCGGCGGGCGCTCGACTGGCTGGTGGGGCTGTCCCGGCGCCTGCCGGTCTGGACCGGCCTGCTGCTTGTCGTCCTCGGCGCCTGGTCCATCACGCTTGGCCTGTCCGCCCCGGCGGGGCCGTAGCCGCCAACGAAACCACCAAGGAGATCACCATGGCCACGGCAGCAACGGCCGAACCCGGCTTCCGCCCGTGGACGGAGGAGCCCGCCGCCCGGCCGGACCGGGCGCGCATCCGCGCCCGCATCGGCGGCCTGCACTGCTCGCTCTGCACCGGCACCGTCGAGAAGGCGCTCGGGCGCCAGCCCGGCGTCGACAAGGTCGCGGTCAGCCTCACGCACGAGCAGGCGCTCGTCGAGTACGACCCCAAGGTGGCGCGCCCCGAGCAGCTACTCCAGGTGCTGCGCGACATCGGCTACACCGTCTCCGATCCGCGCAAGCTGCGCACCTTCGAGGAGGAGGAGCGCGACCTCGTCCGCGAGAGCCGCCGCTTCGTGGTCGCCGTCGCCCTCAGCGTCGCCTCCATCCCCATCATCGCCGACCCGACGGTCGGCTGGATCGGCTACCTCCCCGCCCTGGTCTGCCTCAGCCTCGGCGCGATGGTGTTCCTGGTCCTGAAGAAGACCAGCCTCTGGACCGCCAGCCTCGCCATCGGCGGCCTCACCGTCATGGCCCTGAGCCTGCTCACCCTGAACCTCCAGGGCTACCTGACGCGGGTCGGGCCGTGGATCGTCGCGGCGCTCGCATTGGTCCTGGTCTTCGGAGTCGCGCAGCACATCCTGGTCATGGCCTACCAGGCGTTGCGGCGCGGCATCCTGAACCAGCACGTCCTGCTCGAGGTCGGCGCCTTCGCGGGTCTCGTCGGCGGCGCCATCGGGCTCGTCCTGGACCGGCCGGGCTATCCGACGGCGGCGTTCTTCGCCGTCTCGGTGATGGTCGCGACCTACCACATCTTCTCCGAGTGGCTCTCGCTCATCGTCAAGACGCGCAGTTCTCAGGCGGTGAAGAAGCTGCTCAACCTCCAGGCCGAGACCGCCCGCGTCGTGCGGGACGGCGCCGAGGTCGAGCTGCCGCTCGAGGACATCAGGGTCGGCGACCTGGTCCGCATCCGCCCGGGTGAGCGCATCCCCGTGGACGGCACGGTCGAGGGCGGCCGCTCCGGCGTCGACCAGTCCCTCGTCACCGGCGAGCCGATCCCGGTCGAGAAGGCGGAGGGCACCGCCGTCATCGGCGGCTCCATCAACGGCACCGGCACGTTGCTGGTCGAGGCCACCGCGGTCGGCGAGGGCAGCTTCCTGCACCGGATCGTCCGCGAGGTCGAGGACGCGCGGGCGCTGAAGCCCGGCCTCCTGCACCTCGTCGACCAGGTGCTGCGCATCTACACGCCGACCGTGCTCGTGGTCGCCGGGCTCGCCCTCGTCGGCTGGCTGGTCGGCTCCTGGCTCGCCACCGGGGAGGCTGACGTGGAGCGGGCGGTGTTCGCCTGCCTCAGCGTGCTGGTGATGGGCTACCCGTGCGCGGTCGGCATCTCGGCGCCGCTCTCCATCGTGCGCGGGGCTGGGGACGCCGCCGAGCAAGGAATCCTGATGCGCACCGGCGAGGCGTTCCAGGGCTACCGGCTGGCGACCCGGATCGTGCTCGACAAGACCGGCACACTCACCGAGGGGCGCCCGCTCGTACAGGAGATCGAGGCCATCGAGGGAACGGAGGATGAGCTCCTCGCCCTGGCCGCCGCGGCCGAGGCGTCCTCCGAGCACCCGCTTGCGCAGGCCGTCATCAAGGCCGCCTTCGAGCGCGGCGCCGTCCCACCCGAGGTGGAATCCTTCGAGGCCATCCCCGGCAAGGGCGTCGTCGCGCGGATCGGGGGCGGCGAGATCCTCGTTGGCAACCCGCGCTTCCTGGTGGAGCGCGGCGTCGACCTGGCGCGCCTCGCCGGGCGGATCGGCGCCCTGGAGGAGGCGGGACGCACGGTGATTGCGGTCGCGCAGGACGGGCGCGCGCTCGGGGCGGTGGCCCTGGGTGACACGCTCCGGCCGGACGCGGCGCGGGCGGTCGCGGCGCTGCGCCGGGCGGGGGTCGCGCTCATCCTGGTCACCGGCGACAACGAGCGCGCGGCGCGGCGGGTCGCGGCGGAGCTCGGCATCGAGGAGGTGCACGCGGGCGTCCTGCCGCACGAGAAGGCGGAGACCGTGCGCCGCCTGCAAGCCGACGGGAGCCGGGTGGCGATGGTGGGCGACGGCATCAACGACGCGCCCGCGCTGATGCAGGCCGACGTCGGCATCGCCATGGGCGGCGGCACCGACATCGCCATCGAGTCCGCCGACATCATCATCCTGTCGAACCGCCTGGAGGCCCTGCCCGTCGCCCGCGAGGTCAGCCGCCGCAGCTACGGCAAGATGTTGCAGAACGTGGCGCTCGCCTTCGCCTTCAACGGCGTCGGCATCCCGGTGGCGGCCACCGGCCTCATCCACCCGGTGTGGGCGATGGTCGCCATGGCGGTCAGCGTCACGGCGATCTTCGTCAACTCGCTCTCGGGCCAGCCCAGGCTGTTCTTCGAGGCGATCTCGAGCGTCGGGCAACCGACAGGTACGGCGGCCACGCCGACCGCGGCGTGAGCGGGCCACGGATGGGGACGAGCAACGTGGGCGATTCGATGCAACCGGTCCCAGGCGCTGCCAATGAACATGAGCGCGAGCGCCTCCTCCGCATGCTCGCGGCGGCCACCTTCGTCATCTTCTTCCAGGCCTACATGGTCGCGCCGATCATACCCGCCCTGTCGGACACCTTCGGGACGTCGGTCGAGAGGGTCGGGCTCATCGTCCCGGCGTACCTGATCCCCTACGGGATCGCGACGCTCGTCTATGGCCTCCTGGCGGACCGGCTCGGCATCCACCGCGTCATGTCCGCGTCGCTGGCGGCCTTCGCGGTGCTCACCGCCCTGACGGCGACGGCGGCCTCCATCGAGCAGATCGCCCTGTGGCGGATCCTGACAGGGCTCGGCGCCAGTGGCGTCGTGCCGCTCGGCCTCGCGCTCGTCGGCCGCATGTTTCCGTACGAGCAGCGCGGCCGCCCGCTCGGCTGGCTGTTCGGCGCCATGGCCGGAGGGATGGCCTTCGGCGCGCCGCTGGGCGCCATCGTGGTTCCATTCGTCGGCTGGCAGGGGCTGTTCCTCGTGGTCGGGGCGGCCGGGACGGGTCTCCTGCTCCTGTTCCTGCCCTATCGCCGCATCGTCGCCGCCTCGGCGCAGCCGGTGGCGGGCACGCTCGGAGACCTCTTCCGCGGCTACCGGAAGCTGCTCGGCACCCCGCGGGGGCGCCGCACCTACGGCTACGTCCTCGTCAACTCGGTGTTCCACTCGGGCGTCTTCACCTGGCTCGCTGTCTATCTCGAGCGGCACTACGAGATCGGGCCCGTCGGCATCGGCCTGGCGCTGCTCGGATACGGCGTGCCGGGGTTCCTGCTCGGGTCCGCCATCGGCCGGGCGGCGGATCGCTGGGGCCGCGCCCGGCTGCTGCCCATCGGTCTGGCGCTCAGCGCCCTTGCCGCCGTGCTCCTGATTGTCAGCTTCCCGGTGATCCTCGCCCCGGTGGTCGCGATGCTCCTCTCCCTGGGCTACGACATGACCCAGCCCTTGTTCGCGGGCATCGTCACCTCGCTCGGCGGCAAGCGGCCCGGGCAGGCCATGGGGTTGAACGTCTTCACCCTGTTCGTCGGGTTTGGCCTGGGCAGCCTCATCTTCGGGGAGTTGCTCCGGTTCGGCTTCGGGGCCGCGCTCGGGGCCTTCGCCGCGGTGGAGGCGGCCGCGGCCCTGGCGTCGATCACGCTGTTCCGGTCGGAGCTTCCGCCCCGGGCGGCCTGAAACCCGTGGGATGGACGGGAGCGCAGGGGCGGCACCGCACGTCAATGGTGGGACCGCCCGTCCATCTCCGCCTGGTGATCGTGCAGCGCGCCATGGTCCGACGGCGCCCAGTTCCAGCACCCGCCTGGTGGCGGCGCGCCCGATCCGCTGGCGGAAGGGCACGAGCTCCCGGTGCCGTATGGCGAGCGCGAGCGGGCGGGGCAGGACGAAGCGTTCGTAGATGCCCATGCGACCTCGGCACATCAGGTCAGCGGCCCGAGGGCAGGTGCTTCGCAAGCACCGCAACGCCGAGCACCAGCCGCATGGCGCCGAGGAGCCACACCAGCCCCATGCCCACGCCATCGCAGCGCGGTATGTGTCCGGGCGCGGCCGGTTGGCGGTTGCGCCCGTCGGCAGGCGGTCACCGGGCTGCCTCCCTTTCGAGGCGGCTCTGGCGCTCCTGCACGCCACGTTCGCGCTCCGACCAGGTGCTCTTGATGAACGCGAGGGTCGCGCGGATCTCGGTGTCCGAGAGCACGCCCCCGAAGCCCGGCATGTCGGTCTCGTAGTCGCCGCCGACGACGGCGGACGTGCCGTCCCGGGTGATCCGGAACAGCATCCCGTCCGCATGGTGCCAGGTGTGCCCCGAGGCATCGTGCGGGGGCGCGGGCAGCCTCCCGTCGGGCCTGCGGGACCGCCAGTTCGGCTGGCCCTCGAGATTGGCGCCGTGGCACCCCGCGCACCACTCGCCGTAGAGGCGGCGGCCAAGGGCGACCTGCACCGGGTCGTCGGCATCGATCGCGGCCGGTACCGGGTCCGGCCAACCGTAACCCGAGAGCAGCGCCACACCGCCTGCCGCCGCTGCGAAGAGCATGGCGGCGGCGAGCAGCACAGGTCGCCGCCATCGTCCCTGGCCCCATCTTGTCACGGCTTGCTCCCCCATAGGTACTTCACGAGCGCCGCGACGCCGAGCACCGGCAGCACGACGACGAGGAGCCACACGAGTCCCATGCCCCCCATCATCCAGGCCATGCCATCCATCATTCCTTGCATCGTGGCCTGCCCCCTATCCACGCAGGACATCGCACGACCCGAGCGCGGCCCCGCCCGTGGGCGGGCCGTGCGAAATCCTCGCCATCGTCATACTCCTTCAGCTCCCTCCCGCCCGAGTGACGCGGGCGTGGTGCGGCGTCTGCGGGGTGGGTTCGGCTGCCCACGGCTCCGTCCGGGCTTCGCCCGCGTGGCACGACCCGCCCGACCTTCCGGTCATGCACAGCCCCAGGGCGCACATCGCGGCGCAGGGAGCCAGGGCGACCAGGATCGGGGCCACGCCGATAGCGGTGAGCCAGGTCCACTGCCAGGCCAGGCCCGCCGCCACGACGGCGAGCCCGAGCACGGCCAGTGCGCGCCGCCCGCGCAGCACCGGCGGGAGGCGGTCGCCGAAAGCGCGGAACGCCGAGCGCGCTTCAACGAGGTCCGATTGGGTTGTCATCGGCAGACCCCCTCAGATCGCCATGTAGACGCTGATGCTGCCGTCCTTGGCGACGGCGCGGATCGTGAACGGCTCCTGCTTCCTTCCCCCCATTCCCGGCGAGCCGAGAGGCATGCCCGGCAGGGTGATGGCGCGCAGCGGCGGCCGCTCGGCCAGGAGCCTGCGGATGGCCTCCACGGGGACGTGGCCCCCGACGGCGTAGCCTTCGACAACGGCGATGTGGCAGCCATCCAGCTCCTCGGGGACGCCCGCCTCGCGGCTCATCGTCGCCAGGTCGTGGGTCGGCCGGACGTCGACGGCGAAGCCGTTCCGCCGGAGGTAGGCCGCGTAGTCCTCGCAGCAGCCGCATTGCGGGCTCTTGTGGAGCGTGACCTGCGTGGGCGCCTCCGCCAGCGCAGGCAGCGGGAGGCAAAGGGCCGCCAGCAGGGTGGCGCGGCGGGAGAGTGAGGTCATCATCGGTTTTCCTTTTTGGGTTTCGGGTTTGGGTTTGGTTTCCGGGCTGGGTCAGGCCACCCGCAGCACGCCCATCAGGCCGCTGACCTCGTGGTCCATGACGTGGCAGTGCAGCATCCAGGCGCCCGGGTTGTCGGCCACGAAGGCGACCTCCACGGTCTGGCGCGGCTCGACCAGCACCGTGTCGCCCCATTCCGCCCCGGCCACCGCGGTGCCGTTCCGCATCAGCACCAGGAAGCTGTGGCCGTGCAGGTGCATCGGGTGCCACCACGCGGTCTCGTTGCGGAGCGACAGCACGCAGGTCCGGCGGCGCGCGAGGCTCAGCAGCGGCGGCATGTGCGTGTCCCCCTTGCCGGTCATGGACATGCCGTTGATGGCCCAGGCCGCCCCGCGCATGCCCATCATGCCCATGCCGCCCATCATCCCGCCCTGGAGAACGAGCTCGTGCCGCTCCGCCGTGGCGAGGTCCGGCTGCGGCAGCGGGTTGGGGGGCAGGCGCACCGACGCGTCGAGGGCATGCTCGCGCAGCGGCGCGCCGCGCTCGTAGGCGAGGGCGACGAGCTCGTAGGCGAGGCGGTCGTGGAAGCCGTCGATGACGGCGTGGCGGCTCCCCGGCCTGTCCGCCATGTCCAGGATGAGGTCGGCGCGCATGGCGGGGCCGAGCAGCAGCCGCCCGCCCACGGGCTCGTGCGGCTCGCAGGGCTGTCCGTCGAGGGCGACCACGAGGGGCCGGTGCCCCTCGAACCGCAGCGCCACGATGCGCGCGGTCGCCGCGTTGACGATGCGCAGCCGCACGCGCTCGCCCGCGCGGACCGGCACGTCGTCCGGCACCCGGCCGTTGACGGTGACCGTGTTGCCGAGGCGGCCCGCCATGGCCGCCTCCATGCGGCCGCCGAAGCCCAGGGCGACCTGGGCGTCGCGCGTCAGCCGCCAGTCCTGGATCACCCAGAGCAGCTCGCGGTCGACCCGGGGCGGCTCGGCCTCCTCGACGATGAGCGCACCGGCCAGCCCGCGGCCCTGTTGCACCAGGCTGTTGTCGTGCGGATGGTACCAGAAGGTCCCGGCGTCGGGTGGCGTGAACTCGTAAGTGAAGCGCGCGCCGGGCCGGATGGGCGGCTGGGTGAGCCCCGGCACGCCGTCCATGGCATTGGGCAGGCGGATGCCGTGCCAGTGCACGGTGGTGTCCTCGTCCAGGCGGTTCTCGACGACGGCCCGGAACCGCGCGCCCTGGCGGACCCGCAGCACCGGTCCGGGGACCGAGCCGCCGTAGGCCCACACGGCGGTGGCGGGATGGTCGTCACCGACCATCGATGCGCGGGCAGGTGCTGCGGTCAGCCGCAGGGAAGCGGGCGCGCTCGTGGCGGTCGCGGCATGTCCCCTGGCGGGAAGCGCACCCGCCAGCGCGAGGGCGCCGCCCGCCTTCCAGAATTGCCGCCGGGTAAGCTCCAGCGGTGTGGTGATTGGCATGATCCCTGTCCTCGTCATGCCGACGCAGCCCGCATAAGGGCGGGTGCGCGGCGCGGGCCCGGTGGAGGCCGGACCCATGGAACTCCGGCCGCGGCCCGCGACGGGCGGGCGGCGGTTAGACGAGGGGGAGGGGTCTGGGCGGGAAGGGGTCGGGCGGGAGCGTCCTGCCCCGCTGGCTCGCGGGCGCCCATGCCGCGTACTCGAACGCGACAGCGACGGGCGCGCCCAGGACCGTCGGGGCCGGTAGGCCGACGACGGCACCCGAGCAGGCGAGGGCACTGCACGGCATCATCTTGGTGCCGCCATCACCGCCAGGCACCTTGGCCGGGCAGTCGCCACAGGGCTGTCCGGGGCCTCCGGCCATCATGGCGCCACCGGGCATGGGCATCGCCGACGCGGTCCCCGGCAGCGCCGTCGCCAGCACGAAGGCGAGGGCGGTCAGGACCAGCAGCAGGCGCCGAAGGGCGGGCGTACCCATGGCCCGACGATATGTCCCTCGGCGTCTGCCCTGCAAGGTCATGCCCGCCCGGCCCTCCTCACCGCGACGACACCAGGTCGGCTCCGCGGGCGCGCCGGAGCGCGTCCAGCACCGCCTCGCGGGTCAGGACCTCGGATAGGACGATGCCCCGCGGGACACCCGGGCCGTAGACCGCGTTGAAGGGGATGCCGAAGCGGTCGTTCCTGGCGAGGTAGTCGGAGATCCGGGCATCCGGGCGGGTCCAGTCGGCCCGCATGGCGACGACGCCAGGCTCGGCCAGGGCCGCCGCAACCTCGGGCCGCTTCAGGACCAGGGCGTCGTTGACCTTGCAGTTGGCACACCAGTCCGCGGTCACGTCCACGAAGACCACCTTGCCCTCGGCCACCAGGCGCCGCAGGGCCGCCTCGTCAAAGGGCGCCCAGGCCGTCACCTCGGCGCGCGGCGGAGCCGCCGTGAGCACGACGGGCGCGGTTCCGGCCCCCGCGAGGGCGAGGGCAACCACGGCCGCGGAGGCGGGCGCGCCGATCCGCGGGCGCAGCACCAGCGCCCCGGCCAGTGCCGCCAGCGCGGCGGTCACCGCGCCCGCGGTCTCCCAGGAGGTCTGGGCCGCCAGCACGGTCAGGAGCCAGGCGGCCGTCCCCGCCAGGGCGACGGCCAGCACGCGCCGGAGCGCGATCATCCACCGACCCGGCCTCGGCAGGAGGCGGACGAGGCCGGGAAAGGTGGCGCCCAGGAGGTGTGGCGCGGCGAGCCCCGCCCCCAGGGCGCCGAAGATGGCCAGGATCTCGGCCGGGCCCCGCGCCAGCGCGAAGGCGACCGCCGTGCCGACGAAGGGAGCCGAGCACGGCGTCGCCAGCACCGTGGTGAACGCCCCGGCGGCGAAGCTGCCGACCAGACCGTCCCCGCCCGCGCGGCCCATCGCGGTCGTCAAGCGCGACGGCAGCGGGATCTCGAGCAGCCCGGCGAGGCTCGCCGCGAAGACGGCGAGGGCGGCCGCCATCCCCACGAGGAAAATCGGCTGCTGGAACTGCATGCCCCAGCCGACGGCGAGCCCGGCGGCCTTGAGCCCGGCCAGCGCGCCGCCGAGGGCGAGCATGGAGGCGACGACGCCCGCCGCCGTGGCCAGGAAGCCGAGGCGGACCTGGCGCCGCGCCTGCCCCTGCTGCCGCAGCGCGGCCATCAGCTTGAGGCTGAGCACCGGCAGGACGCAGGGCATCAGGTTGAGGACCAGGCCGCCGAGCAGCGCCAGGCCCAGGAACGGCAGCAGGCCGCCCCACGCCGTTCGCGCGGCGCCCGCCGCGACCGTGCCCCGGATCTCCGCCGCCCGCGGCCCGTCCAGCACGGTCACGGTGACGCCGCTGCCCGGCATGCCGACCGCGTCCGGCCCGGAGGTGACGGGCAGCCGCGCCGTCGCGGTCCCGCGGTCGAGGGCGAAGGAGACCTCCGGCCTGCCGAAGGTCCACCTGTCGCTCTCGACGATGACGTCCGGTGCCGAGAGCGGCTGCCTGGAGGAGAGCCTGACCTCCAGGGCGGCCGGGTTCCCGGGGACGGCGGCGACGCCGTCCACCGCGAGCCCGGACCGCGAGCCGTCGTCCGGCACCTGGGCGTCGTGGCGGGCGATGAGGTTGGCCGCCTCCGGGTCCCCCGCGGCTGTGCCCGCAGGCAGGTCGAGCGAGAGCTCCAAGCTCTTGGGGACGCAGACGGTGCTGCACACGAGGATGTCGAGCCTGCCCCGGAGCGCGACCGGCTCGCCCGGCCGCTCGGGGCGGACGGTCAGCGGGAAGACGACCTCGTCGAGGTAGCCGAAGGTCTCGAGGCCGAACAGCGTGAACCGGGTGGGCGCGGGCCAGCGCCAGTCCACCGAGGCGACGTTCGCCGAGCCGGACCAGTCCACCGTGGGCGCCGCCCCGGCGTCCCCGGGCGACCGCCAGTAGGTGTCCCAGCCGTCAGCCATGGAGACCTGGAGCCCCGCACGGATTTCCCTGTCGGATCCGGCGGCGTCGGTCGCCGCGAGCAGGCGGGCGCGCATGGTCTCCCCGGACGCCCACGGGCCACTCGCCGCCCGCGGCGCCGTGGCGGGCCACGCCAGGACGAAGGCGACGAGCGCCGCGGCGAGCAGGCGCACGCGGCCCGGCAGAGCTTCCGAGATGGTCACCAAGCAGGGCCAGGCGGCCTTTGGAGACACGCCAGCCATGCGCGCCACTCCTCCGATGCTCATGGGGTCCCCTACTCTGACCGCGGGTTCCAGCCGCGCAGCAGGAGCGCGTTCGTGACCACGCTGACGCTGCTCAACGCCATCGCCGCGCCCGCGACCACCGGGCTGAGCAGGCCGAGCGCCGCCAGCGGGATGCCGACGAGGTTGTAGACGAAGGCCCAGAAGAGCCCCTGCCGGATCTTGCGGTAGGTCCGTCGCGACACGTCGATGGCGCCCGCGACCAGCGCCGGGTCGCCGCGCATCAGGGTCACGCCCGCCGTGTGCATGGCGACGTCGGTGCCGGTCGCCATGGCGATGCCGACGTCGGCCGCGGCGAGCGCGGGCGCGTCGTTGACGCCGTCGCCGACCATGGCGACCACCTTGCCCTCGCCGCGCAGCCTGGCGACCGTCTCGGCCTTGCCCTCGGGCAGCACCTCCGCGACCACCCTGTCGATGCCCAGCGATCCAGCGGCGGCAGCCGCGGCGCCGCGGCCGTCGCCGGTCAGCATGACCGTCTCGATGCCCTGGCGGTGCAGCCGGTCGATGGCGGCCCTGGCCGACTCCTTGACGGCGTCGCCGAAGGCAACAAGGCCGAGGATTCGGTGGCTCGGCGCCGTCTCCGCCAGCCAGGACACGGTCCGCCCCGACGCCTCGAGATCCCTGGCCACCGGGGCGAGCGCGTCCCCGGCCAGCCCGTTCTCCTCGAGCAGGCGCCGGTTGCCGAGCAGGAGCGAGCGCCCCTCGACCTCGCCCGAGACGCCCCGCCCGGCGAGGGAGCGGAAGTCCTTGGCCGATCCCTGCGGGATGCCCTCGGCCTCGGCCCGGTGCCGGACGGCGGCCGCCAGCGGGTGTTCGCTCCCCGCCTGGAGCGCGGCGGCCAGGCGGAGGACCTCCGCCGCTTCCCCATAGGCGGGGGCGACGTCGGTCACCTCGGGGCGCCCCTCGGTCAGGGTGCCGGTCTTGTCGAAGGCGACCGTGGTGACCGCGTGCGCCCGCTCCAATGCCTCGGCGTCCTTGATGAGGATGCCGTGCCGGGCCGCGGCGCCGGTGCCGACCATGATGGCGGTCGGCGTCGCCAAGCCCAGGGCGCAGGGGCAGGCGATGACCATGACCGCCACCGCGTTCAGGATGGCCGCCGTCGCGTCGCCGGTGACCGCCCACCAGCCGACGAAGGTGACGAGCGCGATGCCGAGCACGACCGGGACAAAGACCGCGCTGACGCGGTCCACCAGGCGCTGGATCGGCGCCTTGGACGCCTGGGCACCCTCGACCAGCCGCACGATCCTGGCCAGCGTGGTCTCCGCGCCGATGGCGGTGGTCTCGACGACCAGCAACCCATCCGCGTTGATGGCGCCGCCGGTCACCTTGGCGCCGGGCGCCTTCTCCACGGGCAGGCTCTCGCCGGTCAGCATGGACTCGTCGACGCTGCCGCCACCCTCCACCACGCGCCCGTCCACCGGGATGCGCTCGCCCGGGCGGACCACGACAACGTCGCCGACCCGGACCTCGGCGAGCGGCACCTCGATTTCGGTGCCGCCCCTGCGCAGGCGCGCCTTGTCGGGCCGGAGATCCATGAGGGCGCGGATGGCCGAGGCCGTCTGTCCCTTCGCGCGCGCCTCCAGCCACTTGCCGAGCAGGACGAAGGTGATGATGAGCGCCGAGGACTCGAAGTAGAGCGCGGGCGCGTGATCCCCGTGCGCCGTCAGCAACTCATAGACGCTGAGGCCCCAGGCGGCTGTCGTGCCCAGGGCGACCAGCAGGTCCATGTTGCCGCTGAGGGACCGCGCGGCCTTCCACCCGGACACGTAGAACCGCCAGCCCAGCCAGAACTGCACGGGCGTCGCCAGGGCGAACTCGACCCAGCCGGGCAGCATCCACCCGCCTTCGAACAGGTGCCCCGCCATGCTCAGCAGGAGCGGCGCCGAGAGTGCGGCCGCGGCCACGAGGCGGAACAGGTCGCGGCGGCTCCGGGCCGCCGCCGCATCGGTCTCCTCCGCCGGGGAGACCGCCTGCTCCACCGGACTGGCCTCGTAGCCCGCGTTCTGAACGGCGGCGACGAGCTGATCGGCTGTGACGGCGCCTCGGGCAGCGGTGACGCGGGCCCGCTCCATGGCCAGGTTCACCTCGGCCCCGACGACACCCGGCACCAGCTTCAGGGCGCGCTCCACGCGGCTCACGCAGGAGGCGCAGGTCATGCCCTGGACGCTCAGGTCGAACTCGGCCGCGGGAACCGCGTATCCCGCCTCCTCCACGGCCCTGGCCACCGCCGCCGTGTCCGGCGCACCGATGAAGGCGACCCGTGCTCGCTCCGTGGCGAGGTTCACCGAGACGCCGGAGACGCCGGGTAGCCGCTTCAGGGCACGCTCGACCCGGCCGACGCAGGAGGCGCAGCTCATCCCTTCGATGCCGATGTCCATCTCGGCACCGCCCCCGGCCTTCGTGGCAGTCCCGGCTTCCGCAGTCAGAGCGTCCATTGCGCCCGTCTCCTAAACTCCAACTGCCGGATCAGATGGGGCTTCCCACAATGGCAAGGTCAAGGGGCGCCGCGCGGGGCGCCGCCCAGCCTTGGCCACGGCGACACGCCCGGGCTGAACACGTGCCGTTTGGTTATCAGTCCTCCCGGTCGCCCTCGTGGACCTGCGCGGCGGCCGAGGCCATCTGCCTGCCACCACAGACTTCCCGAAGGCCCTGATCGGCGCTTGCGCGGTGACCACGAGGAAAGCGGGGACCGCCGGATCTCGCGGGAGAATCCGGCCGGATGCCGTCCGGCGGGCCGGTTCAGTGTGTCAAAGTGTGAATGCTGGGCTGGGGCGCCGCGGCGTGGCGACCGTCGGGAGAGGGGCGGCGCGCCCGTTCCGCGGCCGCTGGCAAAGGGTTCGGCGAGGTCCAGCAGGGGAAGGGCGCTGCCCGACGGGCCGGACGCGCTGAACTGCTGACGACAAAACGACTTGCCCGTCCAGGCGGTGTTCCTCATGCGGCGACCAATTCGGGGTTGCATCACGTGAGGAGCGAGCATGGGGCAGGACGGTCGCCCGGCGGAACCGGCAGGCACCGCGGAGGGGGGCGGCGCTCGGCACGCGGGGCTGACCCGGCTGCGCTTCTTCCTCATCGGCTGGGTGATCCTCTACCACCTCGACCTGCCGCTGCACGTGACCGAGACCTACACCTGGCTCGCGCCGGTGCTGCGCCGCGGCTACCTCGGGGTGGACGGGTTCTTCCTGCTCTCGGGCTTCGCCCTCTGGCTCGGCTACCGGGCGCGGCCGCCAATGGGCCGGGCCGGGATCGGCCAATTCCTGCTGCGGCGCGTGGCCAAGATCTGGCCGCTGCACGCCCTGGCGCTGCTGGCACTGGCGCTGCTGGTGGGTGTGGCGGTCGCGCTGGGCGTGACCATCCGTGACCCGGACCGCTTTGGCCTCCGCGACTTCCTGCTGCAGCTCGCTCTGCTGAACGCCTGGGAGACGACCGAGAGCTTCACCTGGAACTACCCGTCCTGGGCGCTGTCCGTGGAATGGGCGGGCTATCTCGCCTTTCCCTTCGTGCTGCGCGGCCTGCTGCGGCTGCCGAGCGCGGCCGTGGCGCTGGTGGCGACTGGCGGACTGCTCGGCCTCTGGCTGCTGACCCGCTGGGGGCCGACGCCCTCGCTGAACCACACGCTGCATCTCGGGCTGCTGCGCTTCGGCCTGGAGTTCGGCATCGGCCTCTCCCTCGGTCGGCTCGCGACCGAGGGCCGACTGCCCCGTGCCCTGCTCTGGCCAGCCCTGGCCGGGCTTCCGGCTGGGCTGCTGCTCGGGCAGGACGCACTCGCCGCGCTGGGGCTGGCTGCCCTCGTCCCCACGATCTGGCTGGCGAGCCTCGGCCGCCCGGCACCCGCGCGGCCGGATCTGCTCCTGCGGCTCGGTGAGGCGTCCTTCGGCATCTATCTCTGCTGGGTCTTCGTCGAGGCCGCGGTGGTCGGGGCGCTGCGGCTGGTCGACCCGGGCCCGCCCGGGCGGGCCGCGCTGATGGTGGCGGGCTACCTGGCCACACTGCTGGCCGGTTGGCTGGCCTGGCGCTGGGTGGAGATGCCTGCCCAGCGCTGGATCCTGCGGCGACGGGCCGCACCGTCGCCGCTCGGCCTTGCCCGGGCGGCCACGGAACGGTCTGGGGCCTGACCATGACCAGGGCCGGACTCCTTGGCTCACCGCCAGGGGTCACTCAGCCACCGCGAGCGACTTTGACCCCGGTGCCGCTGCCTCGGTGAGCGGCAGGCGCAGTGACAGTCAGGAGGACTGGACCGGCGGCTGCGCGGGGCGAATGCCACATTCTCGCGGTCTCAATGCGCCGCAGGCATCCCGAGCGGGCCGCCGCGCGCAATTGGTTGGTGCCGACGCCCCCTCGTAAGCGGGGCAGCGCGAGTCGGGGGGGCGGCACCTTGTCGTCAGCACTCCCGCCTCCTTGCCGGTGAAGTGACTGAGGCGGCCCTCCCACACGGCAGGGTCATCAGGGTTTACCGAAGGCGCCATCAGCGCCGGGCCAGCGATGGAAGCTGCGGATGGGCATTGTCGCTTGCGGTGGCGCATGCGGAACTCGTCCCGAGTGTGGCGAGGAACCCATGGCGGAATGCGCAGACCCGGTGGGCGATGATGCCGTCGCTGCCGTGACGAGGGAAGACGATCCGGTGGATCGGACGATCCGGAATCTCAGGCTCCTGGCAGGAAGCGGGAACTGGGGTGGAGTCGAAGTTCTCCTGGGCTGGCGGCGGGAACTCCTGGGCGACTGCATCAGGCCGGATGTCGTCGAATTCCTGCGCGAACTGGAACCCAGGCTAGCGGCCGCACGGGCGCGGGCGGCGATCGACGGCTGGGAAAGCCTCAAGGTGATGGATCATCCATTCAACCGCGTCGAGACCAGCCGCATGGTCTGGTGGTGCCCCACCCGAGTTGAGGACTGGGTCTAGGGGGCAGTCCTCCGCTATTCGGTAGCAAGCGCCACTGCGCATCGAGAGGGGCCGTAAGTGGGGGCCGAGGCGGCGGGCGCCCTCAAGGCGCGGATGCCCTGGGGCGGACTCCGGGACGGCGCCCGAGGATCACTTCGGCATCGGGAGGGACTCGTGGCGCTCCGCCACCGTGACGCGCTCGGCGTGCTCGCGGTTCAGCCGTATGCGCCTCGCCTGCTCGACCAGGGCCTCCCACGCCTCGCCGGTGACGAGGTCGAGGTCGGGACTCCACGGATCGGAAGCGAACGGTCCCCAGTGGTGGCCGGGATGCAGGGGCCTGTCGTCCGTGGTGACCTTTTCGCTCACGTGCCGCCGCCGATGTAACTTTCCGCAGCAGAGGTTGACTGCGGATCCTCCAGATCAAGCTCCCCCGACCATCCGGAGCCGATTTCGAGGAAGAGTGCCCTCCCAAGTGGCACCTTCACGCCGATCCCATCGGGGCCGAACAAATCCACGCGGCGTCGTCGAGCGCCGCAAGTTCACGAGAACTCCTCCTGACCAAGCAAGACTCTGCGGATTGCCACCGAGTTCACTCTCCCTCCGATCGCCGAGGCTTGGTATGCCCCCGGCGCATGCTCAACCCTCCCGCGGGCTTCTGATGCCTGGGCGACAGAAGCGGTTGGGCACTCCTCCAAATCTCGGCCAATCGGAAGCGCGCCCCTCGGCCAGTTCCCCGCCATCAGAAGGCGCGGGCGAGGGGACGGTGCAAGGCCCTAGTACGCGCCCCGCGACGACGCGCCCGGCCCGCTGGCGGACGGGCGCAGGCTCCCCATGCTGCATGGCAAGCGCTGGCCTCAGCGGCCGCGCCAGAAGAGGTATTTCAGGAGCGCCGCGATGCCTAGGACCAGGAGGATGATGACGAGGAGCCAAACCAGCCCCATGCCCCACATCATCCCGCCCGTCATGCCGCCGTCGTGCATCATGCCTTGGGTCTCCTTGGTTTTGAGTTCGCCGCTTCTTCCTGCCCTCACTCCGCCACGGCGAACGCCTTCTCCCGCGCCGCCTCCGCCCTCGGCAGGCGCCAACCCTTGACCAGGCCGTAGATGGCCGGGATGACCAGGAGGGTCAGCACCGTCGAGGACACCATCCCGCCGACCATCGGCACGGCGATGCGCTGCATGAGCTCCGAGCCGGTGCCGGTGCTCCAGAGGATCGGCAGCAGCCCCGCCATGATGGCGGTGACGGTCATCATCTTCGGCCGTACCCGCTCGACCGCGCCCTCCATGATGGCGTGGCGCAGGTCCTCCCGGGTCAGCGGCCGCCCCTCGGCGCGGCACCGCACGCGCACCGTGTCGAGCGCGTGGTCGAGGTAGATCAGCATGATGACCCCGGTCTCCGCGGCGACCCCGGCCAGCGCGATGAAGCCGACCGCCGCGGCGACGGAGAGGTTGAAGTACATCAGGTGCATCAGCCAGACGCCGCCCACGAGCGCGAAGGGCACCGAGAGCATGACGATGAGCGTCTCGGTCAGCCGTCCGAAGTTCAGGTAGAGCAGCACGAAGATGACGAGCAGCGTGACCGGCACGACGACGGCCAGCTTCGCCTTGGCGCGCCGCATGTACTCGAACTGGCCGCTCCACTCGACGTGGTAGCCGGGCGGCATCCGCACCTTCTCCGCCACGGCACGCTGCGCGTCCGCGACGTAGCCGCCCACGTCGCGGCCGTGCATGTCAACATAGACATAGTTCACCAGCTGCGCGTTCTCGGTCCGGATGGTCGGCGGGCCTCGCCGCAGCTGGACCACCGCCAGCTGTCCCAGCGGAATGGCGGCGCCCTGCATGCCCTGGACCAGCACCTGATCAGCGATTCCTTGCGGGTCGCTGCGCAGGCCGCGCGGGTAGCGGACGTTGACCGTGTAGCGGGCGCGGCCCTCGACCGTGGTGGTGACCGGCTCGCCGCCGAGGGCGGTGGCGATGGTCTCCTGGAGGTCGCCGACGGTCAGCCCGTACCGGGCCAGCGCCGCCCGGTCGGGCTCGATCTCCAGGTAGTAGCCGCCCTCGACCCGCTCGGCGAAGGCGCTGGTCGTGCCAGGCACGCTTCGCACCGCCGCCTCGACCTCGCGCGACAGCCGGTCGATGCCCGCGAGGTCGGGGCCGTAGACCTTGACCCCTACCGGGGTGCGGATGCCGGTCGAGAGCATGTCGATGCGGGCCTTGATCGGCATCGTCCAGGCGTTGCTGACCCCCGGCATCCGCAGCGCCGCGTCCATTTCGGCGACCAGGGAATCGACGGTGACGCCGGGGCGCCACTCGGCCTCCGGCTTGAGGTTGATGATGGTCTCGAACATCTCGGTTGGCGCCGGGTCGGTCGCGGTCGCCGCCCGCCCGGCCTTGCCGTAGACGCTCGCCACCTCGGGGAAGCTCCGGATGACCCGGTTCTGGGTCTGCAGCAGCTCGGCCGCCTTGGTGACGGACAGGCCGGGCAGGCTGACCGGCATGTACATCAGCGTCCCCTCGTTCAGGGTCGGCATGAACTCGCTGCCGAGCCGCGCCAGCGGCCAGGCGGTCGCGCCGACCGCGAGGAGCGCCAGCAGGATGGTCAGGGTCTTGGCCCGGAGGACGAAGGCGATGAGGGGGCGGTAGAGCCAGATCAGCAGCCGGTTCACCGGGTTGCGGCGCTCGGGCAGGATCCGGCCGCGGATGAACAGCACCATCAGCACCGGCACCAGGGTCACCGACAGCAGCGCGCCCGCCGCCATGGCGAAGGTCTTGGTGAAGGCGAGGGGCCGGAACATCCGGCCCTCCTGGTCCTCGAGGGTGAACACCGGGAGAAAGGAGACGGTGATGACGGCGAGGCTGAAGAACAGCGCCGGGCCGACCTCGACGGCGGCCTCCGTGATCACCTGCACCCGCGACATCCCCGGCGCCGCGTGCTCCAGGCGCTTGTGGGCGTTCTCGATCATGACGATGGCGGCGTCCACCATGGCGCCGAGCGCGATGGCGATGCCGCCCAGGCTCATGATGTTCGAGCTCAGCCCCAGCAGGTGCAGCAGGGCCATGGCGATGAGGACACCGACCGGCAGCATCAGGATGGCCACCAGGGCGCTGCGGACGTGCAGCAGGAACACCACGCAGACCAGCGCGACGATGACGCTCTCCTCCACGAGCGTGTGCTTCAGGGTCTCGATGGCGCGCCCAATCAGGTCCGAGCGGTCGTAGACCGAGGAGACGGTCACCCCCTCGGGGAGGCTGGCCGCGACCTCCGCCAGCCGCCGCTTGACGCTCTCGATGACGCTCAGGGCGTTCTGGCCCTCGCGCTGGAGGACGATGCCGCTGACCACCTCGCCCTCGCCGTTCAGCTCGGCGATGCCGCGCCGCTCCTCGGGGCCGAGCTCGACCCGGGCGACGTCCCGCAGCAGCACGGGGACGCCGTTCTGCATCGTCAGGACGATCTGCTCGATGTCCGAGATGCCCCGGAGGTAGCCCCTCCCGCGGACGAGGTACTCGGTTTCCGACATCTCGACCGAGCGGCCGCCGACGTCGCGGTTGCTCGCGCGGATGGCCTCGGTCACGCGCGAGAGCGGGATGCGGTACGCCTGGAGCCGCTGCGGGTCGACGACAACCTGGTACTGCTGGACGAAGCCGCCGACGCTGGCCACCTCGGCCACGCCCTCGGCCCGGGCGAGTTGGTAGCGCAGGAACCAGTCCTGGACGCTGCGGAGTTCTGCCAGCGTGCGCTGCGCCCCGGTGACGACGTACTGGTAGACCCAGCCGACGCCGGTGGCGTCAGGGCCGAGCGAGGGCGTCACGCCCGCAGGGAGGCGCCGCGCGGCCTGGCTCAGGTACTCGAGCACCCGGCTGCGGGCCCAGTAGAGGTCGGTGCCGTCCTCGAACACCACGTAGACGAAGGACGAGCCGAAGAAGGAGAAGCCGCGCACCGTCTTCGACCGCGGCACCGTCAGCAGCGCCGTGGTCAGCGGATAGGTGACCTGGTCTTCGACCACCTGCGGCGCCTGCCCGGGGTATTCCGTGTAGACGATGACCTGGACGTCGGAGAGGTCCGGGATGGCGTCGAGCGGCGTGTTGCGGACCGCCCAGACCCCGGCGCCGACCAGGAACAGCGTGGCGAGCAGCACCAGGAAGGGGTTGGCCGCCGACCAGCGGATGACGCGGGCGATCATGGCCGCTGGCCCTCCTGCGTGGGCGTCGGAGGCGCCGCGAAGGGCTGGAGCGCGGCCCGCAGGTTGCTCTCGGCGTCGATGAGGAAGTTGGCGCCGACCACGACCCGCTCGCCCGCCCTGATGCCTTGGCGGATCTCGACCTGGCCGTCGGCCCGGCGCCCGGTCGCCACCGGGCGCGGCTCGTAGCGGCCCGGGGCGCGCTCCACGAGGACGACCTGGCGCGTGCCGCTGTCGAGCACCGCGGAGTCCGGCACGGCGACCACCGGCGTGGAGCCGAGCGGCGCCGCGACTTCCACGGTCGCGTACATGTCCGGCTTGAGGAGTTGCTCCGGGTTGGGGATCTCGATGCGCACCTTGGCCGTGCGGGTGGCCGCGTTCAGGGTCGGGTAGACGAAGGTGACCTTCCCGGTGAACCGCCGGTCCGGGTAGGCGGTTATGGCGATGCTGGCCTCCTGGCCGGGCCCGACCAGGCCGAGGTCCTGCTCGAAGACGTCGGCCAGCAGCCAGACGGTCGAGAGATCGGCGATGCGGTAGAGCGTATCGCCCGGCGCGAAGCGCATGCCCTGGATGGCGACCTTCTCCAGGACCACGCCGTCCATCGGCGCGGTCAGCGTCAGTGTGCGGCTGACCCTGCCGGTGCGCCGCAGGCGGACGACTTCCTCGGCGGGCAGGTCGAAGTTGCGCAGGCGTGCCAGCGCGGCGGCGGCGATGCCCGCCGTGCCGCTGCGCATGGCCGGGTCGGCGTGCGCCATGGCGCCCTCCGCCTGCCGGGCGATGACGTACTCCTGCTCGGCGGCCGCGAGCTCGGGGCTGTAGACCTCGAACAGCGGCTGGCCGCGGCGCACCGGCTGCCCCGTCTCGTTGACGAGCAGCCGCTGGATCCAGCCCTCGAAACGCGGGGCCACGACGGCGAGGCGGCGCTCGTCGACGGCGATGGTGCCGACGGCCCGGATGGAGCGGGTCATCGTGCGCTCGGCCGCCGCCTCGGTTCGGACCCCGAGCATCTGCACCCGCTCCGGGCTGACCGTGACGGTGCCCGTGGGCTGGTTGGCCTCGTCCTCGTAGACCGGGATGTAGTCCATCCCCATCGAGTCCTTCTTGGGCACCGGCGAGGTGTCGGGCAGGCCCATCGGGTTGCGGTAGTAGAGGATGCGGCCGTGCCCACCGGAGGACGCCCGGGCGGGCGCCGCGGCCTGAGGCGGCGCGCCGATGTCCTCGTAGACTGGGACGAAGTCGCGCCCGTCGGCGGCTTTCCTTGGCGCCGCCGAGTACTCGGGCCTGCCCGATGGATCCTGGTAGTAGAGCGGCTGGCGTGCGGGGGACGGCGCCTGCTGTGCCACGGCCGTCCTGGCGGTCAACGCAGGCAGCCAGTCACCGGCCAGCCAGAGAGCCGCGCCAGCGGTCGACATGCCGAGCAGGCAGGCTCCGCCGAGGAGGCGCCGGTTCATAGATCACCCCCGACCAGGCGCTCGATTGCCGCCAGTTGCCGCTGGCCGTCGAACTCGGCGGCGAGGAGTTGCAGTCGGAAGTCGGCGAGATCGTGCTGCGCCCGCAGGACGGTGGCGAGGTCCACTCTGCCGAAGCCGTATCCGGCCGCCCCGGAGCGTACGAGAGCCTCGGCCTGCGGGAGGAGTTGACGGCGGATGAGGTCGGCGGTCCGACGGCTGCCCTCGAATCCGGCGACGGCCTCGGCCAGGTCGCTGCGGATCCGCTGCTCGCGTGCCTCCAGCCGGGCGCGCGCCGCCCCGGCCTGGGCCACGGCCTCGCGTGACTGCGCCTCGCGCAGGCCCCACTGGAGCGGGACCTTCATCCCGATCCAGGCCTGGTAGCCGGGTGGGCCGAACCCCGAGCGGTCGATCGCGGCCGCGCCGACGGTAATGTCGGGGTACCAGTTCCTGTCCGTCAGCCGCCGGTTGGTCTCCGCGCCGCTGACGGCGGCTGCGTCGGCCGCCAGCGCCGGGTTGGCCGCCCTGGCGCGCTCGGCCAGCCGGGCAGCGTTCAGGCCGCGCGCCTCGGGGAGAGGCCGCAGCCGCTCGGGTCGGGCGAGCGGAGCATCGGCCGGGCGGACGAGCAACGCATTCAACTGTCCCGTGGCGCTCCGGAGGGCCGCCTCGAGGCGCGCGATCTCGGTGGCCACGCGCGTGGTCTCCACCTCGGCCCGGAACACCTCCTGCTGCTCGCCGCGTCCCTGCGCGTAGCGCTCGCGGGCGACCTGGGCGACGCCGTGGATGGCCCGGTGCAGGTCCTCTGTCCGATGCACGGCTTCGTAGGAGGTGTAGTAGCGGGCGAAGGCGACCTTCACCCGCTCGACCAGTTCGGCGTCGGCCG
Organism: Siccirubricoccus soli; assembly: GCF_024178315.1. Lineage (GTDB taxonomy): Bacteria > Pseudomonadota > Alphaproteobacteria > Acetobacterales > Acetobacteraceae > Siccirubricoccus > Siccirubricoccus soli. The sequence goes on along the minus strand of NZ_JAMZIK010000048.1, from coordinate 46,542 downwards.
CCTGGGCCTGTGCCGTCATCTGGCCGACCTCGGCCCGGGCGACCTGGCGCCGCAGGTCGCGCCTATCCCAGAGCGGGATGTCCTGCTCGAAGCTGTAGACCATCTTGTTCGGCCGCGGCCCCGACTCCCGGTCGATGTCGTCCGACATCACCCGCACGGTTGGGTCGGGGAACGCCCCGGCGACGGTGACGCGCGCCCGGGCCGCGGCGGTGTCGAGCGCGCGGGCAGCGAGCTCGGGGCTGAGTTGGCGGGCGACAGCGAGCACGCTCTCCAGCGTGACCCCGGGGAGTGCTCCCCCTGGGGTCCGCTGCGCCGTCCTCGACTGGCCGTAAACCGACCCAGCCAGCAGGACGAGCGTCAGACCGAACGCGAGGGCGGCACCGGGCCGTCGCCCGGAGCGCCCTGGGGGCGCCGAGGCCCCCCATGCGGGACGCGGCATCTCATTGCGCCGCGTTGAACGTGACCGTGGCGCGCACGGTCTCCGGCTCGCCCTGGACCTTGGCGGCCAGCGTCAGCGCCCAGCCCCCGGCCATGCCGGTGTCGATCTGGAACCGGTAGGTGCCGGGCTGCTGGCCCGCCTGCGGGGCGACGTTGCCGGTCATGGTCGGCATGCCCGCGGGCGCCATGTCGGCCCGGGTCTGGAAGATCACCGCGTCCGGCACCGGTTTGTTGTCCGGGGCGTGGACCAGGCGGACGGTGACGTCGGTCTTGCCGGGCCCGGCGGGGCGGGCGCTGGCCAGCTCGAAGCGGTAGTCGCTGGCCGCGGCGAAGGCGGCGGGGGCGAGGAGGGAGGTCGAGACGGCGGCGCCGGTGCCGAGCGCGGCCGCGCGCAGGAGCCTGGAGAGCATCGTTGTGTCCCATTCCGTGGGCCGCCCGCGCCTTGCGACGAGCGGCTTATGTCGTCTGGAGGAACCCGTTCTCCCGATGCCGGGCGCGCCGCGAAGCCGCTGAGGCCACGTGCGTCGAGACACCGGAGAGGGCAGGGGAGGCCGCTGCGGCCCCGAAGGGCGCGCGGGCGGCTCGGCTCAGACGAGACGGATGGGAGGCCCGAGGTAGGGCTCGGGCGAGAGGCCCTCGGCGAGGCGGACGGACTGCCAGTAGGCCACCCGGAACCAGGCCGGGCCCGAGACGGCGGGCGCGGGCGGCACGGGGATGCCGACCACGAAGATGCAGCCCAGGTCGGTCATGCACCCGGGCACCTTGTCTTGGCACGGTGGCGTCTGGGTGTCGTGGCAGGGCATCGCCGCGCCGCCGTCCCCGTGGTCGGCCATCATGGCCATGCCCGCCGTGTCCGCCTGCGTGGACGGCATGTTCTGCACCAGACCGGCGCCGAGGAAGGCGACGATCGTGATGGCAGCGATGACCAGCCGGGCGAGGCGGAGGGGCATGGCGGCAGCATAGTCCGGCGCGGCGGGGGCTAGAAGGGCCTGCCTGCTATCGGCGTAGTCGCCCGAAACCCCGGCCCGCCGCTCGCTTCCGGTTCGACCGAGTTCAGGCCGTCACCCTCCGCCATCTTCGAGGCGGACGCACTGGACGAGGCGGGCTTCCTGGGCTGGCTCCTACTACCTACAGGAGCTCCGCGATTTGGCCGAGGAGGTTGGCTCAGGCCGTCCCGGCCAGCGCCATCCCTTATGTTGGATTTCGGGACAAATCGGCCCCGTTAAGTCGATTCTTGGGTCGAGGTAGCTCGGAACGGCCTTTCTTACGTGGGATTTTGGGACATGGTGGACCGCTTCTTCACCGCATCCGCCGCGGGTCCGGCGGAGAGGCGCAGGCTGAGCCGGGACGCTTCAGTCCGGGGCACCGCATGCGAACGCGGCAGGCCGGTCAGGCGAGCTGTCAAATGCGTGGCGACCCACGCCAGTTTTCCTTGCCGATGCGCGAGAGACGTCCAACGGCATCGCGAGCCTCCCGAACGCCTCGCTCACGCCGCCTTCCCAAGGCCGTCGAGGACGAGTTCCCCGGCCGGAAGGCGGCCGCAGGCGAACCAGTGTGGGCAGCGCGGGCACGTGTCGGATTTCGGTGTGACGGGAAAGTGCCCGGCCGTCAGCTGACCACTGAGCTCCTTCAAGGTCTTCGTCCGGTTCACCAACACCCTGTTGGTGAACTCAACCGATCGCACGCGCCCATCGGTTAGGCTCGCCACCTCGGCGCGGCCGAGGGCGCCACCTGACGTGGACTGGGCAGCGAGGTGGAGCAGCACCTCGCTCATGTCCTTGTCGTCCGAGCGGTCGCTGCCGGTGCGGATGCGGCGCAGAACCCGTACGCCCTCCGCGGTCGACGTATCGTCGGCTCGCACGACCACATGCACCCCGTCGACAGAGGCAGTGTGCGACCCGGGGGCGAGGCGCCCCCGCCCTTCGAGCCGCTCGTGCAAGGCTGCCACCAGCTTCGAGCCGAGAGCACGGTAATGCGCCGCGTAGCCGTGATCGTGGGGCCCATGCTCCAGCCAGAAGCCGTCGAACACGGCTTCCAAGTCCGCGAGATCCCCCGGCACGGCGCCCTCGCCGTTGGCGAGCCGGGCGATCAATCGCTGGACGCAGTCATGGGTCATGGCGAAAGGCCCCGTCTGCCGGGCGGCCCGGATGCCGAGCAGCACCGTGTGGAGGAGCCTCCTCGGGCATCGCCGCAACTGCTCGATGTGGTGGGCGCGCACGCTGGGGCCACCCGCGGGCCAGGAGACGACGACGTGCGCGTCGGTCGGCCCCGGCACCGACGCCACCGGCGCCGCGGCCGCCAGCGTCAATGCAGGGGCGATCCTCGCAAGATACGGCGATTGCTTGCGGGACTGCCTCCTCTTCCCGGAGGTCGCCCCGCTTCGGTACAGCCGCAGGTGCGTCTTCGCCCGCGACAGCGCGACGAAGAAGAGGCACTCCTCCTCGGCTTCGGCACCGGCCGCCGCTGCCTCAACGGCAGCGTCGACGAGTCCGTGGGGCGGTGGGCAGACGGGCGCGGTGTACGAAAGCGGAAAGCCACGCTCATGAAGCCCCGGCAGATGCACCGCCTCGAACTCGAGACCCTTGCTGCCGTGCACGGTCATGACGTGGACCGCGTCCAGGCTCCGGGCGGCCTCCGGGACGTCGCCGAGCGAGCGCGCCTCTCCGAGCATTGCCACTCGCCGCAGGCGCCGCAGGAAGCGCGCGACCGGCGGCCCGGCCCGGCCTGGTGGTTGGGTACGCACCGCCTCCATCAGGTTCCAGACGGCCAAGCAACGCATCTGCGCCTCGACACCTCCGCCCGCAGCCAGATCCGCGAGCCAGCGGGTGCGGTCCATCATCAGCGTCGCCAGCAGCGTCCACGGCGACGAGAACGGGGTGTGGCACGCGAGATCGTCGCGCAGGCGGGCGAGACCGGCCGCACCGGCAGTCGACAAGCCGGTCAGGGCGGACAGGTCCCCGAGCGACTCCAGCACGGTGCGCTCGTCTGAGCCCAGCGCCGTGGCGGCGACCCGGACATCCTGGAGGCTCAGGCCGTAACGCGGGAGCGACCCGACGCGCGGCAGCCCCGCCCCGGTCGTGTCGGCCGCGAGGCTCAGGATGCTGAGGAGATCCCGCACCTCGTCCCGCTCCAAGACGTTCCCGAGGCGGAGCACCGGGATGCCCGCGGCCTCGAGGGCGCCCGAAATCTCCTCGACCTGGGCGTTCCCGCGGCACAGGACCGCCTGCTGGCCGTTGCGGACCCCGCGCCCCGCCAGCTCCGCCACGGCCGCGACCACCGCCGCCACCTCGGCGTCGTCGTCCGGGCACTCGGTCAGAACCGGCGCATGGCCAGCCTCTCCCCGACGGGCCTCCAGGGCCGGTTCGGGCGCGCCCTCCGCGCCGGTCATCCCGCGGGAGAAATCCAGGAAGGTGCGGACCACCTCGGCAGAGGAGCGGTAGTTGACTCCGAGGCTGTGCGGGGCGTGTGGGCCGAAGTCCTCCGCAAACCGGGACATGCTGGCGGAGGAGGCGCCTCGGAAGCGGTAGATCGCCTGCCGCGCGTCGCCGACGGCCCAGACCTCCCCGCCCGGGCCGACGAGCGCCCGCAGGAGGCGGATGCTCGCGCGGTTCACGTCCTGGTACTCGTCCACGAGGACGTGGCGGTGACGCCCCCGCAGCTCGGCCGCCAGCGCGGGATCCCCCTCCAGGAGAAGCGCGGGCAGCATCACCTGGTCGCCGAAATCGACCGCTCCGAGTTCCAGGAGCTTGTCCTGATACGCCCGGTACACGCGGGCGACCTCCGCCGCCCGCTCCGCGGCCTCGATCCCAGCCGGGTCACCGTCGGCCGCCGCGAGCATCGCGGAGGCCAGCTCCTCGTAGCGGTCCGGCCCGACCAGCTCGTCCTTTGCGCGGGAGACGGCGCTCAGAACATCCTTCAGCAGCCTCTCCGGCGCCCAGAGGTTCCGGTGGTGCGCGAGGTCGAGCGTCGCGAGCAGGTCCTCCAGCGCCTCGACCGCTGCCGCCCGGTCGAGCAGGATCGGACTCCGCGGCAGGTCCAGCCGCTCGGCGTGCCTGCGGATGAGGTCCATCCCGAACTGGTGGAAGGTGCCGACCCAAACCCTGGGGCCGTCATCGGGCAAGGCCGCGCAGATCCGTTCCGACGCCTCGGCGGCCGCGCGGTTGGAGAAGGTCAGCACGAGGACGGAGGCCGGATCGGCACCCCTCTCGACGAGGTGGCGCACCCGGGCGACGAGCGTGCGGGTCTTGCCGGTGCCCGGCCCCGCGGACAGCAGCAGCGGCCCGCTCCCGTGCGTCACCGCGGCCTCCTGCGACGGGTCGAGCCCGGGCGCCGCTCCGCCGCTTGGCGGGGGCGGCGCCACGTCGGGCAGCAGGAGGGAGTCGAGGAGCTGCCTCTCGACTGCGCCGCGCGGCAGGCCGGTGCGCGCTTCGATGGCCGCCGCGGTCAGCGCCTCGTCGATGTGGAGGTGCCGCGCCTCTGCGCGCGGCAGCGCGAACTCACGGGCGAAGACCTCCGCCTCCAGTTCCCGCCGTTCACGGGGACCGTAGTCGGACAAGCGGACTGCGGATCTGGCGGTGCCCGCCGCGGCGAGCGCGTCGTGACCTGCGGTGAGGCGGTGGACGGCCTCGTGCCCGAGCTCGTGCGCGAGGAGCAGCGCCCTCTCCCCGTCGTCGCCCGACCTGGCGCAGACAATCGTCCCCGCCTGGGCGTCGAGGAAGGCCATCGTGCCGTGGAGGAGCGGACTGGAAGGGTCAACCCAGGAGACCTCGAAGTCGAGGTGCTCGGCCGCCGCCCCAGCGAGAGCGAGGATCCCCGGTCCCGTAGCCTTCGCGGCCGCCGCATCGCGGAGGGCGCGTGCCGCGAGCCGCGCGGCATCGAAGGAGTTCATCGCCGCGCGCCCTGGCTATTCGGACAGCATTTCCTTGATTTCCTCGGCCGACATCCCCGCGTCGCGCGCGACCTCCTCGAGGGTCATGCCGCGCTCGCCCGCCGTGGGCTTCCCCACCGCCCGGGCCGCCATCGCCGGGGGGAGTTGTGCGCCCGAGGCCGCGTGACCGACGACGTCGTTCGCGGGCACCGGCACCGGCATGGCCGCCCCGATCCTCGCGGCGACAACCAATGGGAGATTCACGACGCGCCCGTCCCGAATGGCCGCGAGTACCGCCTTCCGCATGCGCGTGGCCTTCGCGACCTTGGCGAAGGCCGCCCTGTCGAGATTCGCGAACGGATCCGAGGGCGCCGCTGCGGACGTGGTCCCGACATCCCCCTCCGCGGGGGCGAGGCCGTGCAGGTGGAGGTGGAGCCCGAGCAGGTGGCGGCAGAGCTCCTGGAGCTTCACGCCGATCTCGTGCGCCTGGAGCTGCAGCCTCGCATGTGTCTCGGCGTCCATGCGGACCGTTCGGTAGACGGGCGCGTCACCGCGGTCACGGCGGCCCTCGCGCAGCGCCCGCTCGTGGTCCGCGACCGCCGCCCGCATCTCGTCGAGCGTCCGGTCGCGTGCGGCCGCCCGAAGAATGGCCAGCCCTTCGCGCAACGCCTCGACGATGCGTTCGTTGGACGGCACGCTTCCGGGCTCACCGGCGAGCAACGCGGTTTGGGAGGGGTCGAGCCCGAGACTGTACTCGCCCACACGCTCGCGGGCGGCCAGCGAGCGGACCAGCGCCTCTCGCAGGCGCTCCGCCTGATCCTGGGCGAGGTTGTGGCGCCAACGCTCCAGATCGGACGGCGCGGCCGTGTCCAGGAGCTCCTTCAGGCGGCGACGGAACATGCGGAGCGCCTCGTCCGCCGCGTCACCGAAGCCTTTGGCGGCACCCCGGCCGATGCCCGGGCACCAGACGATGTGCGTCTTCGAAGGCTCGTGGAAGTCGTGCCGAAGGGCCACGCGCGCCGCCTGCTCCAGTTCGGTGCGCGTGGCGGGGGCCGCCGCTCCGGTCCGGGAGGCGCCCTCCTTCTCATGGGCCTGACCCACGTCGCCATGACCAACCATGATCTGCAGTCTCCGTCTGACCACACTCCGGCCGGGGTGCTCCGCGTGGCCGGTGGCGAATCTCACCACCTGACGGTAAATCTCACCGGTATGCGGTGATATTGCAATCCTTCCGTTGCTGCCGCAGAAAGGACCCGCATTCTGCGAGTCGCACCGTGCCTGGCGTCGAACCCCCTCAAGAGATTGTTCTGGATGCCGGACGCCTGGCCACCGCGCTGGCCTTGGTCCCGGACGAGGACCCCTGCATCCGCCCCGTTCAGCTGCGGGAGCAGGCCGCCGACGCAGCAGGCGCTGCTCTCGGACCTGACGATGCAACGCCGCTCGGCCATTTCGCTGACGGGCTGGAGCCCTGGCTCATCGTCCGCACGGGGATCGACCTCTCCGGGCTGCCCCCGACCCCCTTGGATTTCCCACCGATCCAGGACCGTTCCTGGTGGCCGCTCGGCTGGCTCACGGTCGGGCTGATGTCGCGCCTCGGGGCGAGGCTCGTCTCCTACGCCTGCGAGAACAAGGGGGCGGCCTTCGTGAACCTGGTTGGGCGGCCTGAGGAAGTGGTCGGCGCTGGCCTCGCCGAGCGCTCCACGAAGGCGATGCGCGGGCACACGGACGGCGCCTCCTTCCCGTTCCCGAGCGAGTTCGCAATGGGCGGCGAGGCCCATTCGCCCGCCCCGGACTTCCTCGTCCTTGTTGGGCTGCGCAACCCTGCGGGGACGCCGACAAAGCTCGCCCCCGCTTCAATGGCGCTGGACGCCCTGACGGACCAGGAGCTCGAAGCGATGGAGGGGCCCTGGTTCGACATCGCTCCCCAGGGGACCTTCGACACGGAGCAGATCCGCGTCGGCGCCCCGCTGCTGAGCCGCCGGGAGCCCCGCCACGGCTTGTCCATGCGCTTCAGCCACGGGAAGATCACCGCGTCGCATGGCGCCCCGCCTGCCGCGGAGACCGCCCTGCAGCGCTTCAAGGAAGCGCTGCCAGACCTGTATGCCGAAGTCGCCATAGGGCCCGGCGACATCTGCCTGATCCACAACAGGCAGGTCATTCATGGACGTGGTGCACCCGGCTCGGGCGTCGGGGGCACCACCCGCTGGCTGCTCCGGACCTACGGCTGGATGGGCGACACAGTCGGCAATCCGCAAGCCGGTGGGCCCGCTCACGTCCACCTTTGAACCGGCGCCACCTGTCGGACTGGCGAATGCCGGATCGTTTGAACGCTTGGCTGGGGGCTCATGCAGGTCCACGCAGCGAGAGCGGCATTCCACCCCGGCGACCGGACCAGGGTGGAGTGACCATCCGAGCCGTAACCGACTGCTCCGGCCAGAACCGGACCAAGGAGCAGCTCCCCTGAGGCGAATGCTGCCTCCAGGCTGCAGACGGGGCGCGTCCATGCCGTGGGGCGGTAAGACCCCGGCGACCCCGGGCAGAGCGAGCTTGCTCTCACAACCAGGCTTGGCCATGCCTCACCTCGACCATCTCGATGGCGCCGCAATCGCGTCGGCGAGGAAGGCGGCGAGCCGGGGCCCCGTCGGGCCACACCTGTTCTGGCCCATGCATGTGACTCCCTGCATCCAGGTCCGCAGGGGAGGAGCCTCGTTGGAAGCTTGGGTTCTGAACCCCGCGGTACTCGACGGACCAGGGTCTGTTGACGCCTGGAAGGCAGCAATGGGCGACCCGGAAGCGCTGGTCTCGCTCCAGCCCTGGATCCACTACCAGCCAGGAAGTTTCGCCGTGATGTCGGATGGCGCTCTTGTCTTGAGCGACTTCGCTGCCGACAATGATTTCACGCAAACCAGAGCAGTCCTGGAGCAGCTCGCGTGAGCCCGGGAGGCGTTCAGGCATGGCGAAAGTCGAGCGGACTGAGACGGCGCCACCTGAGGAGGTGACGTTCATCGGCTGGAGCGTCGGACGCTGCCTCAGGCGCTTCGTGGCCATCCCGTCGGTCCTCAGAGTCGAGCGTGACGGCAGCGCAAGCGTCCTCCTCGGCAACATCCAGGCGTACCACCGCCTGCGTCCTGATCTGGCCGGATTCGAGGAGGCGCTGGCGGACCTCCGGCGCGCTTCGGAGGCATCAGTGCCGGTTCGGGTCACCGTCGATCTTGCGACGCACAACATCGTCGAAGTCCGGCCGGGCTCGGACGGGCCGAACTCAGGCTGAAGAAGGGAAGGCACGACGGCGCAGCGGAGGCGCGAGCCGGTCCGAGCACGAAGCCCGCTGTGAATAAGCGCCGATCCGGAACTCCACCGGAGTCCAGCCTACCGCATTGATGAGGCGCAGAAAAGAAGCGGAAGGGTAGGGCCCCGATCGGCGTCGAGCGGGACCCCACCTGTTCGCCAGTTCAGGTATTGCAATCAGCCCCTTGCGGCGCTTTCGGGAGGGGGCCTGATTCGCCGCTTTTTCACACCGCAGGGAGCGCCATGCCCATGCCGCGCCCGGCGCGCAGGTCGGCCAGCTGCCGGTCGGAAAGGGCCTTCACCGGGCGCGTCTGCGTCCCGGCATAGGGGGACAAGGCTGGCTGGCCCTGACCGCTGTGGTGGTGCTGGGCTGTGGCGGGTGCTGTGGCGATAGCGGTAGCCAGGAGGATGGCGAGGTGGTTTCGCATGGCGGTCCCGGGAGGCGGTTCGGGAGTGATACCACACGCCGGTTGCGGTGCCCGCGGCCCCCGCTGCGGCTCGGAGCCGAGCACTCCGGATTCCTTTGACAGCCTCCCAGTGCGGGTCTCGAATCACCCCACCGGGGCACCGGCGTCCGGCGTCCCGGCCACAGGGAGGACCCCATGAGCGATATGGACCGGAGGTCCGCCTTCGCGCTGGGCCTGGCAGCGGCTGCGTTCGCCGTCCCACAATCTGCCGGAGCGCAGACGCGCACCGAGGGCCGCGAGGTCGGTCCCGGGGTCCGGCAGGTGGACCTCGGCGAGCGGGAGTCCGTGCTCCCGGCCTACAAGCGGTTGCGGATGCGCGACATCGTCATCCAGCCCGGGGCGGCTACGCCTGACAACATGATGATGAACGACATGCTCTGCCACATGACCGAGGGCGAGCTTGCGGTCCGGCAGAACGACAACCACTTCACCGTCCGCAAGGGCGACGTCTGGGCCTGTGCCAAGGGCAACACGACGGAGGGGACGAAGAACAACGGCAGCACCGTCGCGGTGATGCGGATCATCGACCTGCTGCCGGGCTGACGGCGGCGTGGGGGCGAGAGCCCCCATCTTTAGCTGGCGGCGTGAAAGGCGGCGCCGCGCTTTCATCCCCGTGGCGACCGGCCCGGCAGCGCCGTATCTCGCCGCGGCGTCGTGGGACGTCCTGATCGACGCCCGCATGCACAAGTGGGCCGCACCGGAGCCGCAGCGCGGACTGGCCCGTCTCGTCCTCGGCTTGAGACCGGGCTTCGTCGCGGGCGGCAATGTCGACCTCGCCGTTGAGACAGCCTGGGGCGAACGGCTCGGTGCCGTGGTCGAGGGCGGGCCGACGCTGCCCCTGGCAGGCGAGCCCCGCGCCATCGACGGCATCGGCCGCGAGCGCCTGGCCTACACGCCGGTCGCGGGTGTCTGGCGCACCAACTTGAGCATTGGCGAGCCGGTCAATGCCAGGCAGGTCGTGGGCCATGTCGGCGAGGTGCCGGTCGCCGCGCCTCTCGACGGGATCCTGCGCGGCCTGACCCGCGATGGCGTGCCCGTGGCGCGGGGCACGAAGATCGTCGAGGTGGACCCGCGTGGGCCGGAGCGGGCCCTGCTGCGCGGCCTTGGCGAGCGGCCCCGGCGCATCGCCGAGGGCCTGGCCGCGGCACTCGCCCGCTTTTGGGAGAGACAGCACACCGCCTGGCGCCTGATCCAGGCCCCGCCGCGCGGCTACCGGGGCACGCGTCCCATGTTGCGGCTGAGCAACCGCTTCGCTGCGCTGCGGCCCGCCTCGATGGTACAGCCCGCGGCCAGCCCGGCCGCCGGGTTGACCAGCACCGTCAGCGCGGCCGCGACGCCGATGGCGGGCCAGCAGTCCGGCCGGGCATCAAACAGGCGCCGCGACAGGGCCAAGTCGGACCCGGCCACGAGCAGCAGCGCGCCGATGGCCCCGGCCGGGACGGCGGCGAACAGCGCGGCCGCGCCCTCCGCGAAGCAAAGCCCGAGGACGAGCAGCACGACCCCGAGCAGGACCGGCGCCGCGCCGGTGCGGGCGCCGAAGCGATGCTGTGCTTGCAGGCCGCCCGCGCCGAGGCACATCGGCATGGCCCCGAGCGGCGCCAACAGCAGGTTCGCCAGCCCGGTGCCAACCGCCAGTCGCTGCTCGGTGATGCGCTGGGAATGGTCCGGGTAAAGCTCGCGCGCGAGGAGGGCCGTCAGGATGACGGCGTTGGTCAGGGTCAGCGGCAGTTGCGGCATGACGCCGGACAGGATGCCCCGCCAGACCTCGCCCCAGCTTCCAGGCAGGTGGAATGACGGGAACGCGAAGGAGAATGCGGGCAACGCGGGCGGCTGCGTCAGGCCCGCCGCCCAGGCGATGCCGAAGGCCAGCACCAGAGCGAGTGGAGCCGCGGGAACACGGGGCAGCCGCATCAGGCCGAGCAGGGCCAGAAGCGCCAGGCCGCCCAGCCAAGGCGTCTCGACAATGAGCTTCAAGCCGAGCCAGGCCATTGCGAGACCCAGGCCAAGCTGGAGTCCGGCGGCCACTGACTTCGGCACGGCCCGCGCGACCCAGCCGATGGCGCCCGTGACGCCGAGCGCCAACAGCACCGCGCCGGTGACGAGCCCTGTCGCCACGAGTTCCCCGGGGCCGAGGCCGCCGGTCAGGAGGACGGCCGATACCGCCTTCATCGGCTGGACGGCGAGAGGAATTCCGAAGGCCAGTCCGGTCGCCATCAGGAACACGCCGAAGCCGACGAGGACGCCTGCCGGGGCGAGACCGGCCACCGTCATGGCCCCGACGACCAGCGGCACGAAGGTGCCGAGGTCGCCGCAGGCGCCGCCGAGCTCGCCAGGCCACGACACCCGGCCATGGCCTTTGGCTCCCTCTGCCGTCTGCCGCAGGTCCTGCCCCGGCATCGCCATCAGCCACCCTGGCGCCGGGCGTCAGCGCTCCGGTAGCCGCGCAGTTCTCCGTAGCGGCGCACCTGCGCCTGCGTGAGGACCTCGACCGTGGCCAGGTGGTACCGCAAGTGCGCCGCGCGGAGCGCAGCCTGGGTGCGGCCGATGGCGGACGTCGCGACCTCCAGCGAGGCCAGGGTCACCGTGCGGGCGGCGAACTCGCTGTCGAGCGCCGCCTCCTCGGCGATCAGGCGCTCGCCCAGCGGGACGGCCTTGGCAGTCATGGCCTCGCGCAGGGCCTGGATGCGTCGGCGCTGCTCGGGAGCGAGGCCGAGCGCATCGGCCAACTCGAGGACGTGAACCGGCCCAGGATAGCCATTCAACTCCGCCGCCAGCGCCATGCCCATCCCGCGCCCGGCGCGCAGATCGGCCATCTGCTGCTCCGAGAGGGCCTTGATGGACCGGGCCTGCATCCCGGCATAGGGAGATACCGCCTGCTCGCCTTGGGCTCCACCGTGATGCTGATGCTGCGCCTCGGCGGGGGCCGCCGCGCCAACGGCGGCGATCAGGGCCAGGACGCCAACCAAGCCCGCTTCAGTCCTCATGGCTGTGCCTCCCGGGAGCGCTGCTCGGATGGGTAGCATGCCACAGGCAACCGCGGGTCGTTCCAAGCGCGTTTTGTAGGGAAGTTCGGACGCAGGTTCAGCGCGAATTGTAGGGGAAATGCCCGAATTTCTTCAGCATTCCAAAGGCTTGCAGGTTCTGAATCGCGCGTGCGCGCGAAGAGAAATTACTATGGGGCCTGAGGACCCTTCAGCCGCTTGGCTACTCTCTTTGCTGCCGACGCAGTATGCCGGGCTGCCAGGCTGTCTTTGGGGCTCGGCCGCCATGCCGTTCGCGTGCGCAGCGCTGACCTTTCTGCGGCCGCCCGGGGCCGAGGCGCGGCCAAGGACGAGGACCGCAACATGGGCAGGCGGTGTCGGCGAGCGCGCAGTGGCCCTGGACCGGCGTGCTGGTGCTGGTCGCCGCGGCGTTCGGTTGGGCACTGCGGGGATGGCTTGCGGCGGTCCTTGCCGCAGTCAGCTATGCCAGTGTTTGGACGATGGAACAAGGGCTGCGCCTGGTCCTGTTCCAACCGCGGCCCTCGCCGGACCTGGTGCGGGTGATCGGGCATCTGCCCGGCTCTGCGTTCCCCTCCACCTTCGCCCTGGCCTACCCCGGGACGGTCGGCTTCGTCGCTGTGCTGGCGCTCACCGCGGGCCCGGCGGTGTGGCGGATGTTCCTCTTCGTCGTCTGCGCGGCGCTGCTGCCGGTCGGGTTCGGCGCCCGCGTCGCCCTTGGCGCGCACTGGCCAAGCGACGTGCTGCTCTCCGGTCTCCTTGGGTTCCTCTGGATCAGTGCCTTGCTTGCGTTCGAGCGGAGGACGGGAACGGGCCACGCGAAACCAACGGTCTGAGGGCCGCCTTCGCGCCTAGTCGCGCAGCCCGATGCTATCGGGCGGGTCCAGAATGGTTCCCCGGAGCGGGCAGGGTGGTTTATGCGCGCCGCCATGATCACCTTCCTCGTCTACGTCGGCGCCGCGCTCGCCGAAATCGCCGGTTGCTTCGCCTACTGGGCCTGGCGGCGCCTGGACCAGCCGGTCTGGTGGCTCGTGCCCGGCATGCTGTCGCTGGCCGCCTTCGCCTACCTGCTGACCCTGGTGGACAGCGACGCCGCCGGGCGCACCTACGCCGCCTACGGCGGGGTCTACATCGCCGCCTCGCTGTTCTGGCTCTGGGCCGTCGAGGGGCGCCAGCCGGACCGCTGGGACCTGGCGGGGGTCGCCATCTGCCTCGCGGGCGCGGCGCTCATACTCTGGGCGCCGCGCCCGGCCTGACCGGGCGCCCCCGTCGGTCCCGGCGTCATGCGGCGGCGAGCAGGATGCCGCCCGCGGCCATCAGCAGGACGACGATCCAGGGCGGTGCCTTCCAAACCGTCAGCAGCACGAAGCCGACCAGGGCGACCGCAAAGTCGCGCGGGCCAAGCACCGCGCTCGTCCAGACCGGGTCGTAGAGCGCGGCGCCGAGGATGCCGACCACGGCGGCATTGGTGCCGCGCATGGCCGACTGTGCGAGCGGGCGCGTGCGGAATGCATCCCAGAACGGCAGGGCGCCGTAGACCAGCAGGATGCCGGGGAGGAAGACCGCGACGAGCGCGATGGCAGCACCGAGCACGCCGTTCGGTGCCGGGCCCATGACCGCGCCGAGGTAGGCCGCGAAGGTGAAGAGCGGGCCCGGCACCGCCTGGGCCGCGCCGTACCCGGCGAGGAAGGCATCCGCGCTCACCCAGCCCGGGTCCACGACCTCGGCCCGCAGTAGCGGCAGCACCACGTGCCCGCCACCGAAGACGAGCGCGCCCGAGCGGTAGAAGGCGTCGAAGAGCGCCATCGCCTGCGAGCCCGCCGCGCCCGACAGGATCGGTGACAGGATGAAGAAGGTGGCGAACAGGGCCAAGGCCACCCCGCCCATCCCGCGTGTCACCGGGAAGGCGAGGTGTCCCACCGTGCTGGCTGGTGCCCCGCGGCACAGGACGAGGCCCGCAAGACCGCCGAGCAGGATGGCGCCGACCTGGCCGAGCGAGCCGCCCGCGAACACCGCGAGGAGCACCGCCCCGAGCGCGATGGAGGCCCGCTCCCGGTCGGGTGCGAGGGACCACGCCATGCCCCACACCGCCTGCGCCACGACGGCCACCGCGACCAGCTTGAGGCCGTGGAGCAGGCCCTCGCCAAGCGGCCCCGAGAAGGCCGCCGCGCCGTAGGCGAAGGCGAGGAGCAGCAGTGCCGAGGGCAGGGTGAACGCCGTCCAGGCCGCGAGCCCGCCGAGCAGCCCGCCGCCGCGCAGGACGCCGAGCGCGAAGCCGACCTGGCTCGACGCAGGGCCGGGCAGGAACTGGCACAGTGCCACGAGGTCGGCGTAGCCCGCCTCGTCGATCCAGCGGCGGCGCAGCACCAGCTCGTCGCGGAAGTAGCCGAGATGCGCGATCGGCCCGCCGAAGGAGGTCAGCCCGAGCTTGAGGAAGGCGCGGAGGACCTCTCCGGGCGCGGCCGCGCCAGCGGTGGGGGCGGCGGCCCTGGTGTCGGCATCGTCCGCTGTGCCGGGGGGCGCGCCAACCGCTTCGGCTTCGTCCGCCATCAATCCTCCTGTCCTGGCCCGAGTATCATACGTGCGTGCGGTTGCCCTTGGCGGCTGCGGAGCGCGGGTCGGGACCATCGCCTCGGAGCGGCTGCATCAGCATGCGGTCGAGCCGCAGCTCGCGCGGGTCGCGGAACCGGTCGATGCCGATGGTCATGCCCAGGTGGCCCACCTCGGGCTGGGTGCGGTAGGTGTCGAACAGCCGAGCCCACCAGGGCAGGTTGAAGCCGAAGTTGCTGTCGGTCTCCCGGCGCAGGATGGAATGGTGGACGCGGTGCATCTCCGGCGTGACCACCAGCCAGCGCAGGATGCGGTCCATCCACACGGGTAGGCGGACGTTGCCGTGATTGAACATGGAAGTGGCGTTCAGCAGCACCTCGAAGACGAGCACCGCAAGCGGCGGCGCGCCGAGCGCGACAACCACCGCCGCCTTGATGAGCATGGAGAGCGTGATCTCGACGGGGTGGAAGCGAACGCCCGTGGTGACGTCGAACTCGAGATCGGCGTGGTGCATCCGGTGCAACCGCCAGAGCACCGGCACGTGGTGGAAGGCGACGTGCTGGGCGTAGATGGCGAGGTCGAGCAGGAGCACCGAGACGGGCACGGCGACCCAGCCAGGCGCCTGTAGGACGTTCAGCACGCCCCAGCCCTTGGCCTGCGCGAGCATCGCCATGCCCACGGCACCCGCCGGGAAGAGGACGCGCACCGCGAGCGTGTCCACGACCACGACGCCAAGGTTGTTCGGCCAGCGCCACCGGCGGTCGACGGCTTGGGGGCGCCGGGGCGCGAGCGTTTCCCAGAGGGCCATCAGCACGAAGACCCCGACGAAGGCTCCGAGCCGGACCACCGGCTCGTGGACGAAGGGGCTGGTTGCCTCTGCCATGGCTTCCGCCTTCCGTCGGTTAGATGGGCTGCGCGGCGCGTGGGCGGAGGCGCCTGCGGAGCAGGAAGGTTCCAAGCGCGATGACCGCGGCACCCAGGAAGGGCAGGATGGTCAGGTTGACCCCGTCCCAGCCGAGGCGGTGGAGGAGCCCGCCCGAGGCGAACGACGCCGCAACGACCACGCCCAGGATGAGGAAGTCGTTGGCCGCCTGGACCTTGGCCTTCTCGGACGGGCGATAGGTCTCGGTCAGCAGGCTGGTGCCGCCGATGTAGGAGAAGTTCCAGCCGACCCCGAGCAGCACCAGCGCCGAGGAGAAGTGCAGCAGGTCCACGCCGCTCACGGCGACGGTGGCGTGGGCGGCCAGCAGCGCCATCCCCGCCAGCATCATGGTGGGTGCCCCGAACCGGGCGATGAGCGCCCCGGTGAAGAAGGACGGCACGAACATGCCGAGGACGTGCCAGCGGATGACCGACGCCGCGTCCGCGACGTCATGGTGGTGGCCGACCATGGCGAGCGGCGTGGCCGTCATGGCCATGATCATGGCGCCGTACCCGACCGCCGCGCCTCCCAGTGCCACCAGGAACGCCGGTTGGCGGGCGATGACGGACAGTGGCCGCGGCGCCTCCCGGACCGACTGCGCGGCGGGCGGGGGCACCTGGATCAGCGAGACGAGCGCGGTCGCCACGAGGCTGACGGCGATGATGCCCGCGTAGGAGGCGACGAAGGGGGCGCCGAGCGAGAGGTCGCGGGTGAGGCTGGCCAGCCCTGGACCGGCGAAGGCGGCGAACACCCCGCCCGCCATGACGAGCGAGATGGCGCGGCTCCGGAACACGTCGCTCGCCGCGTCCGCGGCCGCGAAGCGGTAGAACTGGGCGAAACCCTGGTAGGCGCCCGCGAGGACGTGGGCGAGGCAGAACAGCCAGAACGACCCGAGCAGGAGCCCGGCGACGCCGAGCGCGCCGCCCGCGGCGCCGAGCAGCGTGCCGACCAGGAAGCCCGGCTTGCGGCCGACGCGGGCCATGAGGAGCGAGGCCGGGACGGTGGCGATCGCCGTGCCGACGGTGCTCGCGGCGATGGGGAGCGTCGCCAGCCCCTTGTCCGTGGCGAGCATATGACCGGCGAGGCCGCCCACCGTCATGATGAGGACCGACGTTGTCTGGAACAGCGCCTGGGAGGCCGCGAGCAGGGCGACGTTGCGCTTCTCAGGAGCGGTAGCTGACATACGAAAACTCCGTGGAGGCAGGTGGCCTGCCCTGGATGGCTGGCGCACTGCCTGGGGCTGTCAGTCGCGGCGCAACACGGTTGGCCGCAGGTCCTTCAGTGCACCGGTGCGACCTCGGCGCCCTCGATCGGCAGGCCGGACGCCTTCCACTCGGGGTAGCCATCCACCAGCCGCCGCACGCGGAAGCCCCGGGCGCGCAGGGCCGCGACCGCTTCGAAGGAGAGGACGCAGTACGGCCCGCGGCAGTAGGCGACGATTTCCCTGTCCCGAGGCAACTCGGCCAGGCGCCGCTCCAGCGCCGAGAGGGGGACGTTGAGGGCGCCCGGCACGTGGCCGAGGGCGAACTCATCCTCCGGGCGCACGTCGAGCACGGTCACCAACCCGTCGCGCAGGCGGGCGAGCAGTTCCTCGCGGGAGACCGGCTCCATCTCGTCGCGGGCGCGGAAGTAGGACGCCATCACCCGCTCGATCTCCGCCATGTTCCGCTCGCCCACGCGCCCGAGCGCGTGCAGCAGCCGCACGACCTCGTCGCCCCCGGCCAAGCTGTAAAGCATCCGCTTGCCTTCCCGCCGGGGCTCGACCAGCCGGGCGCGGCGCAGGATCTGCAGGTGGCGGGAGGTGTTGGCGAAGGTCAGGCCCGCCCGGGCGGCGAGGTCCTCCACGCTGCGCTCGCCTTGGCCCAGGTGCTCCAGCAGCTCCAGCCGGTGCTCATGGCCGAGCGCCTGAGCGATCTCGGCCAGGGAGGCGAACACGGCCTGCTTCGGACCCTTGCTTGACATGCCGCCCTCATCGCGGAATCATTCAGCGACTTGATTGAATGACACTCCGCTTCCGCTGTCAAGCCACCCGGGAGTGTGCCCATGATCCTGCGCCAGTACCTGCACCGCGACCCCGTCGCCATCTCCTACCTGCTCGGCTGCGTCGGGCACGGCGCCGGGGCCATCGTGGACCCGCTGTTTCCCATCGAGCCCTACCTGCGAGCCGCCGAGGCCGAGCGCACGCCGATCCGCTTCGTGGTCGACACCCACCTGCACGCCGACCACGTCTCCGCCGGGCGGACGCTCGCCGAGGCCGCGGGCGCCGACTACGTCCTGCACGAGAGCGCCGGGGCGGCGTTCCCCTTCCGCGCCGTGCGGGACGGCGAGGCGCTGCCGCTCGGCAACGTCGAGCTTTCGGTGCTGCACATTCCCGGTCACACGCCCGAGCACCTCGGCCTGCTGGTCACCGACCGCACCCGCGGACCGGAGCCTTGGTTCCTGCTCTCGGGCCACACTCTGATGGTCGGCGACGTCGGCCGCACGGAACTCGCCAGCGACGCCGCCTCCGGCGCCCGGACGCTGTTCGCCTCGCTCGCCCGGCTGAAGGCGCTGCCCGATCACCTGGAGATACTGCCCGGTGCCTTCGCAGGTTCGGTGTGCGGCCGTGGCCTGTCCGGCAAGCCGTCCTCCACCATCGGCTTCGAGCGGCGGTTCAACCAGGCGTTTGCGCTGACGGAGGAGAGGGCCTTCGTCGACTTCATGCTGGCCAACATCCCGCCGCCCCCGCCGGAGGCCGCGGCGATCCGCGCCCGCAACGCGGGACAGCCCTCGGCCGAAGCCGCCTGAGCATGGAGCCGGGCGCCGCGGCGCGCCAGGTCCGCCTCGGTCTGGCGGAGAACTGGCGGCAGTTCTCCCTGCTCGTCCTCATCAACGCGTTCGTTGGCGGCATGGTCGGGCTCGAGCGCACGGTCGTGCCGCTGATCGGCTCGGAGACCTTCGGCCTCTCCTCCGCCGCGGCCATCTCCTCCTTCGTGGTCAGCTTCGGTGTCACCAAGGCGCTCACCAACCTCGTTTCCGGCCAGATGGCCGATGCGTGGGGCCGCAAGCGCGTGCTGGTGCTGGGATGGCTGCTTGGCCTGCCGGTGCCGTTCCTCATCATCTGGGCGCCGGACTGGGGCTGGATCGTCGCCGCCAACGTGCTGCTCGGTGTCAACCAGGGCCTCGCCTGGTCCATGACGGTCATCATGAAGATCGACCTCGTCGGTCCGAAGCAGCGTGGCCTCGCGGTCGGCCTGAACGAGGCCGCGGGCTACGTCGCGGTCGGCCTGACGGCGTTCCTGACCGGCTGGATCGCGGCCAGCACGCACACGCTGCGCCCGGATCCCTTCTATCTCGGCATTGGCTACGCCGTGCTCGGCTTCGCCCTCTCCGTCCTCTTGGTGCGTGACACCGGGGAGCATGTCCGGCTGGAGGCGAGCGGCCACGTGAAAGCTGAGCCGGTCGGGTTCCGCGAGGTGTTCTTGCGCACCTCCTTCCGCGACCCGACGCTGTTCGCCGCCTGCCAGGCCGGGCTGGTGAACAACCTCAATGACGGCATGAGCTGGGCCATCCTGCCGCTGTTCTTCGCCGCGCGCGGCCTCGGGGTCGAGGGCATTGGCACGCTGAAGGCGGTCTACCCGGCGATCTGGGGCATCCTGCAGACGGTGACCGGGCCATTGTCTGACCGGCTCGGCCGCAAGGGGCTCATCGCCTGGGGCATGTGGGTGCAGGCGGCCGGGCTGTTCGTCGTCGCCGGGCTGGACGGGTTCGGCTGGTGGCTGGCGGGCAGCGTGCTGCTTGGGGTCGGCACCGCGATGGTCTATCCGACGCTGCTGGCCGCGGTTTCCGACGCCTCGCACCCGACATGGCGGGCCCGCTCGCTCAGCGTCTACCGCTTCTGGCGCGACATCGGCTATGCGGTCGGCGCCCTCGTCGCGGGCCTCGTGGGCGACCTGTTCGGTCTCGCCTGGGCGATCGTCGCCATCGGCGCGCTCACCTTCGCCTCCGGCGCCGTGGTCGCCCTGGTGATGCCGGAGGCGCCGTCCCATGCCGGAGCGGATCCACGGCGTCAGGGCTGAAGCGGCGGCCTTGCTGCGGCCGCAAGCGGTGGGCGATGGCCGATGGCACCCGCGGCCATCACGGTCCGGCCATCGGCATCCCAGAACGTGCTTGCATCTATATAAGTAACAACTTATTATAAGCTATGGCTTATGATTATGCCGCCATGATTGCGCTCGCCGACCCCACCCGAAGAGCCATCTTCGAACTGGTGGTCGAGCAGCCGCGGTCCGTCAGCGAGTTGGCCCGCGCGCTCCCGGTGTCGCAGCCAGCCGTGTCGCAGCACCTGAAGGTGCTCCGGTGTGCGCGTCTGGTTGGGATGGAGCGCCGCGGCGCCAGCAACGTCTATCACCTCGATCCCTACGGCCTCGCGCAGATGCGCGCCTGGCTCGACGGGATGTGGGCAGGTGCCTTTGATAGCTTCAAAGCCGAAGTCGAGAAGGACGGGAAAGGAGGAACATGACCGGGACGATCGCCCCTGCTGCCGTGCGGCGCAGCATCACTGTCGAAGCGCCCAGGGAGAGGGCCTTTGAAGTCTTCACCGCGTCCTTCGGCCGCTGGTGGCCACGCTCGCACAAGATTGGCTCTGCCCCGATGCAGTCCGCGGCGATTGAGCCACGGGTCGGCGGGCGCTGGTACGAAATCGGTGATGATGGCTCGGAGTGCCAATGGGGCGACGTCCTGGTCTGGGAGCCGCCTGCTCGCATCGTCCTGGCATGGCGCATCGGTGCGGATTGGCGCTTCAATCCGAATCTGCTCACGGAGGTGGAGGTTCGCTTCATTCCAGCGGGCGACGGCAAGACAAGGGTCGAACTGGAGCACCGGAAGCTGGAGAACATGGGCACGGCCATGGAGGCGGCTCGCGCGGCGTTCGAGTCCGAGCGGGGCTGGAATGGCATTCTCGCCAACTATCAGCGAGCTCTGGCCGAGAGATAGGAGTTCTCGCAGATTCGGCACCGCGGAATGGGCGCGACGGCGATGGCCAGAAGTGCCGAAAGGATTCTGCGTTGGAGTATCGGTGCTTTCCTCGTTGGGAAGAGGATCAACTCGGTGCCGCTAGCGACGGACTCCACGCGCCGGGGGCTGCTGCGCGGCTCCAGGCGCCATCGGGCAGCCAGGGACGAGGCTGGAGGCGCCACTGGCTCCGAGCGCCCGCGTTGTGTTCTCCGCGTCACTGCACGGCCACCGCCTGCAAGCGCGGTTCGCAAACGACTGGTGCGGTCGCCACCTGCGCCGGGCAAGAAAGCCCCGTGTCGGGCTGGCGAGCACACCCGGTCGGCTTGAATTGGCTCCGGACCAGGGGAGGTCCGGCTTCGCCCGCAACAATGGAGGGTCGATTGCCGCTCCACGCTCTGGCGTCTCCCGGCGTCCCTCTCGGCCTCGCCTCGGCCGCCCTGTTCGGGGCCAGCACGCCCCTCGCCAAGCTGCTGCTGGGGGAGGTGGATCCCTGGCTGCTCGCTGGGCTGCTCTACCTCGGCTCCGGGGTCGGGCTCGGTATCGTGCACCTGGGCCGCCGGTCCCTCGGCATCGAGCCCCCGGAAGCGCCGCTGCGGCGGGCCGACCTGCCGTGGTTGGCCGCGGTCATCCTGGCAGGCGGTGTCGTTGGTCCGGTCCTGCTGATGCTCGGCCTCAGCGTCACCCCGGCCTCGAGCGCCGCCCTGCTGCTGAACGTCGAAGGCCTCGCCACCATGGGCATCGCCTGGGTGGTGTTCCGGGAGCACACCGACCGCCGGATCGTGCTCGGGGCGCTGCTCATCCTGGCCGGTGCCGTCCTCCTCTCCTGGCAGGGGGCGGCGGAAGGCGTGGGCTGGGGCGCCCTGGCCATCCTCGGCGCCTGCCTGGCCTGGGGCGCCGACAACAATCTGACCCGCAAGCTCAGCGCGGCCGACCCGGTGCAGATCGCCATGCTCAAGGGGCTGGTCGCCGGGGCGGTGAACCTCGGCCTCGCGCTCTGGCAGGGGGCGGCGCTGCCGTCCGTCGGCCCGCTGTTCGGGGGCGCGCTCGTCGGCTTCTTCGGCTACGGGGTCAGCCTCGTGCTGTTCGTCCTGGCGCTGCGCCACCTGGGGACGGCCAGGACCGGGGCCTACTTCTCCACCGCGCCCTTCATCGGCGCGGTGCTCGCCCTCGTTCTGTTCGGCGAGCCCGTCACCCTCCGCCTGGTCGCGGCGGCCGTGCTGATGGGCGTGGGCCTGTGGCTACATCTTATCGAGCACCACGTGCACGAGCATGCGCACGAGGAGATGGCGCACGAGCACGCCCACGTGCACGATGAGCACCACCGGCACGCACACGGGCCGGGCGACCCGCCCGGCGAGCCGCATGTCCACGTGCACCGGCACGCGCCGATGGTGCACCGCCACCCGCACTACCCGGACCTGCACCATCGGCACACGCACGACGCCTGAGTGGGACGGCGAGAGTGCGGGTTCGGCGGGATCGCCCGTACCCTCGCCCGGGCGGTATCAGATGGTCGGGTTATCCTCACCCTGCTCCGGCCTATCCTCCGGGGCGGGCGTCTCGCGTGTGGTCTCCGTGACCGTGCCCGCCGTGCTCCGCGGCCGGGCGTCGGGCGCCAGCGGCCTCGACCGTCATCTCCACCGACACGTTCCCGGCGCGCTCGAAGGTCAACGTGAGGGGCACGCGCTCGCCCCGTCCGAAGGCGTGCCGCGGGCCGACGAGCATCAAGTGGACGCCGCCACCGTCCGGCTCCAGGCGCACGACGCCGCCGGGCGGGACGGCGACGCCGCCCTGGACCGGGCGCATGCGCATGACGCCGCCCTCCATCGTGGTTTCGTGCATCTCGACCACGCGCGCCTCAGGCGAGGAGGCGGACACCAGCCGATCCGGCGCCGTGCCGCGGTTCCGGATCGCGACGTATGCGACGGCGGTCTGCGCGGTCGGGCCAGTGGAGCGTGTCCAGGCGCGCTCGACCTCGATAGTGGAACCGCCGGGCGGCTGGCTCGCGGCAGGCAGGGGTGGGGCGGATGCCAGGGCCACGAGCAGGGCCACCGTGGCAATGCGGCGGGACATGTGCAGGGTCATCGCTTGTCTCCGCGGGTCAGGCAGAAGGCGGGCCGTCGAGCGCAAGACGGATCTTCGCGACAGCGGCGCCGACGGGCTCATGGCTGTCAAGGTACCCTCGCAGCCGCCCTTCGCCGTCCAGGAGGTAGATCGACGCCGTGTGGTCCATCACGTAGGCGTCCCCGTCCCCGGGGACCTTGCGGTAGTAGGTGCCGAACGCCTTCGCCGCCTGCTCGACCTCCGCCTCGCTGCCGCTCAGGCCGACCACGGCCGGATGGAAGTTCGCCACGTAGGCCGCCAGCAGCTCGGGGCTGTCGCGGGCGGAATCCACGCTGATGAAGAGCGCCCGGACCTTCCCGGCCTCGGCCGGTTCCAGGCCCTCGAAGGCCGCGGACAGGTAGCCGAGCGCCGTGGGGCACACGTCGGGACAGTGGGTGAAGCCGAAGAAGACCAGCCGGACGCCGCCCGCGAAATCCCGGTCGGTGACCCTGCGGCCCGTGTGGTCAGTCAGGGAGAAGGGCGAGCCGATGGGGTGGCCGAACGGGCTAGAGCGCGTGGGCGGCTCGGCTTGCCTGCCCGCAAGCATCCATTCCGACAGGCCCCAGCCCAGGACGGTCGCCGCGGGGCAGCCGATGCCGAGCGTGAGCAGAAGCGTTCTACGGTTCATGCCTGAATCCTTGTCAGAGCGTTGCGAGCTTGCAGCCGGGCTGCCACCAGCCGGGTTGGCCCACCTTGCGCAGGTCGGCCCGGGCGTCGCGGATGAGCGCGCCACCCCAGGGCGGCCGAGGCGCGGACGAGGTTCTCCACAGGGACGCTCAACCCTTCGGCGCGCGGATGGCCGCGCAGCCGGTCTCGCGGAAGCAGTTCAGCGGGATCTTCAGATAGGAGACGCCGTTCGCCTCGGGCTCTGGCAGCCGCCCGCCCCGGATGTTGACCTGGAGCGCGTCCAGAAGCAGGCCGGGGAGGGAGAGCGTCCGGTCGCGCTCCTCGCGCGCCCGGACGAAGGCATCCTCGGTCACGCCGCCCCGCAGGTGGATGTTGTGCTCGCGCTGCTCGGCGACGGTCGACTCCCATATCGGCTCCCGTCCACCCGGCTGGTAGTCGTGGCCGGTGAAGAGGCGGGTCTCCGGCGGGAGCTCGAGGATGCGGCGGATACTGCGGTAGAGCGCGCGGGCGTCGCCGCCGGGAAAGTCGGCGCGCGCCGTCCCGCTGTCCGGCATGAACAGCGTGTCGTGGACGAATGCGGCGTCCCCGACGACGCAGGTGATGGAGGCAGCCGTGTGGCCGGGGGAGAAGATGACCTCCGCCTCGAGTTCACCGATACGGAAGCGCTCGCCATCCTTGAACAGACGGTCCCATTGCGAGCCGTCGGCCGGGAAGTCGGAAAGGTTGTAGATCTCCTTCCAGATCCTCTGGACCGTGACGACATGCTCGCCGATGGCGATCGGCGCGCCGAACACCTGCTTGAGGTAGGGCGCGGCAGAGAAGTGGTCGGCGTGCGGATGGGTGTCGAGGATCCACTCCACCGTCAGCCCCTGCTCCCGCACGAAGGCGACCATCCGGTCGGCGAAGGTGGTGTGGGTGCCGCGGCGGGCACGATCGAAGTCGAGCACCGGGTCGATGATCGCGCAGCGCCCGGTCGCGGGGTCCGCGGCCACGTAGGCGATGCTGTTGGTGTCCTCGTGGTAGAAGCCGGTCACCACCGGACGGTGGTCAGTCATGGTCATCTCCTTGCAGGTGCGTTGCTGCCTGGGGAGCGGATTGCAGGCAGCGGCTGCCCGGCCGCTGGATGCCGGGCGCTGAAGAGGGTGTCCGCCTGCGGGTGTTGCCATTCCCCGGGCAGGACGGGCCGCGGGGCGGGCGTTGGGGGCCACTGGTCAGCTAGTCCGCCAGCTTGGGCGTCACCAGCCATTCCCGACCCTTGAGCATGCCCTGCCAGTAGACAAACGGCAGGACTCGCTCCTTCAGCAGCCAGGCGAGACGGCTGGGCCTCGTGCCGTCAATCAGCCAGGCCGGGAAGCTCGGCAGCAGCTTGCCGCCGTAGCCGAACTCGGCGAGCAGGATGCGGCCGCGCTCGACGGTGAGCGGGCAGGACCCGTAGCCGTCATAGATCGCGTCGGCGGCGCCGATCGCCCCGATGTCCTTCAGCAGGTTGTGCGCGACCACCGGGGCCTGCTTGCGGGCGGCGGCGGCCGTCTTGGCATTCGGGGCGTTGCAGGCGTCGCCAAGGCCATAGATGCCCTCAAGGCTCCTGTGCCGCAGCGTGCCCGGGTCGACGTCCACCCAGCCCATCGCGTCGGCGAGCGGCGAGACGCGCACGAAGTCCGGTGCCGCCTGGGGCGGGACAACGTGGATCATGTCGAACCGCTCCTCGACCTCGGTCTTCGAGCCGTCGGGAGCCGTCCGCGTGAACCAGGCCGTACGGGCCGGTCCGTCGATCCGGGTGAGGTTGTGCTGGAAGTTCAGCCCGACGCCATACCGCTCCACGTAGCGCATCAGGGCGGGGACGTACTCCTCCACCGCGAACAGCACCCCACCGGCGTTGAAGAAGTCGATCTGGATGTCCTTGAGGCGGCCCTGGTCACGCCAGTTGTCGGCCGAGAGGTACATCGCCTTCTGCGGGGCGCCCGCGCACTTGATCGGCATCGGCGGCTGCGTGAACACCGCGCGCCCGTGCTTCAGGCCGCGCACGAGTTCCCAGGTGTAGGGCGCCAGGTCCCGGCGGTAGTTCGAGGTCACCCCGTTGCGCCCGAGCGTCTCGACCAGGCCGTCGACGGCGTGCCAATCGAGCTTGAGCCCCGGCGCCACGACCAGCCTGCGGTACTTGACCACCCGGCCCCCGTCCAGGATGACCGCGTTGCTCTCGGGCTCGAAGGCCGCGACGGCCGCCTTGATCCAGCGGACGCCGCGCGGGATGAGGGAGGCCATGGCGCGCGCGGTCGTCTCGGGCCGGAACACTCCGGCACCCACCATGGTCCACCCGGGCTGGTAGTGGTGGATGTCAGCCGGGTCGATGATGGCGACGTCGAGGTCCGGCTTGCGCGCCTTGAGGCTGGAGGCGACCGCGATCCCCGCCGCGCCGCCGCCGACCACCACCACATCGTGCCGGATCTCGCCGGTATCGGTCGGCGTCCGGCCGCCATTGGCGATGCGCCGCGCGACGTCCTTCATGTCGTCGCCAAGGGCCTTGGCCAGGCCGGGGATCTCCGGCACGGGGCGGCCGCGTGCCGCCTCGGACAGCGACCAGAGCGTCGCCGAGCGCGCGCCCGTCCGGCAGAACGCCAGGGCGGGCTTCGGCAGGCGGTCCAGCAATTGGCCAAACGCCCTGGCGTCCTCGTCGCGGACCGTGCCGCAGGCAAGCGGCAGATAGGCCGCCTCGAGCCCAGCCGTCCGGCAGGCGCGGTCTATCTCGGCGAAGTTCGGCCGGTCAGGGCCCTCGCCGTCCGGGCGGTTGCAGACGACGGTCCTGAATCCTCTGGCCGCGAGTTCGGCCACCTCACCGGGCGTGATCTGGGGCGCAACAGAGAAAGTTGGCGTCAGCGTACGGATGTCCATGGGTGTCCTTCCGGGAAGAGCGCTCTTCGCCGCTCCGTGGTGATGCGTTGGGCACCACAGGGGCCGGTCCCTTGCAGAGCGCGGCGACGGGGACCTTGAGGCAGTGGCGGCCGATGTCCGCAGCGAGCCGCCAGCCAAACTGCCGCTATCCGGGTTGAGTGGCCTTGCGCAGGTCGGCCAGGGCGTCGCGGACGATCGACCACGCGGACTGGAGGAACAGCCCGGCGATCACGGCCGCCACGGCGAGGTCCGGCCAGGCCGTGCCGGTCCACCAGACGAGACCCGCCGCGATGACCACGGCGAGGTTGCCGATGGCGTCGTTGCGGCTGAACAGCCAGACCGCGCGCACGTTGGCGTCGCCCGTCCGGTGCGGGATGAGCACCGCGGCGGCCGCCACGTTGACCACGAGCGCCATCGCACCGAAGAGACCCATCAGCTCGGCCTCGGGCTGGTTCAGCACCAGCACCCGGTAGCCGGTGGTGGCGAGCACGCCCACCCCCAGCGCGGCGAGGAACAGTCCCTGGATGAGAGCGGAGCGGGCCCGCCAGGCGAGGCTCCAGCCGATGGCCAGCAGGCCGAGGAGGCTGATCAGGCCGTCGCCGAGCAAATCGAGGGCGTCGGCCTTCAGCGCCTGGCTGCCGGAGATGAAGCCGCCGACCATCTCAATCAGGCCATAGCCGACGTTGAGCCCCACCACGATCCACAGGGTGCGCCGGTAGGCAGGCGTGATGTGGGCCAAGTCCTGGGGCAGATCATCGTCGCCGCTCATCCGATGCTCCCGAGCCAGGGGAAGAGCCGGAGCATCAGGATGGCGAAGTCGGTGAGGTGGCCGGTGATCATCGCCACGCCCATCACCACCATGACGCCGCCCGCCACCAGTTGGAGGATGCGTCCGACCCGCCGCAGGGAGCGGAACGGGCCGCGCAGGAAGGCGTCCGCGAAGGCGGCCACCAGGAGGAAAGGCACGCCGAGCCCGGCCGCGTAGGTGGCGAGGAGCACGACGCCGAGATGGCTGATGTCGCTGGTCGCCGTCAGCGCCAGGATGGCACCGAGCACCGGACCGATGCAGGGTGTCCAGCCGAAGGCGAAAGCCAGCCCGAGCACGTAGGCGGAGAGCGGCGTGCCGCCGCTGAGCGTCGGCATGAAGCGGAGGTCGCGTTGCAGCGGCATCAGCCGCAGCACGCCCGCGGTCATGAGGCCGAACAGGATGACCACCACCCCGCCCACGATCCCGGCCTCGTAGCGGTAGCGGAGCAGGGCCTGGCTGAGGGCCGAGGCCCCGGCGCCCATCGCCACGAACACGGTTGCGAAGCCGAGCACGAAACAGAGGCCGAGGCCGACCGTCGCGAGGCGGCCGGGCGCCGCGCGCTCGGCGGCGACCGAGCGACCGGCGACGTAGGAGACGTAGCCGGGCACGAGCGGGAGCACGCAGGGCGACAGGAAGGAGACCATCCCCGCCAGGAAGGCGGTCAGGAGGCCCGACATCTGGAGGAGGGAGTTCACGGCCGCTCGGCTTTCAAGACGGGGTCACGGAGCTCGGCGCGCGCCGCTTCGTCCTTCCCGCCGACCAGGAGCAGCAGCGCGACGCCGACGAAGATGGCGGTGTCGGCGAGGTTGAAGGCGGGCCAATGGTAGCCAGCGGCGTGGAAATCCAGGAAATCCGTCACGGCGCCATGCCGCAGGCGGTCGACGACGTTGCCCAGCGCGCCTCCGGCGATCAGCCCGACTGCGGCAGCCATTCCGGGGCGCCGGTCGCGCGTCATCCAGACGACGAGGCCCGCGACGATGACAAGCGCCAGCGAGGAAAGCAGCCAGGGCGCGGCGGGGTGGTCCGCCGACAGCAGGCCGAAGCTGACGCCGCGGTTCCGCCCGAGCACCAGGTTGAAGAACGGGGTGACGGGGATGACGCGGGGCGAGTCCATGAGCTCGGTCAGCACCCACCACTTCGTCGCCTGGTCCAGCGCCAGGGCCAGCAGCGCCGTGACCGCACTCCAGGCCCATGCGAGCCGGAGGCCGGACGGCCGGTGCACGCCCACCGTAGTCGCTTGCTCAGCCATGCGCCGCCGCTCCCTTGAAGCGGTATCCGAGCAGCCGCAGGGCGTTGATCGTGACCAGCACCGTGGCGCCAGTATCGGCGAGCACGGCAGGCCAGAGGCCGGTGATGCCGACCACCGTCGTCACCAGGAACACCGCCTTCAGGCCGAGGGCGATGCCGACGTTCTGGTGGATATTGGCGAGCGTCGCGCGCGACAGCCCGACCAGGGCGGCGACGTCCACGACGCGGCTGTTCAGCAGCGCGGCGTCGGCGGTC
Organism: Siccirubricoccus soli; assembly: GCF_024178315.1. Lineage (GTDB taxonomy): Bacteria > Pseudomonadota > Alphaproteobacteria > Acetobacterales > Acetobacteraceae > Siccirubricoccus > Siccirubricoccus soli. The sequence continues at coordinate 18,086 of NZ_JAMZIK010000048.1, read as the reverse complement.
TCGAGGGCGACGTCGGTGCCGCCGCCCATCGCGATGCCGACCGAGGCTGCCGCCAGCGCGGGCGCGTCGTTGATGCCGTCACCCACCATGGCGACGGGCGCCGTCTGCTTCAGGGCAGCGATCTCGCGCAGCTTGTCCTCGGGCAGCAGGCCCGCCTGCACGTCGAGGCCGAGAGCGGAGGCGATGGCCTTGCCGGTCCGCGGGTTGTCCCCCGTCAACATGACCGGCCTGACCCCAAGGTCGCGCAGCGCCCGGATGCCCGCGGCGGCGTCCGCCCGCGGTTCGTCACGAACGGCGACGAGGCCCATCGGCGCGCCGTCCACGGAGACGACGACCACCGTCTTTCCTTCGCTCTCCCAGGTGGTGACCGCCTGGTCCGCGTCACCCGGGAGCGGCGCCTGCTCGGCTGCGTAGGAGGGCGAGCCGACCGTCACGCGCTTGCCGGTCACGACCGCCTCGACGGCCTTGCCCGGGATGGCGCGCGAATCCTTGGCCGGGCGCAGCGGGATGCCGTCCGCCGCCACACGCTCCAGGATGGCGCGGCCGAGCGGGTGGCTGGACCCGTTCTCCACCGCGGCGGCGAGGCCGAGGAGCGTGCGCTCGGAGCCGGTCAGCGCCAGGACGTCGGTGATGCGCGGGCGCCCCTCGGTCAGGGTGCCGGTCTTGTCGAAGGCCACCGTGCGGACGCGGCCGATGGTCTCCAAGGCGCCGCCACCTTTGACCAACAACCCGCGTCTGGTTCCGACCGCCAAGCCGGAGGCGATGGCCGCGGGCGTCGAGAGGACGAGGGCGCAGGGGCAGGCGACCAGCAGCAGCGCCAGCCCGCGGTAGATCCAGGTATCCCAGTCCGCACCGAGGAGGAGCGGCGGCGCCACGGCCACCAGGGCCGCGACGGCGACCGCCGCGGGCGTGTAGACCGCCGAGAAGCGCTCAATGAAGCGGGCGGTCGGCGCTTTGGCCTCCTGCGCCTCCTCCACCAGCCGGATGATGCGGGCGATGGTGTTGTCGGAGGCGGGCTTCGTGACCCGGACCTGGAGGGCGCCCGAGGCGTTGACGCTGCCCGCGAAGACCTGGGCACCCTCGGCCTTGGGGACGGGGACGGACTCGCCGGTCACCGGGCTCTCGTCGACCTCGGACTCGCCCTCGACCACCTCGCCGTCGGCCGAGACGCGGTCGCCAGGGCGCACGAGGACGAGGTCGCCGACCTTGAGGCTGGCGGCGGGCACCTCGCGCGCCGTGCCGCGCTCGACGAGCAGGGCGGTCCTCGGCACCAGGGCCCCGAGCGCCTCGATGCCCGCGCGGGCGCGCCCGGCGGCGACACCTTCGAGCAGCTCGCCGATGGTGAACAGGAACACCACCACCGCCGCCTCGGAGGTCGCGCCGATGGCGATGGCGCCGACGGTGGCGATCGACATCAGCATCTCGATCGAGAACGGCGAGCCCGCGCGCGCGGCGGAGATGGCCTTCCGGCCGAAGTACCAGAGGCCGAGCAGGGCGGCGGGCAGGTAGGCCCAGTGGTCCAGGGAGGGAACAGCGAGCGAGGCGGCGAACCCGGCCGCCGTCAGCCCGCCGAGGACGGCCGCCAGCCGGGCCTTGGCGCCCTTCCACCAGGGTTGGCGGGCGCGGTCGCGCCCCTCGTCAGCGACGGCCGCGCCGGATTCACCGACGACCACCCGCGGCGCCTCGACGGGGGCGACGCCGTAGCCAAGCTTGCGGACCTGCTCCTCGACGGCGGTACGGGGCGTCGCAGCCTCGTCCAGCCGGAAGGCCAGGATCTGCGTCCCGTAGTTGACCCGGATGTCCTCGGCACCCGGCACGCGGCCGACGGCCGTCTCGATCTTCGCGGCGCAGCTCGGGCAGTCCATGCCGTCGACCCGGTACCTCAGGGCCGCCGTGGGCCTCGTGCCCGCCTCCGCCAGTTCGTTATCCGCCATCGCCGCCTCTCCGTCTCCGGGAACAACCTCAGGTTTCCCCGGGTTGCGCCGGGGACGTGCGGCTTCCTATATGGACCCTCTAGTCGCTACAGGGTCAAGGCATGGCCACGGAGAACTCGCTCAGCATCGGCGCCTTGGCGAAGGCGACCGGCACCACGGTGGAGACGATCCGCTGGTACGAGCGGGTCGGGGTTCTCCCGGCGCCCGCCCGTACGTCCGGGAACTACCGGGCCTACGGGGCGGCGCATCTGGAGCGGCTCAGCTTCGTCCGGCGCGCGAGAGACCTGGGGTTCACGCTGGACCAAGTGCGCGAACTGCTCCAGCTCGCCGACGACCGGGAGCGGTCCTGCGAGGCGGTGGACAAGGTGGCCCGCGAGCACCTCGAGGAGGTCGTGCGCAAGATCGCCGACCTTGAGGCGCTCCGGCACGAGCTCCAGGATCTCATCGGCCAGTGCCGTCACGGAACCGTCGCAGAGTGCCGCATCGTGCAGGCGCTCTCACCAAGGGGCGGCTCTTCTCGAAGCTAGAGCGGATCGCGGAGGGGCTTGAACACCCCGGAGCGTAAAATCCGCCTATTAACAATGGCCTGCAGCGGAGCGGCGTTCAGAATTGAACGCAATCCGCTCTAGGCGTGCCTTGCTCGGCGATGCCTCACCCTCCCGCCGCACTTCCGGCGGGACGGCCGTGGCCTTGGCCGTGATCGCCGCCATGGTGGTGGCCATGCCCGCCCGCGTCGGGCGTCGCCACCCAGGCCGCGTGTGGGTCGCGCCCGCCGTGCGCACCGGGCAGCTCCACCTGCACCGTGCAGTGGGTGATGCCGAAGCGCGCCGCCAGCATGGCGCCGAGCGTGTCCTCCAGCCGCTCCTCGCGGGCGAGGGTCGCGTCGACCGCGATGTGGGCCGAGAGCGCGATCTTGCCGGAGGAGAGCTCCCAGACGTGCAGGTCGTGCACCCCGCGCACGCCGGGGGTGTCCAGCATGGCCCGTTCGACGGCATCCAGGTCGATTCCCCCGGGGACGCCCTCGAGCAGGACGTTGGTGGTCTCGCGCAGCAGCGTCCAGGTGCGCGGCAGCACCCAGAGGGCGATGCCGACCCCAAGCGCCGGGTCCACCCAGACCCAGCCCGTCAGCCAGATGACGCCCGCACCCAGGATCACCGCGACCGAGCCGAGCAGGTCGCTCCAGACCTCGAGGTAGGCGCCCTTGACGTTCAGGCTGTGCTCGCTGCCCCCAGCGAGGAGGCGCATGGACAACCAGTTCACCACCAACCCCCCCGTGGCGATCGCCAGCATCCCGAGGCTCTGCACCTCGGCTGGGGCGCGGAAGCGCTGCCATGCCTCGTAGAGGATGTAGAGCGCGACCAGGAACAGCAGCGAGGCATTGAAGGCTGCCGCCAGGATTTCGAAGCGGTGGTAGCCCCAGGTCCGCCTGCGGTCGGCGGGGCGGCGGGCGATCCGGATGGCGGCGAGCGAGACCGCGAGCGCCGCGGTGTCGGTGAACATGTGCGCGGCGTCGGACAGCAGGGCGAGGCTGCCGGTCAGGAAGGACCCGGCCACCTCGGCCAGCATGAACCCGCCGGTGAGCGCCAATGCCCAGCGCAGCGCCCGCTCGTTCGCGCCCGCGCCGTGGCTGTGTCCGGTGCCCATCGCCGCCCCGGGTTAGCGTGAAGGCGTGGGCGCGCCGCGACCGGGGGTGTGCGGCTGCTGGCCGCCGCCCTGGGTTGGATCGAAGTGCGGGCCTCGCGGTTGCCCCTCGCGTTGCCCGGCGGCCTGCGCCAGCACCGTGCCGCGGTCGGCGGCGTCGGCCGCGGTCGCCGGAGCGGCCGCCGTGGCCATCCCCGCCAGGACCGCCACGCCAGCCAGGGTCGTGCGAATGCTCATATGCGTTCACCCTTCTGGGCAACCGCCGCGATGGGCGGCCGCGATGGACACCGACACGGGTCACAAACGTCACCGATGGCATTTGGCTCCACACCTCCTTGCCTGCGCCTTGGCCGCCCGGGCACCGGGTCCGGTTTGCGTCGGGGCCGGGCGGGTCCCATCATCAGTTGCATGGACACGCCAGCCACCCGCCGGGCCGCCATCCTGCAGGGAGCCCTGATCCCCATCGGCCAGCTCGCCCGCGAGGCGGGCTGCAAGGTGCAAACCGTGCGCTGGTACGAGGAGGTCGGCCTGCTGCCGCCAGCCGCGCGGACCGAGGGCGGGCACCGCCTCTACGGCCGCCCGCACCGGGAGCGGCTGGCCTTCATCCGGCAGGCGCGGGAGTTCGGCTTCGGTCTCGAGGCGATCCGGAGGCTGCTGGACCTGGCCACCCATCCCAAGTGCCCCCACGGGGACGCGCACGCCCTGGCCGTCTCGCATCTCGCCGAGGTCGAGGCGAAGCTCCGGCGGCTCGCGATCCTGCGGGACGAGCTGGCGCGCCTGGTCGACGCCGGATGTGACGGTGCCTCCTCCGAGTGCCGCGTCCTGGAGACGCTCGCCGACCACGACCATGGGCACTGCCTGTCGGCAGCCCAGGCGGCGGCCGAAGGAGCCGTCACAAAATGATGCATTCGGCGGCGAGCGCGTCCTTGTATCTCCAGTGGTTGTAGGTTCTACACCTGCTGGCCTGGGCACGCGCGCTTGTGGCGGCCTTGGGGGGTGCCCAGATCAGTGATCGAGGAGGGATTCCGTGCGACGTAGGATGATGATGGGCGCGGCGGCCGCCGCCGCCCTGGCGCCTGCCCTGGCCTGGGCGCAGGGCGCGGGCCATGGGCACGCCCACAGCGGGAACGAGGTGAAGATCGGCCGCCACGAGGTCGAGCTGGTGGTCCGCGGCGGCCAGGCGACCCTGTCCATCGTCGACGACAAGGAGCAGCCGGTGGACGCGGCCGCCTTCGGCGCGACCGCCGTCGTCCTGGCCCGCGGCAACGAGCGCCGCACCCTGGAATTCCGGCCCGCGGGTGGGAACCGCCTGGTGGCGCCGGTCGATTTCCAGGTGGACGGCAAGTTCCGGGCGACGGTGGCCCTGCGCGGCCCCGGTGGCGAGCTCGGGACCGGCCGTTTCAACGTCGACGCGGTGCGCTGAGGTCGACCGATCATGAACCGGGGCACGAACAGGAGGCGACTGACGAGGGGGTGGGCGATGATCGCCCGCTTGCTCGCCATCGCCTTCCTGCTCGCGTCCCTGCTGGTGCCGCCCTTTGCCGAGGCCGCCCCCTCCGGTGCGCCATCCGGCCCTGCCGTGACCATGTCGGCCGCCCTGGACCAGGACGGCGGTCCGGGCACGCCGTCGCGCCCGCACGGCCTTGTCCACGCGGGCTCCCACTGCGCCTGCCAGCTGGCGGACCGCCTGACGCCGCCACCACCCGTCGGACCCCCCGCCTTCAGCATGGTGGTCCACCCGGCCTTTGCTGAGCATGCCCACGCCTCGCTCGAGGCTGAGCCACCCGCACGGCCACCACAGGCCTGACCGAACCAGAGCCGTCCTAGCCGCCGCGCCCCGGACACGCCGGTGACGGCGGCCCGCCTCGCGTTCCGTCAGTCCCGGGTGCCCATGCCAATCCGAATCCGTTCCAGTCTCCCGCTCGCCGTGCTGGGCGCGGCCGTCCTCGTCACGACCACCACCCCGTCCGACGCGGCCGACCCTCCGGCGCGCCGCCGCGTGGCGCAGGCGGCTCCCGCCCCGGTGACGTCACCCCGGTCGAACGCGGGCTCTGCCCTTGTCATTGCCTCTCCCGAACAGGCCGTGGAGCTTGCCCTCGCGCGGGCGCCCATCCTGCGCAGCGCCGAGGCGGGCCGCCGGGCGGCGCAGGGTGATCGCGTCACCGCCGGGCTGCGCCCGAACCCGGAGTTCGCCTTCGACGCCGAGAACATCGGCGGCAGCGGATCCTACGGGGGCATCCGTTCCCTCGAGACGACCTACAGCCTGTCGCAGCGCATCGAGACCGGCGGCAAGCGGCAGGCCCGCATCGCGGCCGCGAGCCGCGCCGTGGCGCTGACCGGGCTCGATGTCGAGGCGGTCCGCCTCGACCTGGTGCGCGAGGTGGTCCGGGCCCTGGCGGAGGCGGTGGCGACCGGGCGGGCGGTGGAGATCGCCCGCGAGCGGGTGCGGCTGGCCGACGAGGTGCTGCGCGCCACCCGCGCCCGGGTCGAGGCCGGGCGCGAGGCCTTCCCGCAGCAGCGCCGCGCCGAGGTGGCGCGCGAGACCGCCGCGGTCTTTGCCGAGCGCGCCCAGCGGGAAGCGGCGGTGGCGCTGCGGGCCCTCTCGGTGCTGCTGGCCACCCCCGGGGTGGAGGTCATGCCCACCCGGGCAGCCTGGTTTGACGACCTCGGCCCGCGCCCCGACCCCGCCCGGGCGGCGGCCCTGCCGCCAGGGCAGCTCGACCGCTCCCGGCTGGACGCGCTAATCGACCAGCGCCGCGCCGAGCTAGACCTGCAACGACGCAACGCCATCCCGGACGTCGCGGTCGGTGCCGGGGTCCGGCGGTTCCGCGAGGCGGGCGGCGACACCGCCTTCGTGCTCGGCCTCAGCGTGCCACTGCCGATCTTCGACCGGAACCAGGGCAACATCTTGCGGGCCGGAGCCGAGCTCAGCCGGGCCGAGGCCGAGGCGGAGCGCGGGCGGCTCTACCTGAATGCCGCCCTGGCCGACGCCGAGCGGCGCCTGGACCAGGCCTGGCGCGCCGCGGACTCGCTCCGTCGCGTCGTCCTGCCCGCAGCCGGGGAGGCCGCCGCCGCGGCGCGGGAGGGCTACGCCGCGGGCAGGTTCTCGCTGCTCGAGGTGCTCGATGCCCAGCGCACGCTGTCCGACACCCGCGAGCAGATCAACGCCGCCCTGCTCGAGGTGCAACAAGTGCGCGCCGACATCGCCCGGCTGCGTGGCCGCGCCGCCACCCCCGTCCCGACCGTCACCCCCTTGGGGAGGCAGTGACCATGAAATCCGTTCTCGCCTTCCTTGCGGGTGGCGTGGTCGCCCTCGGCGTCACGGTGGTGGCGCCCGGCCTGCCCGCCACGCTGCGGTCCAGTCTCGGCCTCGCGCCGCCGGTCCAGGTCGTCACTCCGGCCGGGGCGGCGGACCCCGCGGGCGGCAAGGGCCGTGGCGGTGGCCACGCCCATGGAGCGGGCGGTGACCATGGCGAGGAGGCCCCCGAGGGCACCGTCCGCATGACGGAGGAGCAGGTCGCCGCCGCCCGGATCGAGGTGGCGGAGGCGGGGCCCGGCACCGTGGCGCGTCGCATCTCCCTGCCCGGGACCGTGGCCGCGAACGCCGACCGGCTGGCCCATGTCCCGGCCCGGGTGGCGGGCATCGTCACGGCCCTGAACAGGCGCCTCGGCGACACCGTCGCGGCCGGTGAGGTGCTGGCGGTGGTCGAGAGCGCGGAGATCGCCACCGCGAAGGGCGAGTACCTCGCCGCGCTGCGCACCACCGAACTCGCCCGCGTCACCTTCGAGCGCGAGCAGCGGCTGTGGCAGCGCAAGGTCTCCGCCGAGCAGGACTTCCTGAAGGCGCGGACCGACTGGCAGGAGGCGCAGATCCGCCTCGACCTCACCCGTCAGAAGCTGGCCGCCATCGGCCTGAGCCAGGCGGAGATCGAGGCGTTGCCGCGCCAGCCCATCGAGGCGCTGCGCCGCCAGGAGGTGCGGGCGCCGATCGCCGGGCGGATCACCGCCCGCCCCAAGATGCTCGGCGAGGCGGTGTCGGCCGAGGCGGAGCTCTACACCCTGGCCGACCTGTCCACCGTCTGGGTGGAGATGGCCGTGCCCACCGCCGACCTGGCCTTCGTGAAGGAGGGCATGGCGGTGCGGATCCGCGATGAGGGCGAGGTGCGCGGGGCGGGCCGCATCGTCTTCCTCGCCCCGGTGCTCGACCCGGAGACGCGCTCGGCCCGCGCCGTGGTCGAGGCGCCGAACCCGGAGGGCGCCCTGCGGCCGGGCGGCTTCGTCACGGCGGAGGTCGCCACCGAGGAGCAGCGCGCCGACGTGCTCGTGCCCCGCGCGGCAGTCCAGGAGATCGGCGGCGAAAGCGTGGTCTTCGTGCGCACGCCGGAGGGCTTCGAGAAGCGCGAGGTGGTGCTCGGCCGCGGCGACCGGGAGGCAGTCGAGGTGGTCTTCGGCCTCGAACCGGGCGAGCGCTACGCCGCCGCCAACACCTTCGTCCTCAAGGCCGAGCTCGGGAAATCCGAAGCCGAGCACTCGCACTAGGGCCGCCGGACCATGATCGCACGCATCCTCGACTTCTCGGTCCGCCAGCGCTGGCTGGTGGTGCTGCTGGTCGCCGTCGCCGCCGGGTTCGGCCTGCGCTCCCTGGAGTCCCTGCCCATCGACGCGGTGCCCGACATCACCAACAACCAGGTGCAGATCAACACCCTGGCGCCCGCGCTCTCGCCCTATGAGGTCGAGAAGCAGGTCACCTTCCCGGTCGAGACGGCGCTGGCCGGGATCCGCGGCCTGCAATCCACCCGCTCGCTGTCGCGCAACGGCTTCAGCCAGGTCGTCGCCATCTTCCGCGACGACGTCGACATCTACTACGCCCGCCAGCAGGTGCTGGAGCGCCTGACCGAAGCCCGCGAGCTGTTGCCCGAGGGGGCTGAGCCGCGCATGGGGCCGATCTCGACCGGCCTCGGCGAGGTCTACATGTGGACCGTCGACTGGGCGCCGCGCCGCGAGGGCGACACGGTCCGTGATGGCCGTCCGGGGTGGCAGGCCGACGGGAGCTATCTCACCCCAGAGGGCCAGCGTCTCACGACGGATCTGGAGCGGACGGCCTACCTCCGGACCCTCCAGGACTGGGTCATCCGGCCGCAGCTTCGCACCGTGCCGGGCGTCGCGGGCGTGGACGCCATCGGCGGCTATGTGAAGCAGTACCACGTCCAGCCCGACCCGGCGCGGCTGATCGGCCTCGGCCTGTCCTTCGCCGACGTGGCGGAGGCGCTCGAGCGCAACAACGCCAGTCGCGGCGCGGGCTACCTTGAGCGTGGCGGCGAGGGCTACGTGGTCCGCTCCGGCGGGCGGCTGGAGACCCTGGACGACATTCGCAACGTCGTGGTGACGACCCGCGAGGGCGTCCCGGTGCGGGTGCGCGACATCGCCCAGGTCGAGGTCGGCAAAGAACTGCGCACCGGCAGCGCCAGCGCCGACGGGGCGGAAGCGGTGGTCGGCACCGCGCTGATGCTGATCGGCGAGAACAGCCGCACGGTCGCCGCGGCGGTGGACGCCAAGGTCCGCGAGATCGCCCGCTCCTTGCCGCCCGGCATCCAGCTCCGCACCGTGCTGAACCGGACCGAGCTGGTGGACGCGACGATCCACACGGTCGCCAAGAACCTCGCCGAGGGCGCCCTGCTGGTCGTCGTGGTGCTGTTCCTGCTGCTCGGCAACCTGCGCGCCGCGGTGGTCACCGCGCTGGTCATCCCGGTCACCATGCTGCTGACCGCGACCGGGATGCTGGAGGGTGGCATCAGCGCCAACCTGATGAGCCTCGGCGCGCTCGACTTCGGCCTCATCGTGGACGGCGCGGTGATCATTGCCGAGAACAGCCTGCGCCACCTGGCGGAGCGGCAGCACGCGCTCGGGCGGACGCTGAACCTGCGCGAGCGGCTGGAGACGGTGGCCGCCTCGGCCCGTGAGATGATCCGGCCCTCGGTGTTCGGGCAGGCGATCATCATCTTGGTCTACGTGCCGCTGCTCACCTTCCAGGGCGTCGAGGGCAAGATGTTCGCGCCCATGGCGCTGACGGTCATCATCGCCCTGGCGGTGGCCTTCGTCCTCTCGCTGACCTTCGTGCCCGCGATGGTGGCGCTGGTCGTGACCGGCAAGGTCCAGGAGAAGGACAACTGGCTCGTCCGCGTCCTCAAGCGCGTCTATGCCCCGGCGCTGGCCGTGGCCCTGCGGCGGCCGGTGCCGGTCATCGGCGCCGCCGCCCTGCTTTTCCTTGGATCGCTTGTCCTTAGTGCGCGACTCGGCTCGGAGTTCATCCCGCAGCTCGACGAGGGCAACATCGCCATGCACGCCATCCGCATCCCCTCGACCTCCCTGACGCAGTCGCAGGCGATGCAGCTCCAGGTCGAGGCGACGGTCTCGCGCTTCCCCGAAGTCGCAGTGGTCTTCTCCAAGACCGGCACCGCCGAGGTCGCCGCCGACCCGATGCCGGTGAACGTCTCCGACGCCTTCATCATCCTGAAGCCGCGTGAGCAGTGGCCCGACCCGGCGCTGCCCAAGGAGGAGTTGGTTCGGCGTATCCAGCAGGCCGTGGAGCGCCTGCCAGGCAACAACTACGAGTTCACCCAGCCCATCCAGATGCGCTTCAACGAGCTTCTGGCGGGCACCCGCGGCGACCTCGCAGTGAAGGTCTTCGGTGAGGAGTTCGAGCCCATGCTCGCGGCCGCCAACCAGGTCGCGGGCATCCTGCGCAGCGTCGCGGGCGCCGCGGACGTCAGGGTGGAGCAGGCGACCGGGCTGCCCTTCCTCGAGATCACCGTGGACAAGGGGGAGATCGCCCGGCGTGGGCTCAGCCTGAGCGCGGTGCAGGAGGTGATTGGCACCGCCATCGGCGGGCGCGAGGCCGGTTGGGTCTTCGAGGGCGACCGCCGCTTCGCCATCGTCGTCCGGGTGCCGGAGGAGGTGCGCGCCGACTTTGACGCGCTGCGCAACCTGCCCGTGGCCCTGCCCGGGGAGAGACGCGCGGGTGGTGCCGCCACCGTGCCGCTCCGCAGCCTCGCCTCTTTCCGCCTGACCGAGGGACCGAACCAGGTCAGTCGGGAGAACGGCAGGCGCCGCGTCGTGGTCACCGCCAACGTCCGGGGCCGCGACATCGCCTCGGTGGTCGCGGAGGCGCAGGCGCGGGTGGAGGCCGAGGTGCGCCTGCCGACTGGCTACTTCATCACCTGGGGCGGGCAGTTCGAGAACCTCGAGGCGGCGCGCCAGCGGCTGATGGTGGTCGTGCCCGCGGTGTTCTTCCTGATCTTCCTGCTGCTCTACACCGCCCTCGGCTCGCCGCGCGATGCCCTGCTGGTGTTCAGCGCCGTGCCCCTGGCGCTGACCGGCGGCATCGCCACGCTCTGGCTCCGGGACATGCCGCTCTCGGTCTCGGCGGCGGTCGGCTTCATCGCCCTCTCGGGTGTCGCGGTGCTGAACGGCCTCGTCATGCTGAACCACATCAAGCAGCTGCGTGGCGAGGGCCTGGGCCGGGACGAGGCCATCCGGCAGGGCGCGATGGACCGGCTGCGGCCGGTCGCCATGACCGCCCTCGTCGCCTCGCTCGGCTTCGTGCCGATGGCGATCGCCACCGGGGCGGGCGCCGAGGTGCAGAAGCCGATCGCCACCGTGGTCATCGGCGGCCTGATCACCGCGACCCTACTGACCCTGATGGTGCTGCCCGCGCTGTATTCGAGGTTCGGCAGCGCCGACGCGGCGCCGCCCGAGGATGCGGGGCTGCGGCCCGTGCCGGAACCCGAGGTCGCCCTGCGGGTGAGCCGCCGGACCCCGGCCAAGTAGGAGGGAAGGCATGATGTGGAGCGCCTCTCCCGTTCCCCAATCCTGCGTGCCGGACCGAGAGCGGCCGCCCACCGGGCGGGGGAGGCCAGTGAGTTGGCGATGCCTCCTGTGCGCGATGGCGATGGTGGTTGCCGACCGCGCGCTGGCGCAGGAGGGATGGCTGTGCGTGGCCGAGCAGGCGGCCGGGATGCGCTACGACCGCACGGCCCAGGAATGGGTTGCCACCCCATTCAGGGCGACTGGCAAGCACTACGTCGTGCGGCGGGCCGATGACGACGACGTCGCCCTGTGGCGCGAGCTGCTGCAGCACCCTGCCGTCGAATTCCTCTGGGTCGTGGGCGAGGAGGGCAAGCGGGCGAGGTATCCCTGTGAGCGCGACTTCCGGCACGGCTTGCTCAGATGCCGGATCTTCGGCTCGATCGACTTCACCATCAACCGCGACACATTGCGCTACCAGTCCTACTACGAAGGCGGCTGGCTGTCGGGCCGCACGGGCGACGAGCCCGACACGGACTCGCCGTCCATCACCATCGGGCGGTGCTCGCCCCTGTGAGTCGCGGGCATCGGCTTGCCGGTTCCGATCGCCACCGTGGTCATCGGAGAGCCGCGCGGCCGGTGCCGCCGGTTCCCGTCAAGCAAAGGCAAGCACCGTGAGGCGTGGGCGAGGTCCAGCAGGCCAGGAGCCGCGCCGGGATGCACTGCCCGGGGCGCCGGGTGGACCTGGTGGCGGGCGGCCGCGAGGGCATCAGGATCGACCGCTGCCCGGAGTGCCGCGGCGTCTGGCTCGGTTGCTGCGAGTTCGACAAGCTCATCGACCACGGCGCGGCGTGCGACGCGCCTTCCCCGTCCGCGTTGCCTGCCCCCGGCCAGCCAGCCGGTGGCTGGACCCAGCCGTCCCCGCCGCCGCTGCCCCGCGGGCACCGCGAGGGGGGCCTCGGCCATCAGCTGCAATCCTGGCTGCGGAACCTGTTCGAGTGAGGTGGGTAGCGTGTTGAACGAAGATGATCCGCCGCCGGTCCTGTCGGGCGAGGGGCGGCACGTCCTGGTTGTCGAGGACGATGGCGAACTGCGGCCATTGCTGCTTGCCTTGCTGCGCCGGAGCGGGTTCCGCGCGAGCGGCGCACGCAACGGTGTCGAGATGCGCGAAGTGCTGGCCGGGGCCGCCAGGGTGGACCTCGTGCTGCTCGACGTCATGCTTCCCGGCCGCTCCGGCTTCGAGCTGTGCCGCGACATCCGCGCCCAGGGCGACCTGCCGGTCATCCTGCTGACGGCACTCGGCGAGGCGTCCGACCGCGTCGTTGGCCTGGAGCTTGGGGCCGACGACTACATGGTCAAGCCGCCCGACCCGCGCGAGCTGGTGGCGCGCATCCGCGCCGTGCTGCGCCGCCGGGATGGCGGCGGGGCGGTGGGCACGGGCGGCGCCCGGGACCGCGCCGTGTTCGGCGGCTGGACGCTCGACACGCGGCGGCGCGAGCTCACGGCCCCCGGCGGCGGGCGCGTCGAGCTGACCAGCGGCGAGTACGACCTGCTGCTCGCCTTCGTGGAGCGGCCGCAGCGGGTCCTCTCGCGCGACCAGCTGCTCGACCTCGCCCGCGGCCGCGCCTTCGGCGGCCTGGGGCGCTCGGTGGACGCCCAGGTCAGCCGCCTGCGCGGCAAGCTTGGCGGCCGCCACGACGAAGCCGTCGGGGTGATCAAGACCCTGCGCGGCGCCGGGTACATGCTCGCCTGCGACGTGGAGTGGTCGTGACCGTCGGGCCGAGCCGCTGGCTGCCCGACACCCTCGCGGCGCGCATCCTCGCCCCCGGTGCCGCCGCGCTGGTCCTCCTCCTGGTGGCGAGCCTCGTCGTGCACGCCGCGCTGCTGCGTCGGGCCGCCGAGCACGGCGCGGCCGAGGTCGCGGCGCACCGGATCGCCGGGGCGGTGGAGGCGATCGCAGGCGCCGCGCCGTCCGACCGCCCGTCCCTCGCGCGTGCCCTGTCCGGTCCCGACGTCGAGGTGGCGTGGGGCGACAGTCCGGAACTGCCGCGGGAGCGGGCCAGGGCGGCGCCGGACCTCGCCCATGTCGGGCGCCTGGCCGAGGTGGCGCGCGAGCTCCGCGCCGCCCCGGGCGTCCCGGACGCCGCCCACGGTGCGATGCGGGAGGCGATCGTCAGCGTTCGGCTCGCCGACGGCAGCTGGGTGAACGCCCGGGTGCTGGCCGTGTCGCTGATCGCGGCCGACGACGTCGCCTTCCGGGTCGCCGTCGGCGCGATCGCCTTCGCGCTGCTGCTCTGCATCGCCTTCGCCTCGCGCGTGGCCGCGGCACCGCTGTCCCGGCTCGCGCGGGCGGTGCGCGGCCTGCCGCCCGACAGCGACGCGCCGCTGCCGCCGGTCGGCGGCCCGCGAGAGGTGCGCGAGGTCGCGGAGGCGCTCGACGGGGCCATGCGGCGGGTGCGCGACCTGCTGCGCCAGCGCTCACTGGCGCTCGGAGCGCTCTCGCACGATCTGATGTCGCCGCTTGCCCGGCTGAAGCTGCGTGCCGACGAGCTGCCGGACGCGGCGCTGCGCCGAAGGCTGCTGCGCGACCTCGCGGAGATGGAAGGGATGGTGGGCGACGTGCTCGCCTACCTGCGCGGCGGCGATGGCGGTGGGGAGCCGGTGGTCCCAGTCTCGGTTGCGGCGCTGGTGCAGGTGGTGGTGGACGAGTTCGCCGAGTCCGGCGCGGCGGTCGAGGAGCGCAGGCTGGACGACGGCATGGCCCCGGCACGGCCGGTGGCGCTGAAGCGGGCGGTCCGCAACCTGATCGAGAACGCGGTGAAACACGGGAGCGATCCCTGGGTCGAGGTGCTGGCGACCGGGACGGACGTGGAGATCCGGGTCGGCGACCGGGGGCCCGGCCTGCCGCCCGGGGATCTCGCCCGCGCCTTCGAGCCCTTCTTCCGCGGGGACCGGGCCCGCGCGGCGGGGGGCGGCAGCGGCCTGGGCCTGTCCACCGCGCGCGCCATCGCCGAGGCGCATGGCGGGACGCTCGACCTCGCCTGCGTGCCGGGGCAGGGGACCGTGGCGGCGTTGCGGCTGCCGCGCGTCACTCCGGGCAACGGCAGGCCTGGCTGACGCCGCGACGGCACCGTCAACTTGTTGGCCCTGAGACAACCGCGGTGGCAGACAGAGGCCAGTGATTCCTTATGGTTCAAGCCGCGACAGCACCACCGCTGATGTCGGCCCACACCTCGAACGCACGGGCCGTCGCTGCTCGATACTCGCTGGCGGAGACGTGGTCGCGGCGGTGATGGAAGAGGTTGCTGATCTGGGCGTGGACGGAGAGGAAGCGCTGCGCCTACTTGGCGGCTGGCGAGCTCATTACGGCTGCCTTCCTGGCCGAGGCCAGCCCGCCAAGTCCCCGCCAAGTTGGCGGTGCCCGGGTGACGGCTGCAGCAACAAAAAGATGCCGAATGGTCACCAAGCCGCACGATAAGGCCGCCATACCCTCCGTGCTGCGAGCAACGCAGTCCGAGTGGCGCAACGACCGCAGCCGCACCATGCGCTGCGGCATCAGGGAGGTTTGGATGATCCGCGCGATGACTTTCGCCGCCGTCATGCTGGCGAGCGGGGTGGCGAGCGCACAGGCGCCGGTTTGGCGCTTCAGCTGTCCGGAGCCGGGAACTGCCGTGGAGCGCTCGACCGGTGACACCATCACCTTCCGTGGCGCTGACGCGAACGATCCGCTTGTCTGTCTGGTCGGCGGCGGCCAGCGGCTGGTGCTCGGCATCTGGGCGCCCAGCGAACGGCAGTACGTGAACGGCCGGGCGCACCTCACTTCGCTCCTCTCTGGTCCAGTCGGCGGCGAGCGACGGTTCGACTACTTCAGCGTGGGCCGCGACAGTAACAGCACCCACGTCTTTGAGACGTGGCGCCTTGCCAGCTTCGAACCGATCCGTGTGCCCGCCGGAACCTTCAACGCGGTGAAGCTTGAGCGCCGCTTCGACATCGCCGGGTCGACTTACACCTACCTGCAGACGGTGTGGCTCGACCGCGCGACCAACGCGCCGGTGAAGGTCTCGGTCGACCATCTGAACGCGGTGATGGCGCCGACCCTGATCAACTGGTCCGCCACGGAGCTGCGGCAGCCCTCCCCGCGTCCTCCCGGAAGCTGAGCCGCCGCCTCCGGCCATCCGTCGGTGGGGACCGCTGGGTGACCCGGCGGCCCTGCAGGCTGGCCGACGCCCGCGACATCCGGCTTCCCACCTGCAAACCGGGCGTCGCGGCGCGCGACGGCTCGCAACGAAGTATCTTGGGCGCCGCCTTCCTTAGGCGCGAATCCTTGGCGACCTGGGGCGCCGCCCAGCCCGCGCGCCGCTCGGACCGTCGAACTCGCCTCAGGAAAGCGGTAGCGGCGGTGCTCCGCCCGACCGGCGAGTGCGTGCGTGTTGCGCAGGCTCGTCCCGGCCCAGAGCACCCCCACCCCTTCGCCCGAGGCTTCGAGGACGCGACCTTGGCCCCTCGGCCGGTGTCGCACGCCCATCGCAGTGGCGAAGCGGCCGTCGCACTGGGGACAGGCGTCCCGCAACAAAACGATGCGCCGCCGCACGCTGCCTGTGACATTCCCGGCCGAAATCAACGTCCGTCGCGGCTGCCACCTTCCGGGCAGCCAGTGTAGGAGAGAGCGCACATGGTTCTTCGCAATGCCCTGGTGGCCGTCGCTGCCCTGGCGGGAGCGGCCATCCTGGCCCCCCGGGCGACCGCGGACGACGTGGTCGAGCGAGGCCCGGTGCTTGCCCAGGCCGCCGGACAGCGCGGCCAGGGTCCGCACTTCGACCCGACGCACGGCGATGGCCCGCAGCCGCACAACCCGAACGCCGCCCGGACCCAGGCAGGCGGTGCCCCGGCGCACTTCGACCCGCCGCGCGGCGACGGCCCTCAGCCGCACCGTCCGGGCGCGGTGTCCGGCCAAGTGGGTGACAGTGCGCCCGCGCATTTCGATCCCCCCAGCGGCGACGGTCTGCAACCTCACGCCCGTGGTCGCGGCGCCCCCCCGCCCGGCCACTGATATGGAAGCCGGGATCGCGGACCACCGGCCGGGCCTCCCAAGGGCTGCCCGGCCGCAAGGAAACCGACGTGCCCGCCCGCCCGGGGCGCGCCCCGGCACGTGGACCATCCTCGAGGATCACGCGCTCAGGGGGCGTGATGACAACCGTCGTTGCCACGGCTGCCATAATGGCGGTCGTGGAGCGACGGCCTTTCGTGGTGACGGGGCGGTGCCGCACCGTGGTGGTGCTGCCCGCCCGGGCACTGCGGAGCAACCGGGTGCGGCGCCAGGCCATGGGCCGAATAGGCGGGTGCCAGCCCGTGGTGGGACGGCTGGACGCAGGCCGGGACCCCGGCCAGCAGACCCAGCGCGATGGCGACGGCGACCCAGCGCATGACGCCTTTCTCCCATCCTGGCACACTCCATATGGGTCGGAGGATATGGGCCGGAGGTGTGTGGGTGCGTGGCGGCAATGGGAGAGCGGGCCTGGGCGGCGCTGTCCGGGCGGCTCGCCGGGCCGAGTGGCTCCGCCGGGGCGGAAGACCGTCGGCCCGGGTGGAAGGCGCCATGCTTCGCGGACACGCCTTCACCAAGGGCTTCGGGATCCTGCTTTGCGCTTGCTGCGCGCTGGCGGGGTGCGCCGCCGGAGAGCGGCCGCAAGCGCCTTGGGACAGCGCCGCCTGCTACTGCGGTGCCACGCCCCACGGTGTGCGCTATTGCCGCTACCGGACACCCTGGACCTGCACCTTTGTCCGGCCCCATCAAGGATTGTAGGTCCGAGGGGCCTCGTTCCGCTGAGCGGCCGCTCGACCCGCCGAAGCAAGCGCCGGAGTTTCGGGTCGGCGCGTCGGCGGAGTGGCGGGCGCGGCGGGCCCCATGCTCAGAACGCCGTCCGGAGCCGGACCGCGAAGAGGTGCACGGGCCCTCGGTCGGCGTTGTAGCCGGGATTCACCGCCAGCTGGTAGTCGAGTCCGAGGTTGATGCCGGGTGCGATCCGGGCGTCGTAGTACACCTCGGTCACCCACTCGGGCGCGTAGTTCAGTCGCCCGTCGCCGACGATGAAGCCGATGCCGCCCGATCCCAGGTATCGCTGCTGCCCGCGCGAGATCCAGCCGACGTTGGCAGCGAGCCCCGCGGTGTCTGCCGGTCGCCCCCAGCGCAGCCCGCGCAGCGCGAGGCCCGCCGAGACGGCGCGATCCATCTGCGTGAACTCGAAGGGCTGGACGCGCCCGTCGTTCCAGGACAGCCGGGCGAAGGCGCCGAGGCCGTCGGCGAGCTCCTGCTCGAGGTTCAGGGCCGCCATGTGCTTCAGGCGATAGCCCCCCGGGTTCTGCTCGAAGGTGTCGAAGCCGTTGGCGAAGATTTCGCCCCAGGTGGACTGGCGGGCACGCGAGGCGCCGTACAGGACGCGCAGCGCGCCCGGTCGGCCGCCGAGCTGGAAGAAGCGGTCCGCCTGGCCGATGACCTGCCAGGCCCGGGTCACCGCGGGGTCCATGAACAGGCCGTTCGCCCGCCGCGACACCTGAAAGGCTCCAGCCCGCAGACCCCAGGTGCCGTTCTCCCACTCGAGGGCCACGCCGTTGGTCCAGCCGCGCGCGTCGGCGGCGAAGTCGAAGGCACCGGCGGCGACGAGAGCCCAGTTGAGGAATTGGGTGCGCGCGTCGTGGGAGTAGCGGTTC
>NZ_JAMZIK010000047.1 GCF_024178315.1 Siccirubricoccus soli | reverse complement strand
AGCCGCGCGCGTCGGCGGCGAAGTCGAAGGCACCGGCGGCGACGAGAGCCCAGTTGAGGAATTGGGTGCGCGCGTCGTGGGAGTAGCGGTTCTCGTCGAAGATGTCCCAGACCGAGATCTTGCCGACGGTGATGGTGAGGCGCTCGCGCGGCAGCGGGCCGCCGAAGCGCAGCGGGTCGTCGTCAGTCTCGACGGTGTCGGCCGACAGGCCGATGGTCTGTCGGAGGAAGACCCGCGGCACGTAGAAGGAGGGCTCGGTCGAGCCGAGCCGGAACGCCTCGTTGTTGGGGAAGGCGGCGATTCCGGTCGAGTTCGACAGGCCGAAGCCGCGGGTGACGGAGGCGTCGAGGATGAACTCCGCCCCGGTCCACAGCCGCCGCCCCAGCACGAGGTCGCTGGAGAAGGTGTTACGGGCGTTCGGGGCCGGGCTCAGGCTGGCCTCGCCGCGGTAGGGCGAGCGGAAGCGGGGGTGGCCCTGGAGGACGAAGGTCGCCTGGCCGCGCACCAGCCATCCCTGCTCCTCCAGCCGGTCCTGCAGCGCCGCGAGATCGGGGAACAGCGCCGCCTCGGGCGGGCCTACGTTCGGCGCGCCGGGACTCCCGAACCTCTGGGCCATAGCCGGGCCGGTCGGGGCGGCCAGGGGCGCGAGGACGGCGGCGAGCAGCGCCCACCCCAACGCGCCGCCTCCGGTGCCGCCCCGGCTGGCCCCGATGGGCGGGGCCGCCGTCCTATTTCCCCGCCTCCCTCGAAGACGGTCGGTCGGCGTCCGGCCGTGGGGGTGCGGCCAGGACCCGCCCCAGCCAGGTTCGGCGGCCGGGGCGGAGCGCTCGGTTCCCTCATCCATCGAGCCTCCCTCTGGCCGCAAGGCACGGCAAGCGAGCTGCGCGACGCGGATGCGGCGCACGGCAGTCGTCGGTCGCGCTGCGGCCCGCGTCAACCCCATCGCCGTGAAGTTACTTCACGTTCGGGCTGGCGCGGTGGCCATCGACGAGTTCGTGCGATCGGCTGGCCCCGGACGCCGCGAGCCCGCCGATGCCGTTCAGCGCTCCCGCCGCCCGCCAACGTCCATGGACGCGGGGCCGGGGGCCGGGACGCGCCGCCGGGCGCGGGCGCCCGTGCCGCTGCCCGCCAGGCAGGCGTGGCGGGCCTCCCGCGTTGAGGCTGCAGGGAGGACTGACGGAATGCCGCATGACCACGGCCACGGAGGACACCACCACGGCGGGACGGCCGGGCACTCGCACCCACCCGCCGACCTCGGGCGCGCCTTCGCCAGCGGCGCCGTCGGGACCAGCGCGCCGCTGGCGGAGGCATTGTCGCCCGGAGGGGCGGGTGAGGCGCTGGAGGGCCGGACGTTGAGTGGCCGGGCGGCCTTTTCCCGCCTAAGTTTCCGCCCTTGTTCCACCGCTTTTCCCGCCCGTTCCACGAAAACCGAGGGCCCATGATTGCGAAGGAAGCACAGCGTCTGCGCCTCGACCTCCCCGTCCTGCTCCCGGATGCGCCGGACGAGGCGGACGCCTGCGTCGGGCGCCTCGTCGGCGATCTGTCGGGCCGAGAGGGCATGGAGCGGGTGCATGTCGTGCCCGCATGCGGCGGGGAGCCCGCCAAGCTCTGCATCCACTACGACCCGCAGGTGCTGAGCCTCGCCCGGGTGCGGGAGATCGCCGAGGCTACCGGAGCCCGCCTGACCGAGCGGTTCGCCCACGCGCTCTGGGAGGCGGACGGGCTCCGCCACCAGCGCCGCGCCCGCCTCGTCTCCGAGCGGCTGCGGCGCATCCCCGGCGTGGTCGAGGCCGAGGCGTCCGCGTCCGGGCTGCTGCGGATCGAGTTCGACCGGGAGGCGACCTCCGAGCAGGCCCTCCGCCGCGCGCTCGGCGACATGCGCGTGCAGGTCCGCGGGCCGGAGCCGGGCGAGGCGGACCGCGCGCAGGGGCGGGAGCCGCACGGCCGCGACCACGGGCACGAGGCCGAGGGGCACAGGCACGAAGCGGGACACGGCGTCGGCGAGCACCGCCACGAGGAGGGGCATGCCCACGCGCATGGCGGCGTGTTGGGCGAGAACACCGAACTGATCTTTGCATTGGCCTGCGGGGCCCTGCTTGCCATCGGCTACCTGGTCTCCGTCGCGACCGGCGCGCCAGCATGGCTGCCGCTTGTGCTCTACATCGCCGCCTACGGCTTCGGCGGGTTCTACACGCTGCGCGAGGCAATCGACTCCCTCCGCATCGGCCGTTTCGAGATCGACACCCTGATGCTGGTCGCCGCGGCGGGCGCCGCCGCGCTCGGCGAGTGGGCCGAGGGCGCGCTGCTGCTCTTCCTGTTCAGCCTTGGCCATTCGCTCGAGCACTACGCCATGGGAAGGGCGCGGCGCGCCATCGAGGCGCTGGCCGAGCTCGCCCCGCGGACGGCCGAGGTGCGGCGCGACGGCGAGGTGCGGGAGATCCCGGTCGAGGAGCTGGCGGTCGGCGACACCGTCGTCGTGCGGCCGAACGCCCGCATCCCGGCCGACGGGTTCGTCGTCCGCGGCACGAGCAGCGTCGACCAGGCCCCCGTCACCGGCGAGAGCGTGCCGGTGGACAAGCGGGCCGTCGACGACCCCGATCGCGCCGCCCTGCGGCCGGACAGGCTGGGGGCCGAGAATCGCATCTTCGCGGGCACGATCAACGGCAGCGGGGCGATGGAGGTCCGGGTCACCCGGCGGGCCGCCGACACGACGCTCGCACGCGTGGTGCGGATGGTCAGCGAGGCCGAGGCGCAGAAGTCGCCGACCCAGCGCTTCACTGACCGCTTCGAGCGCGTCTTCGTCCCCGCCGTCCTGGCCTTCGTGGTCCTCCTGCTGTTCGCCTGGGTGGTGGTGGACGAGCCGTTCCGCGACAGCTTCTACCGGGCCATGGCCGTGCTGGTCGCCGCCAGCCCGTGCGCGCTCGCCATCGCTATCCCGAGCGCGGTCCTGTCCGGCGTCGCCCGGGCCGCGCGCGGCGGCGTGCTGGTCAAGGGCGGCGGGCCGCTGGAGAACCTCGGCACGCTCGGCGCCATCGCCTTCGACAAGACCGGCACGCTGACCGAGGGCAAGCCGCGCGTCACCGACGTGGTGCCCGCGCCGGGCGTGGAGGAGCGCGAACTCCTGGGCACCGCCGTCGCGGTCGAGGCGCTCAGCGACCATCCGCTCGCCGCCGCGGTGGTCCGCGACGGGCGGGCGCGGCTCGGCGGCGGCGCCGAGCCGCCCGAAGCCCAGGACCTGCGCAGCATCACGGGCCGCGGCCTGGCGGCCCGGATAGGCGACGAAGCCGTGTTCGTCGGCAAGGCCGCGCTGTTCGCCGAGGTCGAGGGGCCGTCGCTCCCGGCGGCGGTGCGGAGCACGGTGGAGGACCTTGAGGGCAAGGGGCGCACCACGATGGTCGTGCGGCGGGGCGGGCGCTACCTGGGCGCGCTGGGCCTCATGGACACGCCGCGCCCGCCCGCGGCCCGGGTGGTCGCCCGGCTGCGCGAGCTCGGCATCTCCCGCATGATCATGATCTCCGGCGACAACCGGCGCGTGGCCGAGGCGGTGGCGCGGCAGGTCGGCATCGACGAGGCCTGGGGCGACCTGATGCCGGAGGACAAGGTCGAGGCGATCCGGAAGCTGCGGGCGGAGCGGAAGGTGGCGATGGTCGGCGACGGCGTGAACGACGCGCCCGCCATGGCCAACGCGACCGTCGGCATCGCCATGGGCGCCGCCGGGTCCGACGTGGCGCTGGAGACGGCCGACGTGGCGCTCATGGCCGACGACCTCGGGCACCTGCCCTTCGCCGTGGGCCTGAGCCGCCGAACCAGCCGCATCATCCGCCAGAACCTGTGGCTCAGCCTCGGCATGGTCGCCGTTCTGATCCCGGCGACGCTGCTCGGGCTCCAGATCGGCGTGGCCGTGCTGTTCCACGAAGGTTCGACCCTGGTCGTCGTCGCGAACGCGCTCCGCCTCCTCGCCTACCGCGATGCCGACGGTCGGCTTGCCGCGCACGGCACGAAGGTCCCGGGATCCGGAAAGGGGCTGTCCTCCTACCCCGCGTAGCTTCCACTGAGCGAACGCGCGGGTGAAGCTGTCGGTCAGCGACTGGATGACGTAGCGGAAGAAGGTCCGCTGGCCGATCTGGACATGTGCCTCCACTGGCATGCCTGTGTCAGGAAAACGCGGCGGGCTCCATGTTCAGAAGGCCGTCCGCAGGCGGACGGCGAGGACGTGCACGGGTCCTCGGTCGGCGTTGTAGGCCGGGTTCACCGCGAGCTGGTAGTTCAGCGCAACGTTCAGCCCTGGGGCCGCCTGGGCATCGTAGTAGAGCTCGGTGACCCACTCCGGGGCGTAGTTCAGCCGTCCGTCGCCGGTGATGAAGCCGATTCCGCCCGCCTCCAGGTAGCGGCGCCGCCCTTCGGAGATCCAGCCGATGTTCGTGGCCAGGCCCACGGTGTCCGCCGGGCGGTCCCAGCGCAGGCCGCGCAGCGACAGCCCCGCCGAGACCGCCCGGTCCATCTCGGTGAACATCCAGTTCTGCGTCCGGCCGTCGTTCCACGAGAGCCGCGCGAACGCGCCGAGGTCGTCCGTGATCTCCTGCTCGAGGTTCAGCGCCAGCATGTGCTTCAGGCGGTAGCCGGTGGGGTTCTTCTCGAAGGTGTCGAAGCCGTTCTCGAACAGCTCGCCCCAGCTGGACTGCCGCGTGCGCGAGGCGCCATAGATCACCCTGACCGCACCCGGGCGGCCGCCGATTTCATGGAAGTGGTCCACTTGGCCGAGGACCTGCCAGGCGCGGGTCAGGGCGGGGTCCATGAACAGACCGTTCACTCGCCGCGAGACCTGGAAGGCGCCCGCGCGCAGGCCCCAGGTGCCGTTCTTTCTCCCACTCCAGCGCGGTGCCGTAGGTCCAGCCGCGCGCGTCGGCGGCGAAGTCGAAGCCGCCCGCCCCGACCAGGGCCCAGTTCAGGAACTGGGTGCGGGCGTCGTGGGCGTAGCGGTTGTCGTCGAAGATGTCCCAGACCGAGAACTTGCCCGCGGTGATGGTGAGGCGCTCGCGGGGCAGGGGCCCGGTGAAGCGCAACGGGTCGTCGTCGGTCTCGACGGTGTCCTCCGACAGGCCGATGGTCTGCCGCACAAAGGCCCGCGGCACGTAGAAGTAGGGCTCGGTCGAGCCCAGCCGGAACGCCTCGTTGTTCGGGAAGGCGGCGACGCCGGTCGAGTTGGACAGGCCGAAGCCACGGGTTACGGAGGCGTCGAGGATGACCTCCGCCCCCTGCCACAGCCGCCGCCCCAGCACGAGGTCGGTCGAGAAGGTGTTTCGGGCGTTGGCGGCCGGGCTCAGGCTGTTCTCGCCTCGGTAGGGCGAACGGAAGCGGGGGTGGCCCTGGAGGACGAAGGTGGCTTGGCCGCGCACCAGCCAACCCTGCTCCTCCAGGCGGTCCTGCCGCGCCGCGAGATCGGGGAACAGCGCCGCCTCGGGTGGGCCGACGTTGGGCTCGCCCGGCTTGCGTCCCCCCTGCGCGTCCGCCGCCGCGGTCCAGGCGACAAGCGCCGCGACGGCCGCGGCCAGCCGCGTCCGCCCCCTGCGCCGCCTCCGGTGCCGTCCCGGCTGGCCCCGGTGGGCCGGGCCAGCGCCCGCGCTCCCGGCTTCCCTTGCGGACGGTCGGTGGGCATCCCCCGGCGGGGAAGCGGTCAGGATTCCGCCCCGGCCAGGTTCGGCGGCCCGGGCGGGGCCCTCGGTTCCCTCATCCATCGAGCCTCCCTCGAGCCGCAAGGCGTGGCCAGGGAGCCGCGGCGCCACGGCACCCGACCGGGAGCCGTCGGTCGCGTTGCGGCCCGCGCCAACCCCGCCGCCGTGAAGTTACTCCAACTTCGGGCTGGCGCAGCGGCGGCCGACGGCTTCGTGCGACCGGCTGGCCGGACGCCGCGAGCCCGCCGATGCCGTTCAGCGTTCCCGCCGCCGTCCTGGCGGAAGCTTCCACCCTCGCGCCCCCGGCAACCGCGGACAACGCTGCCAAGGGAGGCCGGGTGCTTGCCCAGGCCGCCCGACGGCGCGACGAGGGTTCGCACTTCGACCCGATGTACGGCGACGGCCCTTGGCCGTACCGTCCGGGCGCCGCGGCCGCCCGGGCGGGGGACGGTGCGCCCGCGCATCTCGACCCCCTGGGCGGGGTGCCGCCAGCCTGGACGGTGACGCGGGGGCTGGGATCCGACCGCCAGGCCGGGCCGTCCGAGGGCTGCCCGGCCCCAAGGAACCGACGTGTCAGCCAGCCACGAGGCGTGCCCCCGCGCGTGGCCTGCCTCCAGGGATCACGCGCTCAGCGGCCGCAACGACCCTTGCGGCTGCCTGATCCCTGTGCCGATGGAGCGACGGCCTATCGTGGAAATGCGGAGGAGCCACATCGCGATAGGCGGGCGTTACCTGGTGGTTGGAAGGCTGGGCGCACGCCGAGACCCCGGCTAGCAGACCCAGCGCGACGGCGGCGGTGACCCACTGCATGACGGCTTCCTCTCCCATGCGGGCAGTTTCCATATGGGCAGCCGGTGTGCCGGGTGCGTGACGGTCCGGGGACTTCATCGAGGCACGCTTCCGACGACACGTACGCCACGTCAGGGAGGCTTGGGCGTGCCCGGTTGGGCGCCACGCCACAGGCGGGCATCGAACTGGAACGGCCGCGTCTCCGACACCTGCGCGTCGGCGGCGCGAGGGTGCCGCGGGTTCAGCAGCAGGTTCGTTGCGGTCGGCACGATGACGGAGGGCACCCGCAGCACCGCCGTGCGGCCGGAGCGAAGCCAGCCGTCGCCCACGGCCCGCGGGTCGGGCGGCATGGCCGTGACCTCGTCGGGCGGCTCGTCCGGCAGGTCGACCCGCATCAGGGCGTAGTCGTCCGGCAGCAGGTCAGGCGGCAGGTCGAGGTGGACGCGCACCTCGAGAACCGCGAGGGCCGGGTGCTCGGCCATGTAGACCATGGGCTGGCCAGGGCCGTTCCAGCGCCCGCCAAACCGCCGCGCGCCCTCGCCGGAGAGGTCGGCGTAGGGCGCGCGGCAGACCCGCCACGCCTGGATCAAGCGGCAATGCCGTGGGCGATGCGGCCGAGCAGGGTCTCCACGCGGCGGGCCCCGACGTCGGTGTCGAGCAGGTCGAGCGGGGCGTTGTCGGCCAACGCCGAGGTCGGCCGTCGCAGCCAGCGGTGCGCCTTCTCGGGGTTGGCGAAGGTCTCCTCGGCCTCCTGGATCACCCGGAGGATGCGGACGAGGCGGTCGGACTGCTCCGCCGACAGCCTGCCGAGCGAGCGGCGGTGCGCCAGGGTCTTCCGGGGCAGCGCGAGTCGGTCGAGTTCGGCCGCGGTGAGCCGCCCCGTCTCCAGGACGTCGTCCACCACGTGCACCGGCAGCCCCTCGCGCACGGCGTCCACCAGGCCGAGGTCGCCCTCGTCGAGGGTGGCCATGAAGCCGAGGGTGAATGGGTCCGACAGGGTCATCGCGGGTCTCCGGCCATATGCACTTACCATAGAGGCATATCGCCATCCAGGCCCGCTTGTTCCAGCCCTCCTATCAAGCCGGTCGCGCCGCCCCCGTCGTGCGGCCATGTGCACTGGTCACACCCAATCCGACGGCTATAATGGAAATATGGAATCAACAGCAGCTGCCCAGATCTTCGGAGCCTTGTCGCAGGAGACCCGTCTCGCCGCTCTGCGTCTCCTCATCGAGGCGGGACCAAGCGGTCTGCCCGCGGGTGAGGTGGCCGACCGACTGGGCCTTCCCCCCTCGACGGCGTCGTTCCACCTCAGCGCCCTCGAGCGCGCCGGGCTGACCCAGTCCACGCGGCAGAGCCGCCAGATCATCCACGCCGCCCGCGTCGCGGCCCTCCGTGAGCTGGTGGTCTTCCTGACGGAGGCCTGCTGCTCCGGCCGCCCGGAGCTCTGCGGCGACATCGCCCGCCTGCTGCCCGACATCCCCGAGGAGAGCGTCTCGATGACCCCCGCCTTCAACGTGCTCTTCCTGTGCACGCGGAACTCCGCGCGATCGATCATGGCCGAGGCCATCCTCACCAAGGTCGGCGGCGCACGCTTCCGCGCCTACTCGGCCGGGGCCGACCCGGCGTCGCGGCCGCTGGACGGAATCGTCGACACGCTCCGGCGGCTCGGCCACGACGTTTCTGGCCTGCACTGCAAGTCCTGGGACGTTTTCACGGGGCCGGACGCCCCGCGCATGGATTTCGTCATCGCTCTCTGCGAGATCCTCGAGGACCAGGGCTGCCCGGACCTCCGAAACACGGCGGTGACCGGCACCTGGCCGCTGCCCGACCCGAACAAGTTCACTGGCAGCGCAGTCGAGCGGGGACTCCTGCTGAACGAGCTCTACGCCAGCCTGAAGCGCCGCATCGACATCTTCACCTGCCTGCCCTTCGCCTCGCTGGACCGAATGGCGTTGAAGGCCCGCCTGGACGAGCTCGGCGGCGGCAGCATGGCAACGGCGGGGGGGCGCTGAGATGCGCGTCGGCATCAACGGCATGGGCCGGATCGGGCGCTTGGCGCTGCGCGCCGCCTTGGGCGGGGTCGTCCGCGAGAGCGACGATCCGCGCGCGGGCAATCGGCTCGACATCGTCCACGTGAACGAGCTCAAGGGCGGCGCCGCGGCGACCGCGCATCTGCTCGAGTTCGACAGCATCCACGGCCGCTGGCGCGAGCGGATCGGCTTCGAAGGCGAGGGTGCCCTGACCGTCGGCGACCGCCGCGTCGGCTTCAGCGCGGAGGCCAGCCCGGCCGAGGTGCCCTGGGGCGACCTCGGCTGCGACATCGTCCTGGAGTGCACGGGCAAGTTCCTCAAGCGGGAGCAGCTCCAGGGCTACTTCGAGCGGGGGGTGAAGCGCGTCATCGTCGCGGCGCCGGTGAAGGACGGCTCCGCGCTGAACGTGGTGGTCGGGGTCAATGACGACCGCTACGACCCGGAGCGGCACCGCCTGCTGACGGCGGCCTCCTGCACGACGAACTGCCTGGCGCCGGTGGTGAAGGTGGTCCACGAGGCGATCGGCATCCGGCACGGCCAGATCACCACCATCCACGACCCGACCAACACCAATGTGGTCGTGGACGCGCCGCACAAGGATTTGCGGCGGGCGCGCTCCGCCATGCTCTCGCTTCAGCCGACCACGACCGGCAGCGCGACCGCCATCACCCTCATCTACCCCGAACTCAAGGGCCGCCTGAACGGCCATGCCGTCCGCGCCCCGGTGCTGAACGCGTCACTCACCGACTGCGTCTTCGAGCTGCGGCGCCCGACGACCGAGGCCGAGGTGAACGAGCTGTTCCGCTCGGCCGCCGCGGGTCCGCTGGCGGGCATCCTGGGCTTCGAGACCCGGCCGCTGGTCTCGGCCGACTACGCCAACGACACCCGCAGCGCCATCGTGGACGGCCCCAGCACCATGGTGACCGACGAGACGCTGCTGAAGGTCTACGCCTGGTACGACAACGAGATGGGCTACGCCTGCCGGATGGTGGACCTGGCCAACATCGTCATGGAGCGGGGGGTCTGATGTCGGCCCTCCGCAACTACCTCGTCGTCACCGGCGCCTACTGGGGGTTCACCCTCACCGACGGCGCGCTCCGGATGCTGGTGCTGCTGCACTTCTATCAGCTCGGCTACACCCCCTTCATGCTCGCCTTCCTGTTCCTGCTCTACGAGGCGGCGGGCATCCTCGCCAACTTCGGTGGCGGCTGGCTGGCCACGCGCTTCGGCATCCCCCGCATGCTCACCATCGGGCTGTCGCTCCAGATCGTCGGCCTGCTGATGCTGTCGGCGCTGGACCCGGGCTGGGGCGCCGCGGCGTCGGTCGCTTGGGTGGTGGCCGCGCAGGGAATCGCGGGCGTCGCCAAGGATCTGACCAAGACCGCCTCGAAGTCGGCCATCAAGGCGACCTCCCAGCAGGGCGCCGGGCAGCTCTTCCGCTGGGTGGCCTGGTTCACCGGCTCCAAGAACGCCATGAAGGGCTTCGGCTTCTTCGTCGGCGGCCTCCTGCTCCAGTTCGTCGGCTTCCGCCCCGCACTGTGGCTGATGGCGGGCCTGCTGGTCGCCGCGCTCGCGGGCGTCCTTCTGTCGCTGCCCCGGGAACTCGGCAAGGCCAAGGCATCGAAGAGCTTCAGGGAGCTCTTCGCCAAGACGCGCGCCATCAACCTGCTGGCCGCCGCCCGCATCTTCATGTTCGGCGCGCGCGACGTCTGGTTCGTGGTCGGCCTGCCGGTGTTCCTGTACGCGAGTGGCTGGAGCTTCCTCGAGGTGTCCGGCTTCCTCGCTGCCTGGACCATCGGCTACGGCGGCGTGCAGGCGCTGGCACCGTCTGTGGTCCGGCGCAGCCCGGATGGGCTGTCCCGCGAAGTGCCGGAGGCCCGGCTCTGGTGCGCCGCCCTCGCGGCGATCCCGGCCGTCCTGGCTCTCGTGCTGGCGTCCGAGACCGTAGCGCGCCCAGACGTCGTCGTGGTGGTCGGACTGGCGATCTTCGGCTTCGCCTTCGCCGTCCTGTCCTCGCTGCACTCCTACCTCATCCTGGCCTACGCAGGCTCGGAGAAGGCGGCCGAGGATGTCGGCTTCTACTACGCGGCGAACGCGGCCGGGCGGCTCATGGGCATCCTGCTCTCGGGCAGCCTGACGCAGTACGCCGGGCTGCAGGGCTGCCTGTGGGGCTCGGCCGCCATGCTGGCCGCCTGCGCGGCGCTGACCTTCCTGCTGCCGACGGGAGCCGAGGCGCGGCGGGCGGTGGTCTGACACCTCCGACATGCCCAGCCCCATCAGCGCGAGCGGCAGACGGGGGCGCTCCCCGCCGTCGCAACGAGACTGGCCGCGGCAAGGTTCCAGCAATAAGTACGACATTTCGTTTAAAGTCGTAGCTGAACTTGACGGCCGACCCTGGGAGGCATATTTCGAGTTTCATTGAATAATGGAGCCGCCCCGTGGACGCCGCTTCGGCCGTCGCCGCCCTGTCCGCCCTGGCGCACGAGCACCGGCTCGCCGCCTACCGCCTCCTGGTCGAGACGGGACCCGACGGCCTGCCCGCGGGGGTTATTGCCGAGCGGCTTGGCCTGCCGCCCTCCAGCCTGACCTTCCATCTGCAGGCGCTGCTGCACGCCGGGCTGGTGACCCAGCGCCGGGTCAGCCGCCAGATCATCTACGCGATGGCCCCGGCGGCCATGAACGGGCTCGTGGCCTACCTGACCGAGCACTGCTGCGGCGGCCGGGCCAGCTGCGCCCCGGCCTGCGACCCCGCCGCGGCGGGCGCGCCCGAGGGCGCCTCCGCCGCCTGACACCACGACCACGTCCGGAGACCCCCGTGACCGTCACCATCTACCACAACCCTGAT
Source organism: Siccirubricoccus soli (assembly GCF_024178315.1). GTDB lineage: Bacteria > Pseudomonadota > Alphaproteobacteria > Acetobacterales > Acetobacteraceae > Siccirubricoccus > Siccirubricoccus soli. The sequence continues at coordinate 593 of NZ_JAMZIK010000047.1, read as the reverse complement.
TGCGGGACGTCGCGCAACGTCCTCGGCCTCATCCGCAACAGCGGCGAGGAGCCGCAGGTCATCGGCGAACGGGGGCGCCACGTCGCGCCGGGGAGCGCGGCATGAGCGCGGCCGCGCAGGGCGAGGCCGCCATCCAGCGGCGCCGGGAGGCGATGGGCACCTTCGAGCGCTACCTGACCCTCTGGGTGGCCCTCTGCATCGTGGCGGGGATCGCGCTCGGCGCCGTGTTGCCGGGCCCCTTCCAGGCGCTCGGCCGGATGGAGGTCGCGCAGGTCAACATCCCCGTCGCCCTGCTCATCTGGGCCATGATCGTGCCCATGCTGCTGCGCGTCGACTTCGGCGCCATGGGCCAGGTGGCGCGGCACTGGCGCGGCATCGCCGTGACGCTGGGCGTGAACTGGCTGGTGAAGCCCTTCTCGATGGCGCTGCTGGGCTGGCTCTTCATCGGCTGGCTGTTCCGCCCCTGGCTGCCCGAGGGCCAGATCGAGAGCTACATCGCCGGGCTGATCCTGCTGGCCGCAGCACCCTGTACCGCAATGGTCTTCGTCTGGAGCCGCCTGACCGATGGCGAACCGAACTTCACCCTGTCTCAG
>NZ_JAMZIK010000046.1 GCF_024178315.1 Siccirubricoccus soli | reverse complement strand
GGCTGGTGAAGCCCTTCTCGATGGCGCTGCTGGGCTGGCTCTTCATCGGCTGGCTGTTCCGCCCCTGGCTGCCCGAGGGCCAGATCGAGAGCTACATCGCCGGGCTGATCCTGCTGGCCGCAGCACCCTGTACCGCAATGGTCTTCGTCTGGAGCCGCCTGACCGATGGCGAACCGAACTTCACCCTGTCTCAGGTGGCGCTGAACGACGCCATCATGGTCGTCGCCTTCGCCCCGGTGGTCGGCCTGCTGCTCGGGCTCTCCGCAATCACGGTGCCCTGGGACACGCTGCTGCTGTCCGTGGCGCTCTACATCATCGTGCCCCTCGTTGCGGCGCAGATCTGGCGGCGCTCGCTGCTGGCCTCGGGCGGCGAGGCGGCCCTGCAGCGAACGCTGAAGGCGTTGCACCCGGTGTCGCTGGTCGCGCTCCTGGCCACGCTGGTGCTGCTGTTCGGCTTCCAGGGCGAACAGATCCTGGCGCAACCGCTGGTCATCCTGCTGCTGGCGGTGCCCATCCTCATCCAGGTCTACCTGAATGCGGGCCTCGCCTACCTGCTGAACCGCCAATGCGGCTCGGCGCATAGCGTGGCGGGCCCGTCAGCCCTGATCGGCGCCAGCAACT
>NZ_JAMZIK010000045.1 GCF_024178315.1 Siccirubricoccus soli | reverse complement strand
GTCGGTGGTGCGCATCGTGATGGCGACGCGCGGCTGGTACGCCCGCGGGGCGGGCCGGGCGGCGTGATGGAGGCGTGGACCGAGCCAGTGCCCTCAATCGGATGGAGCATCTGAGAATGTCTGGACTCGGTCCTCGCGAGCCTCAGGCATTAGGATTCAATCCTACCAGCCGCCTCCGCGGCGGCTCACGAATTCACCCGCGGAACCTCAATTATCCACTTCTCATCAGCCGCATGCGCAGCGGTTTGCAAGAGCAGCAGCGTGTCCCATGGCACCGTGATTTCGTCAGCCGCCCGCGCGGCGGCTCACTCCGGGGTTCTGGCCCGGAGCTTATGCTGACACTGCAATTCCAGAGGTTCAATCCTTGCAGTCCGCGGCCCGGAGCCGCCTCTTTCCTTGTGGCCGCCCACGCGGGATGAGTTCTTCCTCTCCAAAGGCCGAGGTTCTCCAGACAATGGCGCCCGAACCGCCGACGCCCGCCGCGGCCCGCGCGACGCAGGTTGTCGTCATCGGCGGCGGGCAGTCCGGCCTCGCCACCGGCTACTTCCTGCGCCGGGCGGGGCTCGACTTCGAGATCCTGGACGCCGCCGACGCCCCGGGCGGCGCCTAGCGGCACGGCTGGGATTCCCTGCGCCTGTTCTCCCCGGCGCAGTGGAGCTCGCTGCCGGGGTGGCCGATGCCGCCCGTCCCCGAAGGCTACCCAGAGCGGGACCACGTCGTCTCCTACTTGGCGGCCTACGAGGAGCGCTATCGCCTGCCGGTGCGGCGCCCGGTTCGCGTAGAGGCAGTCGAGCGCGCGGGCGACCGCCTGCTGGTGCGGACCGACCGCGGTGCCTGGACGGCGGCCGCCGTGGTTTCGGCGACGGGCACCTGGAGCAAGCCCTTCGTCCCGGACTACCCCGGGGCCAACGACTTCCGTGGGCGCCAATTGCACTCGGCCTCCTACCGCTCGCCCGAGGAATTCGCGGGCCAGCGAGTCCTTGTGGTCGGCGGCGGCAACTCGGGGACGCAAATCCTCGCGGAGGTGTCGAAGGCCGCCGATGCGACATGGGTGACGCTGGCGCCTCCGGCCTTCCTGCCGGACGAGGTGGACGGCCGCGTGCTGTTCGAGCGAGCCACCGCGCGCTGGAAGGCGCGGCAGGAGGGGCGCGAGCCCGATGTCCCGCCGGGCGGCCTGGGCGACATCGTCATGGTCCCGCCGGTGCGGGAGGCGCGCGGGCGCGGCGTGCTGCGCAGCGTGCGGCCCTTCGCCCGCTTCGAGGCGGATGGCGTGGTCTGGCCCGACGGCAGCCGTACGCACGTGGACGCGGTCATCTGGTGCACCGGGTTCCGCCCGGCCCTCGAACACCTGAGGCCGCTCGGCGTGCTGGAGCCGGACAGCCGCGTCGCGGTCACGGAGACCGGCCGCTCGGTGCGCGAGCCACGGCTTTGGCTCGTGGGCTACGGCGAGTGGACGGGGACGGCGTCGGCGACGCTCGCCGGTGTGACGCGCGCCGCACGGGGCGCCGCACAGGAGATCCAGGGCGCATTGGATCAGCGCATCGGCGCGGCTTGATTGGAGACCTTTATGCCTGACGTAAACCTTCCGGACCTCTCGCTGCCGAACGTCTCGGAAGCTGAGTTCGACATCCCCGACCTGGCGAAGCTCGGCATACCCGGAGCGTCCACCCACCCGCCGCGCATCCTGCTGCTCTACGGCTCGCTGCGGGAGCGGTCCTACAGTCGGTTCCTGACACTCGAGGCCGAGCGGATCCTGCGGCGCATGGGTGCCGAGACCCGGGTGTTCGACCCGCGTGACCTACCGGTGGTCGACAGCGTGCCACCCGACCACCCGGAGGTCGCCGAATTCCGCGAGCTCTCCCTGTGGTCCGAGGGCCAGGTCTGGTGCAGCCCGGAACGGCACGGCGCCGTCACCGGCATCCTGAAGAACCAGATCGACTGGCTTCCCTTGGAGAGCCGGGGCGTCCGCCCGACCCAGGGACGGACGCTCGCGGTGATGCAGGTCTCCGGCGGCTCGCAGAGCTTCAATGCGGTCAACACGCTGCGCCTGCTCGGCCGCTGGATGCGGATGTTCAACATCTCCAACCAGTCCTCGGTGCCCAAGGCCTACGAGCAGTTCGATGAGGCGGGCCGGATGCTGCCCGGGCCGCTCTACGACCGGGTGGTGGACGTCATGGAGGAACTCATAAAGTTCACTCTCCTGCTGCGGGACCGCTCGGACCTCACCGACCGCTACAGCGAACGGAAGGAAAGGGCGGCCAAGGAGAGGGTCACCGCGGATCTGGCCGTCCTGTCGGGGGCCGCGAGCGGAAGGTAGGCGTTTAGCGGCGTTAGAAGGCCCGCTGCTCCCATGTCCGCTCTGCGCCGATTGTGCTGAAAAAGTCGGCTGGAGTTACTGGTGCTCCGTTCTGACGCAATATGAGTTCGCGCAGAGCACCGCGATCGCATTAGAGTTGCCGACTGGTGCCCCCCTATCGGATCTGTTCCTTGCTTGCTCTACAGGCAATCGGACTTTTTCAACACCATCCGCCCATCCCAGTCACCCGAATGTCGCATCTGGCTACCCCAAAGCGGGCATTGCTTGACGGCTGCCAGATGGCCGCGATGGGCGGTCTTCTGCCGGTCCGCATTCTGGTTAGGGGGGCGTAAAAGTCGGACATTCGCTCGATGATCAGCGCGATAGCTCATGACCGCGTGTTAGTAAGATGCCTGCCCACGTGGGCAATCACGAGCTTTCCGCAATCCTGATCGGGCAGGAAATGGATTGAGGCGCAGGTGTCGGCCGCGCCTGCTCCGAGTGTCACATGCCATTCGAAGATCTGTGACGTCCCATTGTAGATGAAGGTGTAGTCGTCGCCCCACTTGCCCTTTGACGTCTGTGAGATGAAGTTGCTGACGCGTTTCCCAAGCCCCTCGTCCCGAAGCATCTGCCGCAAGTCGCCACCCCCGCGATTTCGGGCCCATACGCCCGATACCTTGTTCATCATCGAAAGCACCTCGTAGATCTCTTGTGGCCTTCTGAAGGGCGAATCGTCGGCGCTAGAACGGCTGGTGTCTAAGAACAGCAGGCACGGACAGTCCTCGGCTGCGAAGTCCACCGCCTCACGAACGCTGGTTGGTTCTCTTTCGCGTGGCGCCTGCTCGTCCTCGTCCTGCCCATCCGCGTCTTCAGAGAAGGAGAACAAGGCATTCTGGTTGGCGCGGAGGTTCGCGTTCTCTATTCGCAACGTGTCCAATTCAGCCAGCGCCCCGTCCAGCTTTTCAGACATTTCATGGGCGTACTGCTCCCACGTGGTACCACCCTGCTCTACGGCTTCCTGCGCGCGCTCCGCGCGTGAGGCGGCCTCGCTGGCGCCGATGATGGCGGCGATGCGAGGATCGGGCACGAAGCGGAACGCCGCGACCGAGAAGATCCAGCGTTCGAGTGTTCGAGCGGCGCGCTCCGGGCCTAGGATTGCGATACGGGAGCCGAGCATGAGTGGATGGCGACGCAGATCGTCGGATGAGCGGAAGCCCGGCCAGTAGACCCGGACGCCCCCGTCATAGCAGCCAAGTCGAGCCAAGCGGTCGGACAATAACCGCGTTGTTTCCGGCGTGTCCGCCTGTGCGACGATGGCCACGCCTGCGAGCCGATCGGCCAGTGACTGCGGATCCAGGTCGCCCGGTTCGCCATTCGCAAAGGGCGTAACCAGCACCACCGGCAAGCGGCGCTGTTCGGCTTCAAGCAATCCGACGAATTGGTGTATACCCTCTTCCGGTAGCGGATAGACGGCGGCGCGCACACGCATGTCGCCGATGAGCATTTCCTGCTGGCATATGGTGCGGACGACTGCGGGCGCACCAACGGAGTAGAAGGCGGGCGCGAGGAGATACTCGGCCGAGGCGACCTCAACGCGGTGCTCCACGGCGCAGCGGTCAGTCAGCTGAGCCATCCGGACTAGGTTGCGCCAGACCAGTCCATTCTCACCAGGAAAGGCCCATTCCAGCTCGAGCGCGGTGCCGTCCGCCACGTAACGGCGTATGTTCAGCGAATGCCCTGAAGGAAGCCTCCCGGCGACTTCACTCGCGCTCAGGTCCAAGTTGATCGTGGTCTCAAAAGCCCGGCGATACCGGTCTGAGACCCAGCGTTCGTAGCGCGGCCGAACCACTTTCTCCCACGCGTCTTCGCTTGGTGCGTCGAACCTGCAAGCGTATACTAGCCGCGCCATTTGCTATTCTCCCGTACCCCGATTTACGGGAGCAGCGCCGACGAGCCAAGCCGCCCCGCGCGATCACTGAGTTTCCTTCGCACCGATCAGTTGGGCGCTCGTCTTTACGGCACTGAGCCGCTACCGGCCTGCGCCGACGAAATACTGCTTTCGGAGCGGGCGTCCCTGGCCCTGATGACTGGATTGGGTCGAGAGCCGCCGAGCGTGGCCCGCCCCCCAATGGCCGCTTTCCCGGATGCCCGACCGGAAAGCGGCTGGTCCGCATTCGGCCGGTATTCGCCGTGCACCAAGCCTTATGGCGGCGCCTTACCCCGGCTGGCCGCCTGCACCCTTCAGGGCCGCGCGCAACCGGCCGAGGCCCCGGTCGACGACCTTCTCCTTGCGCAGCACCACGGCCAGCTGCCGCGCGAGGGCGGGGCGCAGCGGCCGCACCACGGCGCCCGCGACATCGCCGCCGAGCGCCAGCGCAGGCAGCACCGAGCAGCCGCGGCCGCCCGCGACCAGCACCTTGATGGCCTCGACGCTGCCCAGCTCCATGATGGGCCGCGGGGCCAGGCCCGCCCGGCGGAACCAGGCGTCGATGATGGCCCGGGTGTTCGCGCCCGTCTCATACAGGATCAGGGGCAGCCGCTCGAGGTCGGCAGCCGTGAGCGAGGGTCGCCCCGAGGGCGCCATGGCCTCAGGGAGGAGCGCCACCAGCGGGTCGGTGGCGACCCGCGTCGCGGTGAGGGAACGGCCGAGCGCGGCCGGGAGCGTGACCAGCGCCGCATCCAGGTCGCCTTCCTCGACACGGCGGAGGATGTCCGGCGTGTTGCCGGTGGCGATGATCACCTCGAGGCCGGGCATGCGCTCGTTCAGTTCCGCCAGCACCGGCGGCAGGAGATGGATGCAGGCCGTGGCGCCGGTCCCGAGGCGGACCCGCCCAGCCTCGCCGGACCGATGGGCCGCGGCCACCGCCCTGGCGTCCTCGACGGCAGCTTGCGCCCGCCGGGCTGGCTCGATAAGGGCCCGACCGGCGGCGGTCGGCACCGAACGGCCGGAGACGCGCTCCAGCAGGCGGACGCCCATGGCTCGCTCCAGCTCGCGGAGCTGCTGGCTCGCCGCGGGCTGGGTGAGGCCGAGCGCCTGTGCGGCCGTGGTGACGCCGCCCGTCTGGACGACAAAGAGAAAGGTCCGCAGCTGGCGGAGGCTCGGATCGTGCATGCGGAAAACTTATCCGCATGCGGCATATCAGAAAATCTTCCTTTCGTCCCCGAGCGAGCCGCCGCAGGCTTGTGGGCATGAACACGCAGGACCTCGCCCCCGTCACAGGGCCGCTCGACACCATCCACGTCAGGCCGTCGGCGGAGGGCGACGTCGGCGCCATCGCCGCGATCTACGGGCACCACGTCCTGCACGGGACCGGATCCTTCGAGACCGAGCCGCCGGGGGCCGAGGAGATGCGGCGGCGGCGGGCGGACATCCTCGCCCGCGGGCTGCCCTACCTGGTCGCGGAGGATGGCGACGGTGCCGTCCTCGGCTATGCCTACGCCAGCGCCTACAGGCCCCGCGCCGCATACCGGAACACGGCCGAGAACTCCGTCTACGTTCGCCACGACGTCATCGGCCGGGGCGTCGGGCGCCTGCTGCTCGCGGAGCTTCTGACCCAATGCGAGGCGCTCGGGGTGCGGCAGATGGTTGCGGTGGTGGGCGACAGCGCCAACGTCGCCTCGGTGCGGCTGCACGAGGCATTCGGCTTCCGCCTCGTCGGCACCCTGAGTTCGGTCGGGCGCAAGCACGGCCGCTGGCTCGACACCGTGCTGCTCCAGCGCGCGCTTGGCGAGGGCGACCGCACGGATTCGGCCGAGGGTGAGTGATGCCATGCTGGCCGGGGACACGACGGCGCCGCGCCTGCCTTGGCGCGTGCCCGCCGCGCTGGCCGCCAGCCAGGTGGTCCACTGGGGTTCGCTCTACTACGCGTTCTCCGTGCTGGCGCCCGCGATGGCGGCCGAGCTTGGGGCGTCCCACGGGGCGGTCGTGGGTGCCTTCTCCGCGGGTCTGCTCGCGCAGGGGGGGCGGCGGCACTCGTCGCCGGACGGCTGATCGACCGGCTGGGCGCACGGCGCATCATGACCGCAGGCTCGCTGGCCGCCGGGCTTGGGCTGGCTGCGGCCAGCCAGGTGGCGGCGCTCTGGCAGCTTTACGCGGCGTGGGCGGCGATCGGCGCGGTGATGGCCTTCACCCTCTACGAGGCGGCCTTCGCGGCGGTCGCGGTGGCCTTTGGTCGCGCGCACGCGCGCCGCGGCATCGCCGCGGTCACGCTCGCAGGCGGGCTCGCCAGCACCCTGTCCTGGCCGCTGGTGGCGCTGGCCGTGGATGGCGTCGGATGGCGGTCCACCCTGCTGGCGCTGGCCGCGATCAATATGGCCTGCGCGACGCTTCACTGGTTGTTCCTTCCGGACCGTCCCGCCTCGGACGGCGGCGGACAGCACGCGGCCGCGGCGGCTGGCGAGGGGTCGCTTGGCGAGATCCTCCGGCAGCCCAGCTTCTGGTGGCTTGGTGGCTCGATGTTGTTGATGGCGTCGGTCAGCGCCTCGATGGCCGTGCACCTGGTGCCCGCGCTCTCGTCGAAGGACATGAGCGCGGGAACAGCACTGGCGGTGGCGGCCCTGATGGGGCCGATGCAGGTGGCGGGCCGGTTGCTCGAGCGCACCGTTGCCCGCCGCGCACCGCTGCGCGCTGTGGGCATCGCCGCCATGGCGATCGTCGCGGTCTCCCTGGCATCCCTCGGCGTCGCCGGTGGTCTTGCGGCGGCCGCGGCCGCGGTCGTCGCCTACGGGGCGGCGAACGGGGTGCTCGCCATCGTCCGCGGCGCCATACCCGCCGAACTGTTCGGCACGCGCGCCTACGCCTCCGCCATCGGGATCCTGGCCGCCGCGAATGCGGTCGCTGCCGCAGTCGGTCCCGTTACCGTCGCATGGCTGTGGAACGCGTCGGGAAGCTACGCCCTGCCACTGCTATCCTTGGCCGCCCTCGCAGGCGTCGGGCTGGTGGCGTTCGCGGCAGCGACGCGTCCAACGCGACCGCATAACCCGCGCGGTGTCCGGGAATGCGCCGTAGGCGTCCCGGGACGATGACTACGGTCGGACTTCCTGTGATCGGCGCAGCGGTCCAGGAGCGAAGCGAGCCACCGTCCTGCGCCGCCGTCAGTGCCGCATTAGCACCGGCAGGTCGGCATGCGCCAGCATATGGCGCGTGACGCCGCCGAGGAGCGCCTCGCGCAGCGGGCTGTGGGCGTATGCGCCCCGGCCACGGGATGGGCGACGGGCGTCTCCGTGATGCTCGCCGTGGCCACGGTGGTGCTCTGGAACTCCATCTACCTCGACAGCTCGGCGCCGACCGCCGGGACGGTGCAGGCGGTCGACAGGCACCTGCGCGGCGCCACCAGAGGAACTCGCGGGTCTCTCCCGAAGGCTTGTCCAAACCTTGCCGACGGACAGGACCGGCTTGGCGGTCAGGCCATGTAGCCGATGTCCGAGGCGCCGGTCGGATAGGCAAACATCGTCCCCTTCAGATCGGCGGCCGTCAGGCCGTGCCGGATGGCCAGCGCGAAAAGGTTGATCACCTCGTCCGCGTGCGGGCCGACGAGGTGGGCACCGAGGATGCGGCCGGTGTCCTCCTCGACGAGCGTCTTGTAGCCGTAGATGCGCTCGGCCAGCCGTCGGGCCGTGAACCATTGCGGAACCCTTGCCGACTTCACTCGGAATCTCAGGCCGCGCTCGCGCGCCTCGGCTTCGCCCAACCCCACGGTGGTGATCGGCGGGACAGTAAACGCGACGCTGGGCACGCCGCGGTAGTCGGGCCTGGCGTGGTTTCCCTCGAGAAGGTTCGCCGCGACCACCTTGGCATCATGGCTCGACACGGGTGTGAGCGGTGGCCCACTGCCCGCCGCGTCACCGGCCGCGTAAACCCGAGGGTTCGACACGCTCTGGAGGAATTCGTTGAGCCTCAGCCGCCTGCCCTCCAGCGCGACCCCGCCCGCAGCAAGGTCGAGTGCATCGAGATCAGGAACACGGCCCGCCGCGTGCACGACCAGGTCGGCCGCCACGGTCTGCTCCCGGCCATCGGCGACGGCGTGCACCAGGAAGCCTTGTCCTGTCTTCTCGACCCGGTTCACCGCCGCGCCCGTGCGGACGTCGACGCCGAGCTCGTCAAACCGCTCCATGAGCCAGCCGACGAGGTCCGGGTCGAACTTCGGCAGCATCCGGGCGCCCCGCTGGAGTACCGTCACCTCGGCTCCGGCACGCGCGGCGAGATGGGAGAACTCGGCCGCGACGTAGCCGCCCCCGATGAAGGCGACGCGCGCGGGCAGGGATTCGAGCTCCAGGAAGTCGTCGCTGGTGGCGACGTGCTCCTCGCCGGGGACGCCGAGCGGCACGGGGCGGGCACCGGTCGCGATGAGGACGTGGCGGGCCTTGAGCTCCCGCCCCTCCACGGTGACCGTGTCGGGGCCGGTGAATCGGGCCAGGCCGTGGAAGGCGTCGATGCCCTGGTCGCAGTAGCGCTTCTCCTGCTTCTGCGGCACCGGGTCGGTGAAGCTGCGCTTGAAGGCCATGAGGTCGGGCCAGGCGATCCGCACGTCGCCCTCGACGCCGTGGCCGCGCATCCGCCGGACGGCGTCCAGGGCCTCCTCCCCGCTGACCAGCATCTTCTTGGGGTCGCAGCCGCGCAGCGCGCAGGTGCCGCCGAACGGCCGGTGGTCGACCACGGCGACCGTCCAGCCCGCGGCCCGCACCCGGCTACTCGCGACCTGGGCGGCGGTCCCGGACCCGAGGACGACGAGGTCGTAGGCGTCGGGCATGGGTCACCCCTCCACGGGGACTGGCGCGCTCCGCCCGCCGCCGCACGGACGACCCTAGGACCTGGAGCAGCTACAGGTTCAAGGCGCCTTTCCTGGCTGGCTTTCAAGAAGCGCGGCGCGTTCCGGGGATGCGTAGAGCGCCTCGACGATGGGACAGTCCGGCACCGACCCGCCCTGGCAACGCGACGCGACCTCGCTCAAGGTCCGCTCCAGCCGCTGGAGGTCGGCGATCTTCCTCCGCACGTCCTCGAGGTGCTCAAGGGTCACGGCCTGCACGTCCGAGCACGAGCTGTGGCCACCGTCGACGAGTCTCAGGAGGCTGCGGACCTCGTCGAGGCTGAAGCCCAGCTCGCGGCTCCTGCGGACGAAGGTGAGCCGGGCGACGTGCGCGGGCTCGTACGCCCGATGCCGCCCCCCGGTCCGCCCCGGGGCGGGTAGCAGGCCGATCTTCTCGTAGTACCTGATGGTCTCGATGTTGACCCCCGTCCGCATAGAGAGGTCGCCGATCGAGATGCCCCGCTGCCTGCCGTCCATCGCCATCTCCCGGGAGCGAAAAATTCCCCCCCTTGAACCTGTAGTTACTACAGATCCTACCTTGGTCCCGGATGGCGGAGAAGGGACAGGCGGCGATGAGCGACCAGGCGGAACGGGGCGTCCTCGCCCCTGGGGAAACGGGGGAGCGGACGGGGGACGGGAACAGCCCGCCGAAGGCGTTGCTGGCCACGGTGGGGCTGCTCGCCGCGCTCGGCGCTTCGAGTTGCTGTCTGTTGCCCCTTGGCCTGTTCCTCATCGGGGTCAGCGGCGCCTGGATCGGCAACCTGACCGCCCTGGCGCCCTACCAGCCGATCTTCGTGGCCGTCGCCCTGGCCTGCCTCGCGGGCGGGTTCTTCGCGGTCTACCGCAGGCCGAGGGCAGCGGCCTGCGCCGAGGGCTGGCACTGCGCCCGACCGGCCTCCGACCGGACCGTCAAGATCGCCCTCTGGAGCGCGACCGCCCTTGTCGTGGCGGCCCTCGCCTTCCCCTACGCCGCGTCGATCCTCCTGTAGCCGTCCTGGAAAGGAAGCCGGACATGAAGCCGATCACCCGCCTCGCCGCCGCCCTGGGCCTCGTCCTGGGCATCGGCGCCACGGCATTCGCCGCCGAGCGGACGGCGACCCTCGAGGTGCAGAACGTCTCCTGCGCCACCTGCGCCCCCATCGTGAAGCGGACCCTCTCCCGCGTGCCCGGCGTGAGCCGAGTGGCGGTCTCCGAGGGCAACGGGACGGCCACCGCCACGGTGACTTTCGACGACGCCAGGACGGACGTCGCGGCCCTGGTGCAGGCGACGACCAACGCCGGGTTCCCGTCGCGGACGGTGCAGTAGGGCAGCCCGGGAAGGCATCGGAGGTCCCGTGGACACCAGCGAACGGACGATCGGCGAAGCCTTCGCGTTGCGCCCCGGCGTGATGATGCCGGACTGGTCGCTTGTCACCGAGCCGACGGCGCGCGAAGCGCTCGCCGCCAGCATGGTCGTGGCGCGGCGGGCGGAGAAGTGGTCGGGCCTGAGCACGACCGAGGATCGGGTCTGGCAGGCGGTCTTGCGCGGCTTCGCCCGCTCCGGCGCGGCGCCGGAGGTGGCGTGGCTGGCCGCCGGGACCGGCCAGGACGAGCCTGCGGTCGCCGAGGTGCTGCGCGCGCTGCGTCGGCGGGATCTCGTGGTCCTCGACGAGCACGGCACGGCCGTGACGGCTGCCTATCCCTTCAGCGCGCGGGAGACCGGTCATCGCGTCCGGCTGGACGGGCTGGCCGAAGTGCACGCTCTCTGCGCCATCGACGCGCTCGGCATGGGGGCCATGCTCGGCTGCGACACGGCCGTCGAGTCCTCCTGCCCCGAGTGCGGCGCGCCCATCCGGATCGCGACGCGCGACAAGGGCTGCGCGCTCGCCTCGGCGGCGCCCTCCGCCGCCGTCGTGTGGGCGGGGATCCGCTACGCCGACGGGTGCGGCGCGACCTCGGGCTGCACCGTGAAGCTGTTCTTCTACTCGGACGAACACCTCGCGGCGTGGCGCCAGCGGGTCGACCCGGGCGGCGCCGGGTTCCGGCTCTCGGTGGAAGCGGCGCTGCAAGTCGGCAAGGGCCTGTTCGTGCCGATGCTCGCCGCACGGCCGGACGCGGGCGGGGCATGAGGGTCGCCGCCCGCCTGGTCGCCGCCTCGGCGGGGCTGTTCGCCATGGGTGGTGTCGCCGTCGTCCTGGGCAGCCTCTGCTGCCCTCCGGCGGGCTTCGTCGCCCGCCTTGGCGCCCGCGGCCGCCGCGGCGGCTTCGCTCGACCCCGGTGGTTCCGCCGGACACGCGGGCGACGACCGCTGACATGGAGAACCGCAAGCTCATGGCCACCGGCATCGTCGGCTTCATGGTGGCCGCGCTGTGCTGCTCCACCCCGGTCTTGGCCGTCCTGCTCGGCGCCGTCGGCCTCTCGGCCGTGCTCGGCTACCTCGACTACGTCCTGATCCCGGCGATGGTCCTGTTCCTCGGGATCATCGCCTACGCGGCCTACCGGCGTCGGGGATCTGTTTGAGTCATCAGACCAAGGGAAAGCAAAGGAATCACCGTGAACTTCATCGCACCGCAGCCCGCCCAGCATGACTGCTGCGGCGCCAAGCCGAGCCGCGGCGAGCGCGCGCCGGACCTCGTCGTGATCGGCACCGGGTCGGCGGGCTTCGCCGCGGCGATCCGCGCCTCGGAGCTCGGCGCTAAGGTCGCCCTGATCGGCGACGGGACCATCGGTGGCACCTGCGTCAACATCGGCTGCGTGCCGTCGAAGGCGCTCATCCGGGCCGCGGAGACCCTGCACCAAGCCCGCGCGGCCTCACGCTTCGCCGGGGTCGCCGCGTCGGCGCGGCTGGAGGACTGGAAGGCCCTCGTCGCGCAGAAGGACGCGCTGGTCGCCAGCCTCCGGCAGGCGAAGTACGCCAACCTCCTGCCGGACTACCCTGACGTCGCCTACATCCCGGGGCGGGGGCGCCTCACCCCGGACGGCGCGGTCATGGTCGGGGACGCGGTCTACCGGCCCGGCAAGGCCATCATCGCCACCGGCACGTCGCCCGCCGCACCGGCGATCCCCGGACTGGACACGGTCCCCTGGCTAACCAGCACGACGGCGATGGAGATCGAGGCGCTCCCCGCCTCGCTCCTGGTGATCGGCGGCGGCGTCATCGGCGTCGAGCTCGGCCAGATATTCGCCCGCTTCGGCGTGCGCGTGACCATCGTGTGCCGCTCCCGGCTGCTGCCCGGCGCGGAGCCGGAGGTGAGCGCGGCGCTGGCCGAATACCTCCGCGCAGAGGGTGTCGATGTCCGCTGCGGGGTGGCCTACGAGGCTATCCGGCAGGCCGGGGACGGCGGGGTCGAACTCGTCGCCCGGGGTGCCGATGGCTGGGCCGTGACGCTCCCGGCCGAGCGCGTCCTCGCGGCCACCGGCAGGACACCGAACACGGCCGGGATGGGCCTGGAGGAGGCTGGCGTGGCGCTGGACGGCCGCGGCGCTGTCCAGGTCGACGACCGGATGCGCACGACGCGCCCCGGGGTCTACGCCGCGGGCGACGTCACCGGCCGGGACCTCCACGTCTACATGGCGGCCCACGGCGGCAAGGTGGCCGCGGAGAACGCGCTCGGCGCCGACGGCGCGCCGCGCTACGACGCCACGGCCATGCCGGAGGTGACCTTCAGCGACCCGCAGGCGGCGAGCGTCGGCCTGACCGAGGCGGCGGCCCGGCGCGCGGGCCTGGAGATCGAGACCAGGGTCGTGTCGCTCGACCAGGTGCCCCGGGCGCTGGCCGCCCGCGACACGCGGGGGCTGGTCAAGCTGGTGGCGGAGCGGGGCAGCGGGCGGCTCCTGGGCGCGCACATCCTGGCGCCGGAGGCCGGGGACAGCATCCAGACCGCCGTCCTGGCGGTGAAGCATGGGCTGACCGTGGCCGACCTGTCCACCACGATCTTCCCGTACCTGACGACGGTTGAGGCCCTGAAGCTGGCCGCGTTGAGCTTCTCCAAGGAGGTCGCGAAGCTGTCCTGCTGCGCAGGGTGATGGCAGGAGAGAGCCTGCCGGATCCGGACAGGTCGCTCCAGCGCGCGGGTCTCCGATCGCGCCGTCAGGCCCTTCGTTGCCTGAGCGCCATCGGCACGAGGGGCACCACCAGCGCCAAGTTCAGGAGGGAGGCTCCGAACAGGGCGACCAGCGTTCCGCTCGGCCCGGTCCACTCCAGCAGCCACGCGCCGACCATGGGTGCCGCCGCCGTGGCGAGGAGCGACGGCAGCGCGAGGCGGCCCATGAGGATGGCGTAGCCTTCCTTCCCGAACAGCGCGAGCGGCACGGTCCCGCGCGCGATGGAGCGGATGCCGCTGCCCATGCCGTAGAGGACGATGCAGGCGGCGGCGATGCCCGGCATGGCGACGAGCAGGCCGAGGCCGACCGCGACCAACGTCGAGGAGGCCAGCAGGCTCCAGACCGGGTGCAGGCTCTTCCCGAACATCATCTCGAGGATCCGACCGCCGACCTGAGCGGGGCCGATCAGCGCGCCGAAGGCGACCGCGGCCGCCAGGGCGAGCCCCTGCGCCTGGAGCAGCGTCAGGAGATGGACGGCGATGACCGTCATGACGAGGTAGGCCAGCGTGAAGCCCGCCGCGAGCAGGAGGAAGGCGGCGCGCTGGTCCGGCCGCACGTGACCGGGCGGCGGCGAGTCCGCCGCGACGGGTTTCGGCGGCCGCTCCGCCTCCTTCGGCAGGGCGAGCAGGTAGAGGGGCAGCACGATGGCAACATGGATGGCCGCGTAGGCCAGGCAGGCGCCGCGCCAGCCGAGGTGCGAGGCCAGGAAGGCGGTGAACGGCCAGCAGACCGTGCTGGCGAAACCGCCGAACAAGGTCACGTGGGTGATGGAGGGGCGCGCCGTCTCGCCGTAGAGCCGCCCGAGCGCGGAGAAGGCCGGGTCGTAGAGGCCCGCGCCCATTCCGAATCCAATGACGATCCAGGCAGCGACAAAGACCGGCAGGTTGGGCGCGAGAGCGAGGCCGAGCAGGCCGACGGCGAGCAGCACGGCGCTCGTGGCCAGCACCGGGCGGCCGCCATGGCGCTCGATGAGGTGCCCGACGCGCGGCGAGACGAGGCCGGACACCAGAAGGCCGATGGAGAGCGCGCCCACCACCCAGGCGAGCGGCCAGCCGGTGTCGGCGGCGATCGGCCCGGCCAGGACGGCGGGCAGGTAGTAGGACGAGCCCCAGGCGAGGATCTGGGCCACGCCGATGGCCGAGACGACAACCAGCCTCGGGCGGCTGGCGGCCGGGTCCGCCGGGGACACGCCCCCGGCTGCGGCGACCTGGCTCATTCGGCGGGCTCGGCCTGGACCATTTCCTTGCGGGCCGCGCTTCCGCAGCACGGCGCGTCCTCGGCCAGCTCCGGCTTCGGGGCGCAGCAGGTGCCCTGCGGCGTCTCCGGCGTGCAGCACGAGGACTCGGCCTCCGCCGTCCCGGGGAGCACGCGGTTTGAGCTGCAGACGCCGGTCTGAGGCAGGTCGAGCTCGACCCGGCGCGCCGCCTTGAGGTCGCCCGCGAGGAACGCCGCGATGGAGCGCACCTGCTCGTAGCCGGTCGCCAGCAGGAAGGTCGGCGCCCGGCCGTAGGAGACCATGCCAGCAAGGAAAAGGCCCGCGTCGGGCTGCGCCAGCTCCTCGGCACCGTGCGGCCGCACGGTGCCGCAGGAGTGCAGGTTCGGGTCGATGAGCGGCGCCAGCACGCGCGGGCACTCCAGCGCCGGGTCGAGGTCGAGCCTGACCTTGCGCAGGATGCCGAGGTCGGGGCGCAGGCCGGTCGCCACGATCATCTCGTCGGCCTGCACCATGCGCCCCTCGGCGCCAAGGATGCGCAGCGACCCGTCGGCGCCCCGCTGGACCTCGTCCACGGAGAAGGGCGCGAGCAGCTCGATGGTGCCGGTCTCGACGAGGCGCCGCAGCCGCTGCCCCAGGGCGCCGCGCTCCGGCAGCTGGTCGGCCGCGCCGCCGCCGTAGGCCCGCGTCAGGTCCGTGCTCCGCGCGGCCCAGAGGACGGCCGTGCCGGGCGCCTGCCCGGCGAGGGAGGCGAGGTCGATGAGGGTGCCGATGGCGGAGTGGCCGGAGCCGACGACAAGGACTCGCTTGCCCGCGTAGCGGGCGCGCTCGGTCCCGAGGACGTCGGGCATGCCGTAGCGGATCCGGTCGGCCGCCTCGCGCTCGCCGATGGCGGGCAGGCCGGAGGACCCGGCGGGGCTCGGGTTGCCCCAGGTGCCCGAGGCGACGATGACCGCGCGGGCGAGGACTCGGCCCTCGTTTCCTTCCGCGTCCTCGAACCGCACCTCGAAGGGCTGCTCCTCGCGCCCGGCATCCCGGACCTTGCCCGCGCGGAGCCGGGCGACGCCGGTGACGCGCGTGTTGAGGCGCAGGTGTGGTGCCAGCTCCGGCAGGCGGGCCAGCGGCGCCAGGTAGTCCTCGACGAGGTCGCGGCCGGTCGGGAAGGTCTCCGCGTCCGGCGCCGTCCATCCGTGCCGCCCGAGCAGGGCGCGGGCCGCCCGGTCGACGTTGTAGCGCCAGGGCGAGAACATGGGGACGTGGCCCCAGGCGAGTGGCGCCGTGCCGACCGAGGCACCGGCCTCGAGGACGACCGGCTCCAGCCCGCGCTCGAGCAGCTGCGCCGCCGCCGCGAGTCCGACCGGGCCGCCGCCGATGACGGCGACTGGCAGCGAGCTGAAGTTGGCTCGGACGGCGCTCGACGTTTCCGGGCGCCGATTACTGGAGCAGCACGAGCTCATGTCAGGTCCTCCGTTTCTGCCTTATGCCTCGATGGGCGATGTATGATGACAAAAGGACGCTCAGCACGGTCAGGCGGTCCCCTTGTCCTTGCGGGCCTTGGCGACGCGGTCGGTCTCCATCAGGGCGCCGGTCGCGTCCATCCACGCCTCCAGGCCGACCCGGAGCGCCTCCCGGCCCTTGTCGGTCAGGGTGTAGACCTTGCGCTCGCGGCCGGAGACGACCTCGGTCTCCGAGGTCACGTAGCCGCCTTGCTCGAACTCCCGCAGCGTCGGGTAGAGGGCGCCCTCGGAGGGTGAGCAGCAGCCGTTCGTGATGCGCTCGACGTCCCGGGCGATCTCGTAGCCATGCGCCGGGCCGTCGCTGAGCGTGCGCAGCACGAAGAACCGGCTGAGGGCCATCTTGATGGTCCCCGCCCAGTAGGCGCGGTCCGTGAAGTCCGGCGACGGACGGGGGACGGCGCGGAGGGCGGGCGACTGCTCGGACATATCGGGAGATTATGCCTCGATGGGCGAGGCATCAATGAGAATGCGCTGACCGAATGCCGGGCATGTCATTGCGCGAACGTCCGGGCAAAGTAGGCGAGGGTCCCAACTTAGGCGAGCAACACCATTACCAGCGCCGCCCGGGCCGGAGCGCTGCGGAAGCGGACCAGCATCCAAAGGGTCAGTCCGATGTTGAGCGCGGCCTCGAGCGGGCCGACGATGTTCCCATGGTGCGCAGGGTGCCAGTAGCTGATCGGACTTCGGAACTGCCAAATCCGAGAGCGGCCAGAACTTATGTTGCAATTAAGTAACGTACACCGGGAAATCCAGGCGAGATGGATGAGACCGACGCGATGAGCTCCGGTTGGTCGCCGGGCCAAAGGCGGGCGGGGGGGGTAGCCGCTACCCACCCCGCCGCCGCCTCCTTCGTCAGACGGGCACCAAGCGCGCCCGTCCGGCGCGGATGGCCTCGAGCTTTCTGGCAACCGCCCTCGCGCGCTCCGGGCGGGCATCCGGTCCGGTGCGCCACTCCGTTCGGGCTCGCATCAGCCCCCAGCCCAAGCCGACCGCGCCTCCCGGCCGGGCGTCCGTGACCGCGGCCACGAACTCAGCGCCGAACCGCTCGAAGTGCTGGCGGAACAACCCCAACCCGGGCGTCTGCGGCGGCACTTCGGCCAGCATCAGGTCGGGTAGGTCTCCGAAGCGGGACCGGTGCGTCTGCCACACGGAGGTTTCCAGCAGCCACCTGCGGCGGCCTTCGCTAATGAGCACCACATTGTGGAGCCCAGGGTGGCCCGTGCTCGGGTCAGGATGGCCGAGCGACAGGCCGGGTGCGGTGATGCCGCCCGGCCCGGCGAGGTAAACCTGCAGGCCCGCCGAAACCACCTCGGCCCGGAGGCCAAGACCGCACAAGAACGCCGCGGCGGCGCAGCTGGCCCACACGCAGCGCTCCGTGCTCGCGTCGGACCACCACCGCGCTTCGGAAATCATTGCGGGCCACAAGTTGGCGCCGATGATCTGCCAGGCAGACCAAAGCTTCGGTCCAGGGTGTGCGGTGCTACCCTCGGTGCACCAGACGGCGAAGGACGGCTCCGCGAACAGCGGCGTGGGTCGGGGCACATGGGGCAGGATGCGAGTCGCGCGGGGCGCGACCGCACCAAGATGGCAGTGGGGCATTGGAATGGTCCTCCGGGGATTGGCGCAGATGCCGCCGAGCGGGACTGCCCGACGGAGCGGGGTGTCAGCGCGCCGATATCTGCCCGGTGAGGAGGACCATGTTTCTCTACTCGGTTGAGAGGGTCAGATAGAAATCATCTCCAGGTCGCAAAGTCAACCAGGAATGTCGAGGTGGTCGTGAAACGGTAGCCCGCTAGACGGAGCGCCAGAGAGGGAAGCCCGCCTCCGGCTCTTTCCGACTCCATATCTGCGCAACAATTTTTGCTCGACGCACCGCCCCTACAAGAATGGCACCTCGACTTCTGCCTCCTCTCGGCCAGGTGGCGAGCAACGGGCGCGTTTCCTTGATACGGGTTCAATGGCGGACGGCACCCGCCTCCGCCTCGGCTGCCAGTTCGACCGCCCGGCGGACAACCCAGGCAAGGGAGCGGGCGGAGAGCCGCCCGGCCGCGAAGCCGCGGCGCATCTCCCGCAGGGCCTCCGGCGGCAGCTCGGGCAAGTGCCGCGGGTCGCCCCCGAACTCCCAGGCGATGTCCGCCAGCGTCCCGGCCAGGATGGCGTCGAAGTCCTCCGGCCGAGGGCCCGGCATCCCGACGAAGCGGAGGCGGGTCCGCAGCACGGGGTCGATCTTCGACCGGTCGTTCGCGAGGAAGAGCCAGGTCACCCGGGACAGGTCCACGGCCGCGCCGAGGCCCTCGTCGAACCAGCGTTCGGCCGTCGTCGGCTCGGTCATCGCGAGCAGGACCTGGGCGAGGCGCCCGTTCTCCGCCGAGCCACCGGCCTTGTCGATCTCATCCACGACGACGACCGGGTTCGGGCAGTCGGCGTCTGCGATGAGGCAGGTCGGCAGCGAGGGGGTCGAGGTGGACCAGCCGCGCGCGGTCGGCCCGATCGACTTGCTGTCGGCGCCGCCCGCCACCGGCACCATCGCTCCGGCCACGCCGCCGTGGCGCCGAGCGAGCTCGAGCACGCGGGTGGCGAGGCGGCTCTTGCCAGTGCCGGGGCCGCCGACGATGCAGAGCGGTGGCAGCCGGTAGGCCGCGCCGCCCATGCGCTCGGCGAGTACAAGGTCGGCCCGGAGGCGCTCGACCACCGGCACGGCCCAGGGGAACTCCACCAGCAGCTCCGCGGCGAGGGCCGAGGCCGGGGGGAGCGGACGCAAGGTCATCGGGCGTCCGAGCTTCGAGAAGCGGTCGCGGAGGCGCTTCTCCTCGCCCGCGGCGCCAAGTCCGTCCGGGGCCACCCGCATCGTGGGCCTGGGACGCCGCCTGGTCGGTCCGTTCCCGCGCGCCGCGCGCCCGAAGACCGCCTCCAGGCGGGCCTCGACGGCCTCGGGGGAATTGTCCTCGTCCTCGGGGCAGTGGTCGCCGAGGTCGGGCGCCGGAGGCGAGGGCGGCGGGGAGGGAGCCTCGTCTTCCTCAGGCGGCGACCCGAGGTCGGCAATCCCCATGGTGTCGGCGGCGCCGCGCGACCGGCGGACGGCCTCGGGGAGGAGGTTCCCGAGGGCGCCGGGCTCGGATAGCCCCGGAGCCCTGAGCAGGATGGCCGAGAGCAGCCGGTCGTGGCCGGGCGACCGCCGCTCCTCCTCGACTTGGTTCAGCAAGACCGCGAGGTGCGTCGGGGCCTGCGCGCTGCCGCGGCGCGTCGCCAGCCAGCAGCACGTCCCGGCGAGGTCGAACAGGGCACGGATGTCGTCCACCAGGTGGCCGGGGCGGCGGCCCTTCATGATGGCGCAGTGGTGCGCGCTCTCGGCCAGACGGAGCCAGGCGTCCGCGTCCCCTCCGGCCGCGAGGATGAAGGGGTCCGGGGCGCCCAGGTCGGTGTCGTGCTCGCGGAGGACGTCCTGCAACCGGTCGAGGGCCGCGTCCATCGCGGCGGTCGCCAGCTCCTGGCCCCCCGGGCCCGGCTCGACGATGCGCCAGGCCGCCAGAGCGTCATCGGCCGCGGGGATGGCGCATCCGGCCTCCTGCTTCCAGAGGTCATCGGCACGGTCCCGGTGCATCGCCGCGAGGGTGAAGGTCTGCTCGTCCCCCTGCCCATCCGGCAGCGTGTCGAGCATCCGCGCCACCTCCGCGTGGAAGAACGTGTCGCCGCAGCGGATCGCGTGCCACAGGCAGGAGCCGCGCAGCTCGTGCCTCTCGGCGGCGTCGAGGGTCTGGCTCGACGAGACCCTCCGCGCGAGCCGGGTCCAGCCGTCGTGCTCGCCCGCGCTCGCGGCGACAATGTCGGGGTCGTCGTAATCGACAACGAGCGCACGGCGGCCGAGGCGCAGCGTCTCCGTGGCGGAGATGCGCCACGCCTTGAACTCGGCGAGGTCGGGAAAGGCGCGGCGCCAGAGCGAGGCGCCCGGATTAGCGAAGCGGGAGGTGTCGTCGGCCATGCTGTCCTCCGGGACAGCGCGGCGGCCGTCCGTTCAGGGTGTCGTTCGGGGCTTCGGAGAGGGCGGGCGACCGCCCGCGCGTATGCTCCGCCCGCTTATCGCAAGGCAGGCGACGGCTCGGGGCCGAGACAACATTGTCAACACGGGGCTCATGCCCAGCCCTCGGCGGCGGCGCCGTTGGCGTGGACCGTCACCCGGACCGCGCGGGTCTCGTCGAGCGGCAGGTAGAGCCAGGCGCGTCCGAACGGGCGCCGCGCCGTCGGCTCGCGCGCGACGGCGATACGGTAGCCCTCGGCGACGAACCTCTTCGCGGCCACGACCATCGGGTGCTCGTCGAGGCGCAGGCGGCGGCGGACGTCGGGCCGCACGGTCAGCGCGCCGGAGTCGCCGTCGATGGCGGTCGGCGTTCGGGAGTACTCGACGGCCTGGCGGAGGAGCCGGACGCTGTGCGGCCTGAGATGCGTCGGGAACGCGCCGGTGACGGCGACGTAGGCGGCGCGGTCGCGGAGGTCGTGGAACTCCTTGCGCTCCATCGGATCCTCGGAACCCTCCTTCGCCAGCACGGCCTCGAGGTCGTCGGATCCCGTCTCGTCGACGGGCTGCTTCGGATCCCGGGACGGGGCGGCCGTCCCGGTCTTCTTCGGCTTCGACATCGAAACCCTCCGTTGGCACAGCGGGTCAGCAAATTAGGCGGCATTTCGGGTTCCGGCAAGTGTCGGCCGCACAGCTGCGACGGCTGGATATTCACGGATTCACAGGCCCTTCCTCGTCGTCCCCCCGTTACTCCCCATCCGTGTATGACATCGTATGACATCCCGTGACTGGCCAGCGGGCCGGATTCACAGCCCCCGGGCCACCGGGGCGGCGGATCGCCCCTACGGCAGGATGCCGTGCGATGCCGTGGCCGCACGGTGCCGCACCGTATGGGCACGGTTGGATGCCGTAGCCTGCCGTGCCGACACGGCGCGGCGCGGGCAAAGGAAAGGGGGCGCGGCCACTGGCCCGCCCCCTTCGCTCGCCCATCGCTCCCCCGCAGGGTTCAGGCGGCCTCTTCGGCCTCCGCCTCGGCCGCGTCCGCCATGTCGCTCGGGCGCCATCCCGCGTCCCAGGCGGAGCAGGCGGCCTCGATGTAGGCGGGGATGCCGCGCGTCCCGGCCGAGAGGTCGGCCATGAACCGGGTCGAGAGGCCGAAGACGGCCCCCGCGCTCTGATTCGTCAGGCGGTTGCGCTTCTTCCAGACCTTGAACTCGGCGGCGGTCATCTCGGTGCTCCTCTGCTTCGATGGACGTCTCTGTTGACGACGATACGGTGCGCCACGCGCACTCTCAAGTCGTGGTTGCGCGCGTGGCGCACTCTTTGGGCTCCGTGTCACCGTCGTCTCCGAACAGCGCCCGCGCCAGGTGGGCGCGCTTGGCGCGGTAGACCGCGCAGCACCATTCCTGAGGCGAGACACCCTCGAGGACGGCGAAGGCGCCGGGGTAGCGCCGGTCGTCCTCAATCCTGAGCGTCGCGCCGGGCGGGACGAGGTGGCCGAAGACGAAGGCGAGCGCGGCGTCGCGCGACACGAAGATGCCCTTGTGCCGGACGGCAGCCCCCGCGCCGTCGCGCCACGCGACCATGTAGAGCGGCGACTTCCTGTCGCCCAGCGGCTTCGACCTGGGTCTTGGCACGCTGCGCTCCTGTGTGGGCTGCTCAAGGCTGTCGACCATCCACGCATACGACGCCCCCGTTTGACACGGTTTCACTGCTTGACCGGTTCGACGCATGCGGGCAACATGCGCGCCGCACGGGGAGCGCGCAGGCGCGCGGTGCGCGGCGGGGAACGGCATGGCGGATCAGGGGCCAGCAGTGGCGACGACGGCGGTTCGGGTGCGAGAGAACCCGGCCCGGCGCCGCGAGCGCATCGCCCGGGTCAGCCGCGCGCTCGCGCTCGCCGTCGTGCGCACCGGCCCGGAGGACCGCCGGGGCCTGCCTTTCGGGCGGGTCGTCGCCGAGGGCCTGCGCGCGCTCCGGCCGAACCTCGTCGCCGACGTCTCCGGCGCCGTGCTCGACGCGGCCGCAGCGGCCGCGCTGGAGGCCGTGGCCGAGATGGACGGCGGCAACCTGGCCGAGCTGCGCGCCCAGATCGCGCAGCTCCGCGCCCGCCTGCCGCTGGCCTACCGCGTCGGCGAGCAAGACCTCGCGCGCATGCGCGAGATGCGTGCGCAGGGGCGCACCTTCCGCGAGATCGCCGAGGACACCGGCCTCTCCGTCGAGCAGGTCCGCTACCTCCTCGGCGCCAAGAAGCGCGGCGGCGGCCGGGCGCTGCTCCCCGCCCCCGACGAGCGGCAGCGAATAGCCGGTCCCGAGGACTGACGCGCCCCCTCCACGTCCGGCGGTGGGGCGTCCCACGCGATCCACCCCGAACGCCGCGCAGGAGAGCGCACCATGTCCATCCTGTTCTACGGAGACCCGCACGGCGAGTGGCGACCACTGCTCGCGGCCTGCTCGGACCGCCGACCGTCGGCCGTCGTCCTGCTCGGCGACTGCGACCTGTCTAGGCCGCTGCGGGAGACCATCGCGCCGGTCTTCGCCGGGGGCATCCGCGTCCTCTGGATCCCCGGCAATCACGAGAGCGACGACCACGCTTGGCACGCGAACCTCTTCGACGACCACACGGCCGGGAACATCCACGCCCGCTGGGACCACGCGGGCGGCCGCATCGTCGGAGGCCTCGGCGGCGTGTTCCGGGGCCAGGTGTGGTACCCGCTCAAGGGGCCGCGCGACGACGCTGGGGAGCCGGAGCCGCGCATCCGCTCGCGCGCCGAGTACCTGCGCGCGCTGCGGCCGCAGGAGCGCTGGCGCAAGGGCGTCCCGTTCCGGCACACGACGACCATCTTCCCCGAGGACGTCGAGGCCGCCTTCGACGGCATTCGGCTCGACGTCCTCGTCACGCACGAGGCGCCGAGCTGCCACCAGCACGGCTTTGGGGCCATCGACCGGCTGGCCGAGCGGACCCGCGCGCGGCTCGTGGTGCACGGCCACCACCACCGGTCCTACGAGGACGAGCTGCCGGGCGGCGTGCGGGTGCGCGGCCTCGGCAGGGCAGAGCCCTGGTGGCTCGAGGAGGGAGCATGACGGCGCGGGCGGCGGGCAGGCGCTTCGTGCGGTGCCGCTGCGGCCGGGTCTACGGGGTGCTCGCGCCCTCCGAGCTGGGCCGGGCGCGTCCAGGGCCGGAGGAGGCGCGGTGCGCCCTGCCGGACTGCGGGACCCCCGTTGGGCGGATGGAGCCTATCTCTCTCGAGGAGGCGGCGGCGACCGCGCCGCCCGGCGGGACGATCCGGCCGCTGCCCCCGAACCCTCGGAAAGTGCGCGAGGTGCCTTGACTTGCCTCCGGTTCACCTAGACTATTGGACAACAGCAGGCCCGACGAACGCCGCGCTGGTTCTTCAAGGGTGAAGGACAACTCGGCCCGCCGTGCTCCCCGTAGCGGGCCGATCCAATTCTAGGGCGCGCAGGCGGCCTGGGTGCGGCCTCCAGTCTGCAGACGACCTCACCCGGCGACTGGCGCCCTCCACCCGTCGCAGCCGGTCAGCTCACCAAACTTGCGTGACGGGAACAGCGCGGTCCTCCGGATTCTGGCCGCCTCCAAGGGGCTCGTTATGGCCCCTTCGTGGTCGATGGGCTCGACGGTTTGGTGGCCGTGGGCGATGAGGTGCCTGCGGGCGATCTTCTCCGGCAGGAACCCCAGGCTCCCCAGGCTCGACAGCGGGACGAGCGCCTCGATGACGCAAGGCACTCCCACGCTCCGCAGCGCTGCGCCCGTTTCCGGGTCGTCCTCGTGGGAGTTGTAGAGGGCCTCCCCTCCCCAGTGTCGGAAGAACCGGCCGATGCCCAACTCTCCGGCGTGCCGGGGCGGGAAGAAGCAGAACCACACACGTCCGGCTCTCGACGGCTCACGCGCCTGATGCCTGGCCTTCAGCTTCCCGGCCATGGTCTCGGTCAGGAGACCGGCCGCAACCACGGCGTCCAACCTCCGCTCGAGCATCGCGGCATCCATTGGCTGCATGCCGCCTGAGCGAATGTGAGCGATCTCGTCCTCGGTCAGCCGGGTGCAGTGCCAGCCGACAAGCGAGTACTGCCGCAGCAGGGACTCGAGGCCATACACGGCGCGGTCGTATCCCGCTCCGGTGGCCCATTCGCGCTTGGTTTCCCAGTCGAGGAAGAAGTCATGGTGCTGGGCCAGGTATGCCCGGAGGACCTCCGGCCAGCTGGCGGGCGCCTCCAGGTCGAGTGGTGCAGAGTTCACAGGAAATCCTTGCCCGCGTGGTCGCGGAACAGTTCGGCGTCGCGGACGTATCCCGACAGGACGTCGAGGCTCTTGTGGCGGCTGACCTCGCGCATCTTGAAGATGGAGGCGCCAGCACGCGCGGCCGCCGTCAGGAACCCGGCCCGCAGGCTGTGCCCGGCGAAGTCCGCGGGGTCGTAGCCCGCCGCCTCGACGCGGGCCTTCACCACGCGCGCGACGGCGCGGTCCGACATCGGGTCCATAGTCGGCATCCCGAGGCGGTCGAGGCGCCGGAACAGGGGACCGTCCTCGACCATCGCGCGGGCCATCCAATCCTCGAGCAGCGCGACCGGGCGCAGGCGGCGGCCCTCCGGGATGGCGATGGTCTCCCCCTTCCCTTCCTGGTCGGCCTTCGACCGACGGACGGCTACGCGCAGCCCCTCGGGCACGCGGGCGACGTCCGAGACCTCGAGAGCCACGATCTCCGACCGCCGGAGCGCCGAGGCCATCCCGAAGGCGATGAGGGCGCGGTCTCGCACGGAGCGCAGGTCGTCGCCCTGGATGGCGCGCAGGACGTCGCGGAGAATGTCCGCGTCGGCGGCCGCCTTCTTCGTCGGCGGGGTCGCGCGCGACCGGCGGATTCCGGCCATGACCTCGAGGATGACGGCGGCGCCCTCGCCCTTCTGCGGCGCCTGCTGGCCCGCCCGCCGGTGGGCCCAGCCGATGGCGGCGAGGCGGCGGCCGACGGTCAGGGGCGCGAGGCCGCGCCCGGCCAGCCAGCCAAGAAACGAGGCCACCGCGCGCGCGTCCGCCGGGAGCGGCTCGACGCCGACCTCGCGGCACCACGCCTGGAACAGCGCCCAGTCCCGCTCGTAGGCGTGGCGCGTCGCGGCCGCGCGGGACGCCTCGGCGAACCCGGCCGCCTTCTCGACGCTCTCGCGGGCCAGCTCGGCGCCGGTGGACGGCAGGCCGCCCGCCGCGCCGGTGCGCGTCAAGGCGCGGGTCACGCCGCCACCCCGATCCGGGCCTTGCGCCAGATACGACGCCGGAGGGCCTCGTCGCGGAGGCACGGCAGCGACACGGAAAGCGGCGAGGTCGAGCGCAGCGCGTCCCAGCGCTCCCCGCGCCGGGTGATCTCGCGCCGGAGCCTGTCCGGCGGCAGCCCGAGCAGCCTGTCCCACTCCTCGAAGTCCCGGTGGATGCGTCCCTCCTCGGCGAGGCGGCCCATCCAGAGGCGCGCGGCCGCGAGGATCTCACCGGCGCGGCCAGGGTCGGCCATGGCGCGCGCGACGGCGCGGTGCATGACGAGCTTGGCCCTGTCGTTCACCGCCTCGGCATCTGGGCGACCGACGCTCACCCCTGCCCCCACGCGGCGAGGACCGCGCGCGCCGTGGCGGCGTCGCGGTCGGAGGGCCGGATGGCGACCGCGACACCGTGCTCCGCGGCCAGCGCGTAGAGCTCCAGCGCGTGCGCGGCACCGGTCAGGGCGACCGTGCGCTCGGGCGCCATCCGCCCCGCTTGCCACGCGGCGAGGGCACTCCGGACCACGTCCGCCGGGTCCACGTCCAGAAGGTCGCGGATCTCCTCGTCCGTGAACGCCATCTGCCGCAGCGCCAAGACGCGGCTCAGGTCAACCGCCTCATCACCCGCCATCAGCACCCCCGAACGCCTCTGCCAGCGCCCGCTCGAACTCCTCCCGGAGCGTGCCGGAGCGTGGCCTCGTCCATCCTGCCCCAGCGCCTGCCGAAGGCGGCCGCGTGGATGAGCTCGGCGCGCACCCAGGACGCGACCGTCCCGGGCTCGTTCGGGTCCAGCAGCCCCAGCGCGCGGGCCCGCTTCTGCCGGTCGATGACGGTGGCGTCGATCACCAGCTCGGCCGCGACCAGCCTCCCGGCTGGCGCCGCGGGCCAGCATGCGCTCGACCACGCTCTCACGCAGATCCCCCGCCATCCCGTCCCCCGACCCCGTGTCCGGGAATCGGGTTTCCTGGACACAGCCGCAGTAGCACAGAACGATCGGGCCAGGGAATCGGGAACGACGCGAGGATAGGGGAGGGCGGGGCGATGGACGGGCACGGGGCAGGGGGCGCGGCGCCGCGCTGGGAGCCGGTCGGCTTCCCGGTCGGCTGGGAGCGGCGCGGCGAGGCTGGCCTGGCCGACTACCTCGCCTGGGCGGAGGCGCCTCCCGGCTGGCGGCTGTCGCACGGCGGCCGGGAGCTCGCCGTGGCGCCGGATGGGGCAGGTCGGTGGAGCTGGACGGTCCGTGGCGAAGGCGTGGAGGTCCGGGGTGAGGAGACGAGCTGGGCGGCCGCGATGGAAAGAGCCTGGGCCGCGTGCTGACGGCCGGGGGGACGAACGGTAAGAAGGACGTTCCCCGAAACGTCCCGAGCTGATGCGCACATTCATCGCCAACTTCGGCAAAGAGAACTTCGCCTGGCCTGCCTGCCTGTCCCGCGGGACCATCGCGGTCCTCGACGACGAGGAGATCCACCGCTTCTGGGAGGCTAGGAACCGGCAAGGCTACATCGCCTACGCCCGGAAGCACCTGAAGACGGCGGGCGGCATCACGGTCCCGCGCCCGGTGGCGAGCCGGTGGTACAACCTGAACGACCTGCTCTTCGAGACCGACGGCGACGTCTGGATCCACCGCCAGCGCGGCGAGCTCTGGTGGACCCGCTCGACCGGCGCCGAGCCGGAGCGCGAGGTCATCGTTGACCCCAAGCCCCGCAAGGGGAACGCGACGGGCAAGGTCGTCGTCTACCACAAGCGTTGCACCGGCTGGTCGGACCGCGACAGCAAGGGACGCCCGCTCCGCTGGGACGCGCTGCACCCGCGCGCGAAGGAGTTCCTGTTCACCGAGGGCACCTTCCAGTGCCTCGGCTCCGACAACGCCGCCTACGCCATCGCGCTCATCGAGGGCGAGGACCTGTCGGCGTGGCACGGCCGCGCGGACTGGAAGTCGAAGCAGGAGCGCGCGAAGAAGTCGCCGGTCACCTACGCCGACGCGCGGAAGAAGACGATCATCCGCATGGCGATGACCGCCATGGCGACCGCGGCGCAGAGCGGCGCCATCGTCACGACGACGCGCAAGGACAAGGAAGTCCGCTTCCCGACGCAGCTCGCGCTGGAGAACCACATTGGCGCCCTGATGGAAGCGCAGGAGGGGCTGTGCGCCCTGACCGGCCTCGAGATGCAGCTCGACGGTGGCGACGACCCGGCCCTCTGCTACTCGCTCGACCGCATCGACTCCGACGGCCACTACGAGGCCGGGAACCTGCAGCTCGTCTGCAAATTCGCCAACGCCTGGAAGGGAGCGACGGCGAATGCCGAGTTCCGCCGCCTCGTCGAGATGATCCGCGCGTCGGGCGCCTGAGCTTTCTTGAGAGCCCCACCCCACCCTTTCGGCAGGGACGCCGAAGGGGGAGGGGGCGCTGCGGGCGCTGACACGGGCATCTCCTGACTGGCTGAGCACTCCTCTCGCCACTGTGGCATCTGAATTCCGGGGGCGACGCGGACGTAGGTGGCCCATGCGTGCCGCTGCGGCCGCCGTTCGCCTTCCACGGGCACTGCGAGCCACAGGAAGCCTGCCGAACCAGACCTATCCCGTCACTTCCTCCGCGATGCTCGCGCGCTCTGGCGGTTGTGGGCCGCTATCCTCTTCTTGTTCTTGGCTTGCTTCGCCGCCCTCTGCGCCATGCGCTCCATGTCGGCCCCCGTCAGTTCGGGCGGCCAGTGCGAATCGAGCACGGTCATCAGCCGTCCGCTCCGCAGCGTAGTCAGGGACCTCGGGTCATGGCCCTTGGCGACCAATCCAGCCCAGAGCCGCCGACGGTCGCGGACGATGGACGCCGCGTTTCGGTCCTCGGCCGCGACCAGATCCTTACCGGTCAACCCGAACATGCTGATCCCGGTAAGAAAATCCTGGTGCTCCTCAAGCTTCTCCGCGCAGGCGACAGCGAAGGCGGGACCCGGCCCTATCTCGTCGGCAGCGAAGCGTGCCTCTTGCAGCCCCTTTACCGGCATGCAGATCTCGAAAGGCCATGCCGGATCGCGTCGGTGCAGCAGCCAGTTCGCCTGCCGGAAGTGGAGCGCGTCACCGGGTCCCTTGACCTCGACAAATCGCCAGTCGTCCGGTCGTGCGCAGAGCAGGTCGGGCCGGTAGCAGCTGACAGGGTAGTCGCGGGGGGGGCAGGTAGTTGAGGGTGAGAGCCTCCTCGGCCTTCCGGGTTGTCGTGATCCAGGCCCGAAACACCGCATTGGGGAGTGGCGGCAGAGCAGGTTCTGGTAGCGCAGGAGGTCCGAGAGGTTGGTCGCCAGCGCGTGGCGCACCCGCTCGTCCTCGACGCCCGCGATGAGGCGGCAGCTCGCCTCGAGCCCCAGAAGCTGCCGGGCGCTGAACATATGCCGGTACCGCGCGTAGCCCCAGCGGTGCAGCCGGTCAGTCTCGTCGCCCGGCAGGATCTCGTCCTCCGGCACGAAGCGCGGCTCCGCGGCCGACCATCGGGCTTCGGCCTCTGCGACCTGGGCCAGGTCGGCCTCGTCCGGCCTCTTGAAGAAGCGGCCGCTGTGCTCCGCCTTGCGCTCCGAGTTGTAGTACTCGATGGCGAACGGCCGGTGGCGGGGCGGCCCGGCGTCGGACCTCGGGAAGCGGTTGACGTGGCCGCAATGCTGGCAGGCGCACTTTCCACGCTTCGCCGGTCCGTCCAGCCGCAGCTCGGCCGTGCACCTCACTCATCACCGGCGACCACGTACCGAACTTTCCCGACCACCGGCCGGGGCGGGGCACCCCGAAACCTGAGCGCCAACCGGCGCCGATCTCTCCCGACCGCCCTTCTTGTGTCGGCCGGAGCCTGCTTCCTCCCGCTGGAGTCGCTCCTCGGAGTCGCGGGCCGAACTTTTCCGACCTCGTGGCTTGACCCCGAGAACCACACAGCAGGTCGATCGTAACGCTGGGAGCCGAACCCCGGCCAGACCACCGAACCATCCCGACCTGTCAATTTGGCCTGAAATCGGCGAATTCAGCAACTTGGGAGAGTTATACGCCGAACTTTCGCGGACATACTATCAATGGGAATCTATCTTAACCCTTTCATTGCCCTGGGTCGGGAAGGTTCGGCGCCGTGTCGGGAAAGTTCGGTCTTCCCGGGAGACCACTGGGCCCGGCAAGTTGAGCAGCATGGCTCAAGGGCGCAACAAACAAGGGCAGATCGACCTGTTCCCGGGAGAGGATCCAGTGTTGGATCCCGCTCCGGTTGGCGCCGACGCGACCGTGCATGACATCCTGCGAGAGAAAGGAGGCAGGAAGGGGGCTGCGGTCTACGCCATGGCTACGCTGCCCGAACCAGGGCGCCGGGCACCCGTTGACCTGCTCGCGGGTCCACGTGGCCCCCGCATCATCATGGCCGCCGCCGAAACCGCCGAGGCGCTCGCAGCAACGGGGGCGCAAGAGGGCGCCGCGGGCTATGTCTACAGCGGCTGGTGCCTGCTGGGCCTCCCCTTCCGCAAGCCCAAGGGACAAGCCGAACACGCCTGGCGCATCGATACCCACTACGCGGCCATCGTCGTCGAGGGTGGCTCCAAGGCGATGGACGACGGCAGCCTTCGACAGGTGGGGGTCCCGTTTGGCGCCTACGCCCGTCTCATCCAGGTTGCGATCGGCAGCGACTGCCTTGAGCGCGGCAGCCGCGACATCGAACTCGGGACAACGGCCTACGCCGTCCTACGGCGTCTTGGGCTTCCGGACGGCGGGAAGGTCGCCGACTCTGTGCTCGAGCAGATGGAGAGACTGGCCCGCTGCCGGGTATCATTCCGCATCGGCTCCGATACCAAGGGCTTCGTTATAAACGACCGGATCATCGAAGCTTTCGAGTACGACACCGATAGTAGCCGACGCCCCTTCATCCGGCGGCTACGGCTCTCGCAGGCGTACTACGACAGCCTCCAGCGGCATCCGGTGGTCATCGACCGCGACGCGGTGGGGCGGATCCGCAACTCGGCCCTGGCACTCGATGTCTACCTGTGGCTCTGCTACCGCCTCCCGGCCCTCGATGAGGATACGCCCATCTCCTGGGCCGCCCTGCGGGCGCAATTCGGGCACGGCGTCACCGCCTTGAAACACTTCAAGGCACCGTTCGCCGAGTCTCTTGAGCTGGCGCGGTCGGTCTATCCGGCCGCCCAGTTTGAGGTTGTCCCCCAAGGAATCATCCTCCGGCCCTCCCCACCGCCGAAGAAAACCCGCCTCATCGGCACCGCCTGAGGTCGGAAAAGTTCGGCGAGTCCTTGCGCTGAGGTCCGCGCTACTCCTCCGGCAACCGGGGATTGCCGAAGCCGAAGGTTCTAGGACGTGAATCACGAGGATTGGGATGAGTTAGCCGACGCCCTGCGGGCGCGGGCGCCCCGTGACGCCTCCGACCTGCCGGAGGCAGTGGACCGCGCAGCGCGCGTGCTGAAGGTCGGCGAGGACGTCTGGCCGAGGGGCAGCCTGCCGTGGCTGGCCGAGGTGGCCCGCTTGGCCTTCGATCTCGGCGCCGTGCCGGAGGCCCAGACGGCGCTCCTGGCAGCGGAGGCCAGGGTGGACGCCGTCCTCGCCAAGCTGGCCGACCTGCGCGACGCGCTGGCAGAGGCGAGGGAGGCCATGCAGGACGGCGACGAGGCGCAGTTCGAGGACGCGCTCGCGGTGGTGACCGGCACGCTTGGTGAATTGAAGCAATCTGACGTCGGGGAAGTTCGGTGAAGCTCAAGCGCGAGGCCAGGACACTCAAGGTGAAGTCCCTCTGCTCGCTCCGGAGGGCGGTGACCGCCTTCAACGGCTGCGACGAGGACGGCCGCGTGACCACGGTCCTACTGCACCTGCAGCACTCGGCCGAGATGCTCCTGAAGGCCATCCTGGTGCAGAAGGGCGCTCGCGTGTTCGACCCGCAGAGCCGGACGAGCATCGGGTTCGCCAAGTGCCTCAACCTGGCGGGACAGCACTGCAAGTTGACGGAGGAGGAAGCCGGTCTCCTGCGCGCGGTGGACGCCTTCCGCGACGCGGAGCAGCACTGGCTGCTCGTGGTGCCCGAGGACATCCTATACCTGCACGCTCGCGGGTTCGTAACCATCTTCGACGACCTCTTGAAGCGGTCCCTTGGCGACACCCTCGCCGACCATCTGCCCTCAAGGGTGCTGCCCATCGCCACGCGGCCGCCCAGTGACTTCGCCCTTCTGGTGGATCGCGAGTACCGGCAGATCCGCGAGCTGTTGAAGCCCGGCAAGCGGCAGCGGGACGACGCGCGCGGCCGCATCCGAACTCTGCTGGCGATGGAGAGCCATGTCGCCGACATCGAGCTCAGCGAGGCCGACATCGACCGGGTCGAGCGCGCCATACGCGCCGGACGTCCGCGCTCGGAGGTATTTCCCCGTCTTGGCGGTCTCGCGACCCAGGTCACCGGCGAGGGCGTCGAGGTGAAGGTCCGCTTTACCAAGGGTAGTGACGGAGCTCCGGTGCGCTTCGTCCCGGCCGACGACCCGACGGAGGCGGCTGCCGTGCGCGAGGTGGACCTTCAGCGCCGGTTCCGCTTCTCGGCCACCGAGCTGGCCAAGCTGTTGAAGACGAACATGCACGAGGCCCTGCTCTTGAGGCGTCACCTCAAGGTGGACACCGACAAGGACTGCATGCACGTCTTCATGTTCGGCTCCTCGAAGCACCCCCGCTACTCCGACACGGCGCTGAAGCGGATCAGGGCCGCGGTGGAGGCGGAACCGGGCCTGCTGGCTCGGCTGAAGGGCAGGAAGGCCGCGGCCGTCGCGCCCGCCAAGGCGGCGTGACCACGGGAGGCGAGGCGGCCAGCAGGTGAGACACCAGATGTCCGACAGCCACGCGATGGATGCCCAGCAGGCCAAAGCCGCCCGCGCCCTGGTTGGCAGGTTCGAGGTCGTCCTCGCCTTCCCGGTCCTCTACGCAGGCTGGGAGTGCGACCCGACCGCATGGATCGGGCGCGACGCCGACGGACGCCTGCACGGGCTCACCACGGGCCACGGCGCCGTCTGCAGCATGTCGGCCGACGAACTGCTCGAGCGCCTCGAGGAATACCGCCGCGTCGCTGCCCTCACCCAGCGCGCGCTGCTCATGCTCCGTAAGCAGGAAGGCGGGGCCTGACGCCGAGCCGCGTCCAGAGATTGCCCAGCACCGGCCCGCACATGAGACCGCGCCGCGCCAGCTCGGGCGGCGTCCCCTCGACAGTCCGGCCGATCGGCTCCGGCAGGAACCAGGCGTCGCCGAGGCACCACTCCGGCGGCGACTCACCTGCGAGCCGGGCGAGGTGCTCCGCCAGGCCGCCGATGTGCGCCCGCTGCCACGGGACGTCCGGGAGCGGGGGCTCCTCCTCGAAGGCCGCGCGCGGCACCGGCAGCGTGGGATCCCCGTCCGCCCACCCGGCCGCCGCGACGGCGCGGGCGAGATGGTCGACGAACTCCTTAATGGCCGAGGTGTGGTCCTGCCCCCGCGCGATGTTCTCGGCGACGAGGCGCAGCGACGCCGGGAAGGGAAGCGGCTCCACGGCGCCGTCGTATCACGGGCCGGGCAGCCGCGGAGCCCGTAGTCGGCCCATTCCGGCAGATGATCTGGCTCTCGAAAGCGGCTATTGGCGCGTTGGGCAGGGTGGACCGGCCCTCTATGCAACAGTGGTGGCGGATGAGCCTGGTCGACCCCGAATGCTTCCTGAGGTTTCATGGTAGTGAGCAGCCGGTCTGCGCCCGCTGCTTCGAGGACGACGACCTAAGGAAGGTCATCAAGGCCCACGGCGGCCCCCGGGGTTGCGATTACTGCGGCCGCAAGGACGCTGCGACAATCCCGCTCGGCGAGATCGCCGCGTACATCCAGGAGCGCATGGGGAAGTTCTACGGCAAGGCTGTGGATCAGCTGCCCTATGAGAGCCGCGAGGGTGGTTACCAGGGCTGGCATACCGACACCTACGACCTCCTGTTCGAGACAATCGGCCTCGATCTGCCGCGCGATGGTGACAACAGGCTCCGCGAAGACCTGGTCGGCGAGCTAGAGGACGACGTGTGGTGCGAGTACGACTGGTTGGTCCTCGAACCCGACGACAGCCTCCGTTCCTCGTGGGGGCGGTTTTGCAGTGTCGTGAAGCACAGCCGTCGCTTCTTCTTCCACAACATCGACTCAGGGAAGGACAGAGATCCTGATACCCGGTCACCGCTGGAGTTCTTGAGCGAGGTCTGCGGGCTCGTCGAACGGCAGCGGCTGATCCGGACCGAGCGCAAGGGCTACAAGCTCTTTCGCGCCAGGCCACGCAAGGCGCGCGAGCGCCACACCACGGCCGCCGCTCTGGGTCCCCCGCCGCCTGAGTACGCCCTGCAGTCAAACCGCATGAATCCGCCCGGCATTCCGATGTTCTACGGCGCCGAGAATGCGGCACTTGCCACGGCGGAGACGCGGGAGAAGCTAGTTTCGGTCGGGACTTTCGAGACGAAACGCCCGATCCGCCTCCTCGACCTTGCAGACCTGCCGCCGGTGCCCGGCTTCTTCTCAGAAACCCACCGCATGGACCGCCTGACCATGGGCTTCCTGCACCAGTTCGCGCGCATCATCGTCCAGCCGGTTCCCAGGAACGACCGGGTCCACGTGGATTACATCCCCACCCAGGTCTTCACCGAGTTCCTCCGGGACTACCCGTTCCGAGGTGGCCGTATCGACGGCCTGCGCTACCGCAGCGCGACCGGGAAGAAAGGAGCCAACGTCGTCCTGTTTGCCGGACCCAAGGAGGTGGAAGGGGCGACCGGGGACGACGAATTTGGGACGCCCCCGAAGACTTGGCTGAGGCTCGCCAGCGTCCGCCACAAGAGCCTGTCGCCCTAGGCACCCGTCCGTCGCGCGTAGGCCGCCCGCGCCCGCTCGACTTGGTCCCACCCGGCCACCTCGACGCCGCGCGCCCGGGCCGAGCGGATGCGGCTGAAGAGGCGGCGCCGCGCGTCCTCGTCCTCGGGGAAGAGGACCCAGAGCAGCGCGGGCGGCAGCTCGCCGCGGTCGGCGGCCCGGTCGATGGCGAGGTAGACGGTCCGGCGATGGACGCCGAAGGCGTCGGCGATCTGCGCGAAGCCATAGCCCGCCGCCCTCTGCGACAAGATGTCGCGGAGCTCGGGAGCCGGTCGCCGGTCGAACTTGTAGGTGCGGGTCGTCATGCGAGAACGCTCGGGCCGACGCTGGCAAGCGACAACCAGAGGTTCCTAGGGAGCCTCGTCCCAGAGGGCGGTCCCGAGCTCGGAGACGGACCGGAACGCCTCCTCGAAGGCCGTCCGCTCGCCGTAGACCATCCGCCCGAGGAACAGGGTGTAGGAGGCGTGGCACTCCGCGTCCCGCTCCAGGTGATCGAGCGCGCGCCTGGTCCAGCCCCGCGGATCCTCCCGGTAGGCCGGGAACCAGCTCGCGAACTGCTCCGCGTCCGAGGAGGCGATCTCGCGGGCGAGCTGGAGGACGGCCGGGCGGTCCACCTTCCCCAGCAGCCAGTGCAGGTCGTAGACGTGGCGGACGAGGAAGGGATCGTGCGCGTCGGGCTTGGTCCCCTCGAGGTCACCGGCGGTCCGACGCGTCAGGGACACCAGCTTCTCCGCCGCGGTCTCCTCGATGGACACGCACTCGAGGTCGGCGATCTCGGCATCCGTGCGGGTCGCCAGGTTGACGAAGGACCGCACGCTCCGACGCACCGTCAGCAGCCGCGGCGGCGAGTAGGTCAGCTCGACCAGCAGGTGCGGCCGCAGGGGGCCGTCGACCTCCTCGGGGGCGCGGTACCAGACCTCGAACTGGACGTTCCGGTTGTCGTTCTTCGCGATCACCTCCGGGTCTCGGTACCCGGCTCCCACGATGGCGGCCTGGACCGCTGCCTTGACCCCTCTGAACCGCGCCGGGTTTGCCGGAGGCTCCGAACCTTGAGAGGTTGGAGCCATGACGAAGAAGACGTCGAACCGATTTTCGCCTGAGGTGAGGCAGCGGGCGGTCCGGATGGTGCTGGATCACGGAGGCGACCACGCCTCGCAGTGGTCGGCCATCGGCTCGATCGCGGCGAAGATCGGCTGCACAGCCGAGACC
>NZ_JAMZIK010000044.1 GCF_024178315.1 Siccirubricoccus soli | reverse complement strand
CGCCCGCTGCTGCTGCTGCGCAGCCCGGGGGCCCCGGCCGCGGCGCCGGCCGTGCTGCCAGGGACGCGGCCGGAGCGGCTGGCGCCCTGGACGCTGCTCGACCTCGCGGCGGAGCTGCATGCGCTGGGCGACGAGCTCGGCCTGCTCGCTTTGGCCGCAGGCGTGCCGCTGCGGGACCACGCTGCCGCGCCCTGGGCGGGGCCGCCCGCCGAGGCGGTGCTCGCCGCCCTCTTCGCTGCCACGTGCTGGGTGGACCCCTTCCGCGGCGGCGCCTGGAATGCGGAGCAGGGCCTTGCCCAACTCGGCGAATGGCGGCGGGCGGAGGCGGAGAACCGCCGCATCCGGGCCTGCACCGGCATCGAGTGGTTCAAGCACCGGCATATCCGCGACGCCCTGGCCAGCAGCGCCGGCCCGCCGCGCATGCGCATGCGGGGCAGCGCTGCGCTCCGCGACGCGCAGCGCGAGGGTGGGGCGGTGGCCGTCTGGGCCTCGGTGATGCCGGAGAGGCTGCGGCGCCGGGCGGAGGCGGCGGGCGTGACGCTGGTGCAGGTGGAGGACGGCTTCATCCGCTCCGCCGGCCTCGGCGTGCTGCTGACGCCGGCCGCCTCCCTCGCCCTGGACGATCGCGGCATCCATTTCGAGCCGGGCCGGGAGAGCGCGCTGGAGCATCTCCTCGCCACCACGGAATTCGACGCAGCGCTGCTGGCCCGCGCGGCGCGGCTGCGCCAGGCGCTGCTCGCCGCGAACATCACCAAGTACAACCTGGGCGGCGCGGCGCCCCGGCTGAACCTGCCGCCGGGGCGGCGCGTCCTGCTGGTGGCGGGCCAGGTGGAGGATGACGCCGCCATGCGGCGCGGCGGCGGGCGCATCCGCGGCAACCTCGCTTTGCTGCGCGCCGTCCGGGCAGCGAATCCGGAGGCGGTGCTGCTCTACAAGCCGCATCCGGACGTGGTCAGCGGCATGCGCCGCGGCACCGTGCCGCCGGCGGAGCTGGCCGCCCTGGCCGACCATGTGCTGCCGGAGGAGCCGATCGGCGCCCTCTACCCGCTGGCGCAGGAGGTCCATACCATCTCCTCCCTCGCAGGGTTCGAGGCGCTGCTGCGCGGCCTCCGCGTCACCACCTATGGCCAGCCCTTCTATGCCGGCTGGGGGCTGACCGAGGACTGCGACCCACCGCCCCGCCGCGGCCGCCGCCTCTGCCTGGATGCACTGACCGCCGCCGCGCTCATCCTCTACATCCGCTGCCTCGACCCGGTGACCGGCCTGCCCTGCCCGCCGGAGCTGCTGGTGGAGCGGCTGGCCGCGGCGCCGCCCCGCCCGGCGGCGCGCCCGGTTGTGCCGGTGGCGCTGCGGGCCTTCACCGCCCGGGTCTCGCGCTTCCTCGCCGGCTGGTGGGCCGGGCAATGAGCCGCCCCGGCCCGATCCGCCATGCGGTCATCACCGGCGCCTCCCGCGGGCTGGGCGCCGCCATGGCCCGGCAGCTTGCGGCGCCCGGCCGGCGCCTCTCCCTCATTGCCCGGGGGCAGGCGGGGCTGCAGGCGACTGCCGCCGCCTGCGAGGCGCTGGGCGCCGAGGTGGCGATCGGCGTGCAGGACGTGGCCGAGCCCGCTGGCCTCGCCGCGCTGCTGGCGGCGTGGGAGGCGGAGCGGCCGATCGACACGCTCATCGCCAATGCCGGGCTCAGCGCCGGCACCACGCCGGAGGGACGGCCGGAAGGCCCGGCCGCCGCCGCGCAGGTGGTGGCGGTGAACCTGCTCGGCGCCATCCACCTGGTACAGCCCATGCTGCCGGCGCTGCTGGCGCGGGGGGAGGGGCGAATCCTCCTCATCGGCTCGGTCGCCGGCTTCCTCGGCCTGCCGGACAGCGCCGCCTATTCCGCCGGCAAGGCCGGGCTCTGGGCCTATGGCGAGGCGCTGCGGGCGGCGCACGGCCCGGCCGGGCTGCAGGTTCTGGTCGCCGCGCCCGGCTTCTTCGAAAGCGCGATGAGCGCCCGCTATCTCGGCGCCCATCCGCTGGAGGTGGGGGTGGAGGCTATGGCGGCGCGCATCCTCCGCGCCCTGCGCGCCGGACGCGGCCGGGTGGTCACGCCCTGGCCGCTCGGCGCGCTGCTGCGCGGCCTGGCCCTGCTGCCGCCGCCATTGGCGGATGCGCTGGTCCGCCTTGGCCGCTTCCGCATCGCTCCGGAATAGAAGGGGGGGCACGGCATCCTGCGCTGCCGCCTCGCCCCGCGCTGCGATGGCACTTGTGCCGTTGCGATGCGGCTTCACATGCGGCGGTCGAAGGTTCCGTGCCAACGGATGTGCTCCTGCTCCTCGCCGGCCTTGCCATGCCGCCGGGCGCATTGCCCGAGGGGGGCGCCGTCCTCCGGGGCCAGGGCGTGCGGGCCGGCAATGCGAAGCCCGCCTTCCGCCACCGGTTGCAGATGCAGGGCTCGGCTGCGGCGACAGCCTCGGCTCGGCGCTGCCCCTGGCAGGCCTGGCGGAAGGGGGGATGGTGGGGCGGCGGGCCGCACCCGGAACCGTCGCGCCACCCCCCCGCCAGGCAGGCCTGGCACAGCAGGTAGGTCAGGCATCCTCCCCTTTTCCCCGGACGCGTTCCGTGGTTCCTCCCGCCGCCGATCGATTTGCCGGAGGAAGCGTTCCATGTCTCGCCGCACCCTGCTCGGCCTTGCGGCCGCCGCGCCGCTGGCCGCCCCTGCCGTGGTGTATGCCCAGGCCCCGACGCTGCGCTGGCGGCTGACCAGCAGCTATCCCAGCAGCCTGGACGCCATCCATGGCGCCGGCCCCCTCTTCGCCCGCACCGTCGCCGAGCTGACCGACGACCGCTTCCAGATCCGCGTCTTCGGCCCGGGCGAGGTGGTGCCGCCGCTGCAGGCGCTGGATGCCGTACAGGCCGGCACGGTGGAGGCCTGCCACACCACGGCGAGCTTCTACACCGGCAAGAACCCTGCCTTCGCCTTCGCCACCGGCCTGCCCTTCGGCCTCAACACCCGGCAGCAGAATGCCTGGATGTACGAGGGCGGCGGCATCGAGGCGCTGGACGAGCTCTTCCGCCAGTACAATGTGAAGGGCCTGCCGCTGGGCACCACCGGCGCCCAGATGGGCGGCTGGTACCGCAAGGAGATCCGCTCGGTCGAGGACCTCAAGGGGCTGAAGATGCGCATCGCCGGGCTCGGCGGCACCGTGCTCTCCCGCCTCGGCGCCGTCCCGCAGCAGCTCGCCGGCGGCGATC